>NZ_BDBY01000023.1 GCF_001613225.1 Nocardia pseudovaccinii NBRC 100343
CGATGTGGGTTTCGTACCGGTCGACGATCCGAGGGTAGCGGTCGAACTCGAGCATGCGCGCGAAATCCTGCCCTCCGCACGCACATTCGTCACCTTCTGTGTCCGGATGAACCGCGACAACCTGCGCAGCACCATGCGCAGCCTGGCCAATACCGAATTCAATCACGCCGACGACGAGACCAACGAGGTGTCGCGCCGCATTACCAGAGCCCTGCAGGATGCCGGGTACCGCGCCGTCTACCCCGCGCCTGGATATCCGATGGAGGTCGACAAGTTCCCGGGTCGGATCTGGGTGATCGCGCACAAGGTGGTGGCCGAGGCGGCCGGATTGGGCGTCATGGGTATCCACCGCAACGTGATCCACCCGAAGTTCGGCAATTTCATCCTGCTCGGCACGGTGGTCACCGATGCGGTGATCGACGAGCCGAGCGCCGCATTGGATTTCAATCCGTGTCTGGAATGCAAGCTGTGCGTATCAGCCTGTCCGGTCGGCGCGATCACCAACGACGGCGGCTTCGATTTCCAGGCCTGCTATACCCACAACTACCGAGAGTTCATGGGCGGCTTCACCGATTGGGCCGAAACCGTCGCCGACAGCGACAGCGCCGCCGATTACCGTGAGCGCGTCACCACCGGCGAATCGTTCTCGATGTGGCAGAGCCTGTCGTTCAAACCCAACTACAAGGCCGGATACTGCATGGCCGTCTGCCCGGCCCGGCGAGGATGTGATCGGCGCCTACCTCGACGATCGCAAAACCCACCTCGACGATGTCGTGCGTCCGCTGCAGAACAAGGCCGAACCCGTCTACGTCCTGCCGGGATCGGCCGCCGAGGAGCACGTCACGCGCCGATTCCCGACCAAGACGCCGAAGGCGGTGACCAATGGTTTCCCGGACGAGGTCAATGTCCTGCTCGATCAGATCGGCCCGCGTCCGCGCCGGACACGCGGCGTATAGCGATCAGCGAGGAACGCGTGTTCCATGAAACGCTGCGCCCGTCCTCGGGTCAGATCGGACCACGCCTGGACCCCCGGCGACCACCAGGGCGCGATCTTGCGTGGCTTGGCGGCCACGGCGTGGCAGACCAAGTCGGAGGCTTCGTCGACAGTAAGCCCGGGAACGCGACTGAAGTCGGTCGGCGCGCTCATCCTGGTGTGCACGAGCGGCATGTAGATAGAGGTAGTCGTCACCTTGTCGGCGGCGATTTCCGCTGCGGCACTGCGCAACCAGACATCGAACGCGGATTTGGAAGCACCGTAGGCGGCCCAGCGTGGGGCGGGCGGCATGAGCACGCCCCAAGTGGAGATATTGACGATATGGCCCTGTTTGCGGTCGCGCATACTCGGCAGCAAGGTGAGCAGCAGCCGGACCGGACCGAGATAATTTACATCTATGGTGCGCGTGAAATCGTGGAAGCGGTCGTAGGATTCGTCGATCGAACGGCGAATCGACTTGCCCGCGTTATTGATCAGCACATCGATATGACCGTGCTGGGCGAGTAGGTCGCGCCCGAGCTTTTCGACGGCGTCCATATCGGTCATATCCGTCGGGTACACGTGCGCGGTACCGCCCTCGGCGATGATCTCGGCCGCCACCTGCTCCAGAGCGTCGACAGAGCGCGCAACCAGCAGCACGATCCCACCGGCCGCGGCAAGTTTGCGCGCGCTCGCCTTGCCGATGCCGTGCGACGCGCCGGTTACCAGCACGGTCCGGCCCGCGACCTCCGCGCGCAGGGATTTCTCGCGCGGCCGGGAGGTCGGGTACAGCAGCCAGGACGCCACTCGCTCGGCGAGCGGGCGGCCATTGCTCGATTCGGGAGTGTCGTTCACCTCTCGACTGTATGCGCCGACCTGCCCTGTTCGCGATCATTTGCCGAGGTGCGCAGGAGCTCGGGCAGATCCTGTCGGGGCAGGTAGGCCGCGATCCGCAGCCCGTCTTCGGCACGGCGCACCAGGAAGTCGCTGTAGACGTCGAGGGACCGTTCGCCGAGCGACAGCGCCCACCGCGCCGAGGTCAGCCAGCAGTGTCCGCCCAGTTCGAAGGTGGTTTGCTCGACCAGACGAGTGCGCGGCCGCGACCCGGCACCGAATTGGCCGGCCCGCGCTTGTGCCGTGGCCACGAACTCCTCCCGGCTCACACAGCGACTCGATGTCGGGGTGGTCACCAGGATCACCGGCTCGAAAAGGCTTGGCAGTGCGGCGAAATCCGATGCCGCGACGATCTCGTCGTAGCTGCGGATGAAACCCTCGATCGAGGTGATGTCATGCGAAATCATGACATCTGATTATATCGCGAATCGCGGCCGAATCCGGGGAGGCGCGCCGGTCAGCGCCGGGGTGCGAATGCGGCGACCGCCGCCATCACCACCAAGAGCAACGCACCGACCGAGGTCGCGACATGCATTCCGGAGACAAAGGATTCGCGTGCGGAATCGATCAGTGCTGAATTGCCGCCCGCATGCTGGATGGTCTCTCCGAGCGTGTCCGCATAGTCGCCATTGGACCGGAAGACCAGTGCCGCAACCGAACCCAGCAGTGCGAGGCCGAGCGCGTTGCCCAATTCGAAACTGGTCTCGGAGATCCCGACCGCGGATCCGGCCCGCTCCGGCGGCACCGAGGACACCGCCACATCCGACACCAGGGTGAACGCCAAGCCGTAACCGATGCCCGCAATCGTGGATCCCGCAAGGTACCAGGCGATTCCGCCGTCCACGCCGACGCCGATGAGCATCAGATTGCCGATGGCCGAAGCCAGTAGCGCCAGCACGAAGGTGGGACGCACCCCGAGCTTGTGTCCGACCCGCGCACCACCCATCGAGCATACGAATACCGCGATCGCCATCGGAATCCCGAGCAGCGCGGCCGCGAGCGGGTCACGGCCGGTCACCGATTGCAGGTAGACGCTGGTCAGATAACTCATCGCGGCCAGCGACATCATGCCGACCAGGCTGGAGCCGATGGCGACCGAGAACTGCGCCCGCCGGAACAGTCGCAGATCGAGCAGCGGTTCGGCCAGCTGCCGCTGCCGTCGCACGAAGATCGCGAGCAGCACCAGACCAATGAGTCCGATTACCAGCGGTTCGACATCGAACCCTTCCGCCGCGATCTGTTTCACCGCGTACACCACCGGCAGGATGCCACCGATCGACAGCAGCACACTCGGAATATCCAGCGGACCGACCACACCGGCGCGATGTTCGGGCAGCACGAACGGACCGAACGCGAGCAGGATCAGCAGCACCGGAATATTGATGAGGAATACCGAGCCCCACCAGAAGTGGTGCAGCAGCAGGCCACCGAGGATCGGGCCGACCGCCGATCCGCCCGCGAAGAATGCCGTCCACACACCGATCGCGGCGGCACGCTCACGGGCGTTCGGGAACAGACTGGAGATCAGCGCCAGACTCGACGGCAGCAACGTTGCGCCGCCCATCCCCATCAGCGCTCGCGCGATGATCAACACCGCGGCACTCGGCGCGAAGGCCGCCATGATCGAGGCGATACCGAAGATCGACGCACCGGCCAGCAGGATATTGCGCCGCCCGATCCGGTCACCGAGATTGCCCATGGTGATCAGTAGGCCAGCGATGAGGAAGCCGTAGATATCGAGAATCCACAGCTGCTGCGCGGCCGAGGGGTCGAGATCGAGGGTGAGCGTCGGCATGGCCAGGAACAGCACCGAAATGTCCATCGACACCAGCAACACCGGCAACAGCAGTACCGCGAGACCGAGCCGAGCACGCCGCGAACCGGTCGGTGCCGCTTGCGCGATCTCCACCTGTGTCATGTCGATTTCCTCTCCGGGTCGCGTACGTCGTACGCATCAATCCGGGTACAGTGTACGCATGCGGTCCCAAAACTGGAAGCGAGTCATGGGATGACCGAGCCGAAGCTCACCCAGGCGGCCATTGTCGACACCGCGATCACCCTTGCCGACGAGGCGGGGCTCGACGGATTGTCCATGCGACATATCGCCGAGCAACTGGGTGTCGGAGCCATGTCGCTGTACCGGCACGTCGCGAACAAGGACGAACTGCTCGCGCTGATGACCGACGAGATCTCGGCCCGCAACCCGTATCCGTCGCCGGAGGGCAAGGACTGGACATGGCGCGACCGGGTCCGCATTGCCGCCGAGATCGATTGGGCGCTCTACCAGAAGCATCCGTGGGTGCTGCTCACCTTCGCGATGCCCCGCTACAGCTTCGGCCCGCAGGGTCTGGCCTGTTTCGCCTGGCTGGTCGAGGGCCTGCGCGAGCTCGATGTCTCGACCCGAGAGGCGTCCACCATGGCCTTCGCGGTGTGGAACTACATCTCCGGGGCCACGCTGCCACATATCAGCGGTGCGCTGGTCGCGCGCAAGGGCATGAATCCAGAGGGCTCGAACGGACTGCGGGCCTTGCTGGAAGGAACCTCACAACTGCCGATCCCGCCCGCACTCGCCGATCTGAACGGCAGCGGCGTCAGCGACCTGACCTCGGAAGATCTGCTGTATATCGGATTGTCCGCGCTCTGCGACGGATTCGAGGCACGGTGCTCGCGGTCCACCACCGCTTGACCTGAACGGCACTTCAGGTTGCAGGGTGGGCTGGTTCGCCGACGACTAGGAGCCACCTGTGCACGCCATCCGCCTTCACACCTTCGGACCAGCCGAAAATCTGCGCTACGAAACGGTTCCCGATCCGGTGCCGGGACCAGGTCAGGTGCTCATCCGGGTCGCGGTGGCGGGCGTGCATTTCATCGATACGGCCTTGCGTCGTGGTGCGGCCGGTCCCTACCCGCCGCCCACTTTGCCGACGATCCCGGGGCGCGAAGTCGCCGGGACCGTGGACCAGATCGGACCCGACGTCGATGCGTCCTGGCTCGGTAAGCGGGTCGTCGCGCATCTCGGCCAGGGGCCCGGCGGCTATGCGGAGTTGGCCGTGACGGAAACGGCTCGGCTGCACGAGATTCCGGCCGACCTCGATCCAGCGCAGGCGGTCGCGATCGTCGGCACCGGGCGAACGACCATGGGTATTCTGTTGTTCACCGAACTCGGCCCCGATAGTGTCGTGGTGATAACCGCCGCCGCGGGTGGCATCGGGACACTTCTTGTTCAGCATGCGAAGAATGTCGGCGCGACGGTCGTCGGGCTGGCCGGTGGACCCGCGAAAGTCGAACTGGTGCAACGCAATGGCGCGGATATCGCGATCGACTATCTTCGTCCCGACTGGCCCGACCAGGTGCGCACCCAACTCGGCGAACGCAGGGCCACTGTGCTGTTCGACGGTGTCAGCGGCGAAATAAGCCACACCGCAATCGATCTGCTCGGCAAGGGCGGTCAGCATCTGATCTACGGCTGGGCCGACAATGCTCCGCTATCGCTTTCGGAGCAGGAATCGGCCACGCGCGGCATCACCTCCGAGATGGTCGTGGGACCCCGCATGCTCGAGCGTGTCGGCGGCGATCTGCGCCCGCTGGAGGATAAGGCCATGGCCGAGGCCGCAGCCGGTCGGCTGCGGCCCACGGTCCAGCGTTTCGCGCTTGCCGATGCGGCCGACGCGCACCGCGCGCTCGAGTCGCGCGGCACCGTCGGGAAGGTGGTGCTTCAGGCGTAGGAGCGGTAGCCCTGGTCGTTCTCCTCGCGGAACCCCTCGACCGTTGCGCGCATCGCTCGGTCGAGGTTGTCCGTGATGACCAGTGCGTCCGCGGGAACGGCGCTGATGGTGCCGCTACTGCGCACCAGATAACGACCGTCCGGATAGTCCATGACGTGGAAGCCGCGTGAGGGTGCGGGCCGGTTGTCCCAGGCCGCACCCGCGTACACCGCGACATGCACGACATTGGGACGCGGCCGTTCGAAGAACTGTGCGGCCTCTTGACGCGGTGAGCGCGAGCCCACGTAGTACGGGCGGTCGTCATCCGCGCCGTCCTCGAGATCGTGGCGCGAAACCTCCAGCCCGGGTCCACTGCCGCGCCGGGCGGGCGGCAACAGATCCGCCACCCGGCGCGAAACATAATCGGCATCCATCATCGACATGTGTACCGCCCCACCGCGATCCGGATCATCGGTGGGCTCCTGCCGCAGCCACACCGCGTGCTGATGTCGAACCGCGACATGCACCCGGAGCTTCGTCTTGCCCAGGAATCCGGCGACCTGGATACGTGCCTCGGGCTGCGCGAGAATACCGAGCGCGGAGCGCAGCCAGTCGTCGAGTTGGCGGTGCAGGGCGCCCGCCTCGTCCTTCCACGCCTGGTCGTATTCGGCCAGGGTCCGTTCGGTGGACCGGTACTGCAGCGGATACGGCAGTACATCGCGTTCCATCGCCCGCCACAGCACCTTGAAGCCGAGCGGAGTAAAAGTCCAGTCCCGCACGGTCATTCGCCGATCACCGGCGGCACCGTCTTCACCCGATGCGCCTCGTCGAGACCGGTGAGCTCCTCACCGTTCTGCTGATTCACCAGGTATTCCTTCGACTTCGACTCTTTTTCGTCATCCTTGCCGCCGCCGCGGGAACCCGGCATACCCATCCCCGACATGCCCGAGCGGCCGGTGCTGCCACTGGAAGTGGACGTGCCGGTAGTGCCGGAGGTGGTGACGACCGGCGGGAGGTTGAGGGTTTTACCCGCGGACGGCGTGCCCGTCGACGGGGTGCCCGAGCTGGTGCCGGAGCCGCCGGAGCTGAGGCTCGGGGTGGTCCCGGTGGGAGTCGTCGAGGTCGGAACGGTCGGTGTGTCGGTGGTGGTCGGCGTGGTCGAGGTGTTGGTCGTGCTGGGGCTGGTGCTCGACGTGTCGTCCGTCGTGGACGGGGTGGCGCTCTCCGGGGTTTCGGTACCGGTGTCCGTCTTCTTCGGGTCCGTCCCAGTGGTGGGGCTCTTGGACTGGTCCTTACCCGGCGTTTTACCGCCGGAACCGTCATCCGGCTTCTTCGTCGTGTCGTCGGATTTGTAGACGGGGTTGTAAGGCTTGGGCACCAGCGGGACACCGGTATCGGCCTCGCGGACCGACGGGTAGAAGACATTCTTGACCGTGTTCTCGGCAGCCGACTTGTACTGCTCGTCCCGATGGCTGTTGATATTCCACGTCGGACCCGGAATCCAGCTGGCAATGTTGCTGGTGACGGTGTGACCGGGCGCTTCCTGCACATTGGCCGTGGTGAGCTCGATCCCGGAACGGACGAGCTTCACCTTCTCGGCGACCAACTGCACCGACCCGACCAGACCGGCCGACTTGTCGACGTACTCCTTGACACCGTCCGACGCCGACTTGGCCGAGGCGCCGTTCCACTTGCCGTCCATCGCCTTCAGGATTTCCGGCTGAAAATTCTTCAGACCGTCGTCCAGTGCGTTCTTCATGGCATTCCACCGCTGCTCGAGCCCCTTGACATCGGTGACCGACATCGCCGAAACCCGACCGTACAGATCGTCCAACTGGTCCGGGTTCACATATGCGGATTCGGACACCTTCGAAGGCTGCGATTGCAGACCGAGCCCGGCACTCTCGATTTCCTTGATCCGATTCCGCGCCTGCGTCGCATCCGCACTCTCGTCCCGAGAGGACGAACTGGGCGGACCGGATTTACTCCACTCGTACAGCGCGATACCGATTTCCGGAAGAATTGGAAATACCACGGCTGTTCCCCCGTTCTTTTCAGTTTTTGAAGAGCTTCGAGTAGGACTCGTCCTGCGCCTCGAGCTTGTCCACGGACTTTTGGATGGTGTCGCGGATGAGTTTCAAAACATCGATATGCTCTTTGAGAGCAGTGTCGACGTCTCCGTCACCACCAACTGCCTTAGCGCTAAACATCTTCGCAAGATCATCTGAGCAGTCGAAGCGTCCGAAACCAGTGACGTTCTTCATGAACGTCAGATCATCCCGCATTGTCTCGTACAGGCTGATCTGCCGATTGCACGCATCCCGGCAACCCTTGGCGACCGACGGATCCAGGTAGAGTCGGCCAGCGTCTGCCTCACCCGAGAGGAATTGCCACCGCGACTTCTCTTCCTCCATCGACATAATTTATCCCCCTACTTCAACGCGGAAAAACCGGTACCAGATTGCTGGCCACAGTCTCGGCCCGAGTGCACGGCGCTACAACATTTGTCGACGACGTGCGGTTGCGGATCAAGATCTGCACAACGCCCTGGCTGGCTGGGAATACCAGACTGCATACCTCGTCGAATTTATCGGACGCCATGCGATGTTCGACACCTTGACGACCGGCAACCGAGGTGTCCTTGAAGTCTATGTTGTCTGTTTTTCTCTTGAAGTCCTCGACTGTATTGATCGTGGAGAAGACGCCGACAGTGAAATCATCGTTGTTCCACGAACAAACCTTCCAGCCCGGCTCTTCGACGCCTGCGATTCCTGACCGCTTCGTCGACGGAGAAACCCCGACTTTCCGCAGCACCTGGTCCGAGATCTGCGTGCACGGATCCCACAGTGCCGCAGTCGCGGCCGAGGTACCCGCAGCTCCAGTACTCGGCGTGGCCGTCCCACCCTTCGTCGATCCGCAGCCGGTCGCCACCAACAGCATCCCCACCGCCACCACGGTCATCGTCGTCCGTCGTCCCACCAAGGCCTCCCGTTCCAGCCGTCACACGTCGCTCGAAGTCTATGACGCGCCCCGCCGCTGTTCGGTTCCATCCAATCACGCCCATCCGCCGCCCCCACGCCTGGATCACCGGCGAAATCGCGCACCGGGGATCCGAGCTGCCGTGTTCAGTCGAGGGCCTCACCGTTGACCACGGCGTAGGCGAAACCGTCCCAGCCCTTGCTGCCGACGGTTTGCACAATGGTGGCGTCGAGGCTCGGCTCGGCGGCGAGCAGGTCCACCAGATCGCGGCTGGCCTGGACCGCCGGATCGTCCGAATGGTCGTCGGCGACAGCGCCATTGCGCACGACGTTGTCGACGATGATCACCGAGCCGGGCCGGGTCAGGCGCAGCGCCCAGAGCACGTAGTTCGAATTGTTGACCTTGTCGGCGTCGATGAACACCAGATCGAACGGCTCCGGATCCTCCTCCGCCAGTACGGGCAGACTGTCCAGAGCAGCACCCACTCGGATCTCGACCCGGTCCCCGACCTCGGCCCGATCCAGATTCTCCCGCGCGACCCGCGCGTGCCGCGGCTCGAATTCCAGGGTGATGACCCGGCCGTCCTTACCCACTGCCCGCGCCAACCAGATCGTGCTGTAACCGCCGAGCGTGCCGATTTCGAGCACCTTCCGCGCCCCGATCGACCGCGCTATCAGATGCAGGAACTTCCCTTGCGCTGGCGATACGTCGATGGCGGGCAATCCGGCCGCCGCATTCGCGGCCAATGCCGTCGCGGTCGAATCCTCGCCTCCCACCAGAGAGTCCACGATGTAGCTGTCCACGTCGGCCCACTCGAACGTCGTCATGCCATGAAGTCTGCCACCGGGTGCCCGGATACCGCCGAAACTGAAGACGACACCCGTGTTCCCCGGAAACCTTGCGGGCCACACCGCGCACCCAGTAGCGTGCCCAAGAACTGAGACCAAGCCGTATCACTTTTACCGCGGACGAGGGAGCGATCATGACGACCCGCCGAACTGGTTGGCGCGCAGGCGCACTCGCGATCAGCCTGCTGGCCCTCACTTCTGCTGTCCTGGCTGCACCCGCATCATCGGCGCCGACGGACGGCGCCGCCGCCTACGTCGCCCTCGGCGATTCCGGTGCCGCGACCACCGGTGTCCAGAAATTCGATACCGGGGCACCGCTGCAATGCGCCCGCTCCACTGCCAATACCCCGAAACTGGTCGCCGCCGACCTCGGCCTGAAACTGGACGACCGAACCTGCAGCTCCGCCAAGATTTCGGACCTCACCGCATCCCAAGGCCCTGGCATCCCACCGCAATTCGACGCCCTCGGACCGAAAACCCAACTCGTGACGGTGCATATCGGCGCCAACGACGCCAAAATGACCAAATACATCCTCACCTGTCACCTGGCCGGAGCGAAGCCGTGCGCCGACCCAGCGTGGGACACCGATATCGACAGCATCGCCGCCGCGTATTCGACTGCCCTGCATCGAATCTCGTCACTGGCCCCGAATGCGGCGATCTTCGTCGACGGCTGGCCGACTTACGTCCGCGACGGCGGCTGCCCCGACCTGATCGGCCTGCGCCCCCCGACGCCGCCACCATCCAGGCCGCCTTCGACCGCCTCGACAGCGTCGTCGCCCGCGAAGCCGCCGCCGCGGGTGCGACCTATATCGACACCCGCCCGCAATCCATCGGGCACGACATGTGCGCGCCCGCTGGAATCCGCTGGTTCGACCCCATCATCGCCACCGAAACCCTGGTCCCCTACCACCCCACCCTCGAAGGCATGCGCGGCGTCGCCGACCTCATCACCCAGGCCATCCGGTCATCGGGAGCTCCGCGCTGAATCGATACGAACGCGCCGAATCGATACGAAACTGCTCGGGGCTGTCAGGCTTTCGCCGCCTCGACCTCGATCTGAGTGACCGCGGTGACAATTTTGATCATTTCACGGAGCAATGCGCCCAGGCTGATCAGCGCGGTGGTCAGTTCGAGCAGCATGCGGGAAACGCTCATGGTCGCCGTCGAAATTTCGAATACCGCACGGGCAATGAGAGCCGGTGATGCCGTTCCGGCGGATGCGATGAGGATGGCGGCGATCTCGACCAGAACGCCGGCCAGGCTGTTCAAGATCTCTGTGACAATGCCGCGAACCCCGTCCACGAGCTCACCCATCTTCTTGTTCACCTTGCTCAGCGAATCGGCGAGCGCGGCCTGGGTGGCGATCGACGCCATGTGTGCGTCCGCCTTCGCCCGATAGGCGTTCGCGGCGGCACCGGTCCACGCCGCGGTGCCCTGCTTCACCTCGGTCGACCAAGTCGCCGTGACCTCCGTCAGTCGCTCCGAAATATTCGCCCAGGAGTCCGAATAGGCCGACACCATATCGGGATTACCGGCCAGCGAGTCCAGCGATTTCCGCATCGGCTCGACATGTTCGAGCATCCACCCCATGAGCAACCCGCCGACGAAGTTGAACGGGTCGAATATCGCGAGAGCTCTGCCACTGATCAGATCCGAGCCGATACTCGCGAGCTCTATGACGTCGGCGGCGGCCGCCCACGCCTTCATGGCGCCCTCGTAGAGATTCTGGCCGGTGTCCTCGCCACTGAGCGCCAGTTTGAACTTGTGGCCCGCTTCGAACGCGTCGCCGACCGAAGTGCCGCTGACAATCCCCGCGTCAGCGTCTTCGGTCTCGCCGTCTTCGCCTTTCTTCGCTCCTTCGGGCAAGCCGAGTTTCCGGAAGACGGTCGCATCCTCCTGGTAGTACTCCTCGCGGTAGTCGACACCTTTTTCGAGCAGTTCGTTGTCCGGGCGCGCGTCGTCGTCGAAATTGTCCAGTTGCCCGGGCAACGGCGGCGCATCTTCGTTGAGGAACTTGCCGACCGAATTCTCGTACGACATTCGACTACACCTGCTGTTCGAGCTGCTCGCGCTGACGATCTGTGCCGTCGGCTCGACTCTGGTCGACGTTTTCGAAGGAGTCCGCCGCGAAACGAAGTTTGCGTGGCAACGATTCGGTCTCCTCGGTCAACGTGCGCAGGCTCTCGGTGATCCGGTCGTGCAGCGGATTCAGTACCGACTTGGCGTACGGCCCCACCAGCAATCCGTATCCGTCATCCGCCTGAGCCAGATAGTCGGCGGCCTCGCGGGACAACGGCACCCCCTCGATCGCCTGCTCCACCTTCTGCGCATGATCGCGCAGTTGATCCGGGTCGACGTTCACCCCATCCGAATTGCCCATATCGTCCTCACTCCCCGTACCTCGGATTCGCGCCGTCGAATGACGGCCCTCTGACTAGGACGCTCCCACCGCACATCCGGTTCCATCCGATCCGGACGGAACCATGTCGTTCGGCTCGCGCGCCCTATTCCAGCCAGGACTTGCGCTGGTAGTACAGATCCTCTTCGGTCGGTTCGTCGGGCACGACGATGTCATCGCGATTGGGCTTGCGCGATCCCGATGGCGGCGGCTCGGGCTGGAAGCTGGTGGGCGGTGGGCTGTACACCGGTGGCTCGGGTGCCCGGGTGGGAACTGGATCGACAGGCTCGACGTCCGGAAAGCGATCGGCATATTGGCCGATGATCGCCGCACCGGCGTCGTCGTCGCCGACCGCATCGTGCACCATGTTCGTGACCTGGTTGCGCAGTTTCGCCTGCGCGCGCCGCATGCAGGACATGATCTCGCCGGAGATGACGGCCGGGTCCATGCCACGTGCCGCCGAGGACAGCTTGATATCGGTGGGTACACCGTTGGCGTCGACGGTTACGGAGATCCGGTTGTCGCTCGACGTTTCGGTCACCGTCACGGTGGCCATGCGGCCGTGCAGGCTCTGATACTGCTGAGCCTTGCGCTCGAGGTTCTCGGCCCACTTGGCGAGTTCGTCTGCTGCCTGCCCTGGGTCACCGCTCAGCAACTTCATCCCCTCGTTGTGGCACCTACGGTAGTGCCGTGTTCCGGGGTCACGAATGCTCCGCCCCCGACGCCGGGACCGACCTTACGATGCCGGGCCGTCACCCGGCAAACAGCCCTTCCCCGCACCGGCAATCAGAACAGGAAGTAGCGCTGGGCCATGGGCAATTCGGTGG
>NZ_BDBY01000024.1 GCF_001613225.1 Nocardia pseudovaccinii NBRC 100343
AAGCGGTCGGCGAGGCCGTTCTCGATGGCCTGTTCGGAGACGAAGTGCAACGAGGTCGCGGCGGCGGCCAGCGGTGCGGCACCGAACATGGGGCGCGGCAACACCGGCTGCGGCGTGGGGATGGAGGCGTTGGCATCGCCCATGGCGGCCCAGGCGATCGCGCCGCCCTTGAGGACGGCATGCGGGCGGACACCGAAGAACGCCGGATCCCACAGCACGAGGTCGGCGAGCTTGCCCACCTCCACCGAACCGATTTCGTGGTCGAGTCCGTGGGCAATGGCCGGGCAGATGGTGTATTTCGCGATGTAGCGCCGCACGCGGGCGTTGTCGGCGGCGCCGTCGCCGGCCAGCGCACCGCGGCGGCGCTTCATGACGTGCGCGGTCTGCCAGGTGCGCATGACGACCTCGCCGATGCGGCCCATGGCCTGGGAGTCGCTGCCGATCATGGAAATCGCGCCGAGATCGTGCAGCAGATCCTCGGCGGCGATGGTGGAGGGTCGAATTCGACTCTCCGCGAAGGCGAGATCCTCCGGGATGGACGCGCTGAGGTGATGGCACACCATGAGCATGTCCAGGTGCTCGTCCAAGGTATTGACGGTATGCGGACGGGTCGGGTTGGTCGAACTGGGCAGCACATTGAGATGTGCGGCGACGGTGATGATGTCGGGTGCGTGCCCGCCGCCCGCGCCCTCGGTGTGGTACGCGTGGATGCCGCGGCCCGCGATGGCGGCGAGCGTGTCCTCGACGAATCCGGCTTCGTTCAAGGTGTCCGAGTGCAGCGCCACTTGTACACCCGCCGCATCGGCGACGGTGAGGCAGGCATCGATGGCGGCCGGAGTGGAACCCCAGTCCTCGTGCAGCTTGAAACCCGCCGCGCCACCGCGCAATTGCTCCCACATGGATTCGGCGCTGACGGTATTGCCCTTGCCCAGCAACACGATATTCATCGGCCAGGCGTCGGTGGCCTCCAACATCCGGGCCAGATGCCAGGATCCGGGCGTCACGGTGGTCGCCTTGCTGCCCTCGGCCGGGCCGGTGCCGCCGCCGATCAATGTAGTGATGCCGCCGCCGAGTGCCTCGTCCATCAGCTGCGGACAGATGAAGTGCACATGACAGTCGATGGCGCCCGCGGTGAGGATCCGGCCGTTGCCCGCGATGATCTCGGTATTCGGGCCGACCACCAGATCCGGATGCACTCCGTTCATGGTGTCCGGATTGCCCGCCTTGCCGACGGCACTGATGCGGCCGTCGCGAATTCCCACGTCGGCCTTGATGATTCCCCAGTGATCGATGATGACCACGCCGGTGATGACGGTGTCGGGGGTGCCGTCGGCGCGGGTCGCGCGGGCCTGGCCCATGGATTCGCGCAGCACCTTGCCGCCGCCGAAGACGGCCTCATCGCCGGCGAGTCCCGGTCCGCCGCTGCGGTCTTCGGTGATCTCGATCAGCAGATCGGTATCCGCCAGGCGAATTCGGTCGCCGGTGGTCGGGCCGAACAGCTCGGCGTAGCGCGCGCGGCTCAGCTCACTCAAGACGCACCGTCCAAACGTCCGGGGGGATTCAGGCCGATGCCGTGCACCTCGCGCGCACCGCCCAGCGGAATCAGCGAAACCCTTTGGCCGAGACCGGGTTCGAAGCGCACTGCGGTACCGGCGGGAATATCGAGCCGACGTCCGTGCGCGGCGTGTCGATCGAAACGCAGCACGGCATTGGCCTGCGGGAAATGCACATGGCTGCCGACCTGGACCGGTCGGTCACCGGTATTCACGACATCGAGCTCGATGCGGTCGGCGCCCGCGTTCAGCTCGATAGTGCCCTCGGCGCAGAGGTATTCACCCGGAATCATGGTCGCCCTAGCCGATCGGATGGTGGACGGTGACCAGCTTGGTGCCATCCGGGAAGGTGGCCTCGACCTGCACGTCGTGGATCATCTCCGGCACCCCTTCCATCACATCGGCACGCGTGAGAACCGTTCGCCCCGAAGACATCAGCTCCGCGACCGTGCGCCCGTCGCGCGCACCCTCGAGCACATGATCGGTGATCAGCGCGACCGCCTCCGGATGGTTCAGCTCGAGCCCGCGCGCCTGCCTGCGTCGGGCCAGTTCGGCCGCGTAGCTCAGCAGCAGCCGTTCCTGCTCGTGCGGCGACAGTCGCATCCGGGCTCCTCAGCGCTCATGGATCGGGGTGACGGTAATTCTGGCACGCCCGTTCCGGGAGCGCCGATCAATCCCGGGCGGGCAGGTTCTGCAGCCGCACCTGGCCACGCGCCACCGTGCGACCCTCGCCATCGGTGAGCACGACCTGCCACAGCTGCTGCAAGCGGCCGCGGTGCAGCGGCGTCGCCTCGCCGAAGACCTTGCCCTCGCGGACCGAGCGCAGGAAGTCGGTGTTGTTGTTCACCCCGACCACGGTGCCCTTATTGCCCTGGGCGTTGTACCAGACCCCACCCCCGACGCTTGCCAGCGTTTCGACAACCGTGCAGTACACGCCGCCGTTGACAATGCCTGCCAGCTGCAGCAACTGCGGCCCCGCGGTCAACTCGCCGCGCACCCGATCCGGCGTCACCTCGGTGAATTCGAGGCCGATCAGATCGGTGAAGGTGTTCTTGCTGAGCTCGGTCATCAGCTCGGGCGTCACGTCGGCCAGCGACTCGAACTGGGCAACTTCCTGCTGTGTCATGCATTCACCTTGACACAGGGCATCCTGGCCCTCGCACGACGGCTACTTCCCGGCGTTCGCTCGCCGAGACAGAGCGGCGGGCTCCACACGCACATGGAGCCCGCCGCGGCAGTGGATCGGGGGTTCACGGCAGCCCTCCGGAACACTCGGCCGATCCCAACGCCGAAATTATTATAGGTCAGGCTTACCTAAGTAGGCAACTCTTGCCGGATCGGACTGCGCACGCGATGGCGCATTCGACCAAGGCCGCGCGGACGGCCAGACACTTTCTGCCATAACCCATTCCACGCGCGACTAGCGTGCCCGATCGTCGTCACGGCCAGGTGGACCGGCTCGGCACGCGACCGGCAACCACGACAATTCGTTCGCCGCGCCCCCCGAGACGCCGCGGGTAGAGCCGAGCAAACCGCCCACTGATAGGGCCTTATCGAACCAAGCAACCCACAACGCGTCGCACGGGCAAACCACGCTCTTCCAGCGTCGACAGCAACCCCTCACCCCGGCGCGCACCGACCAGCGAATCCGTCCGCGCCAGATCCGGCACGTAAGTGGCTGCGCCCACAATCGATTCACCGACCAGCGACCAGAACCGACGCTCACCGAGGCCCGCGCAACCCGCCAATGTCCGCTGGATCAACCGCAACGACGGCTCACACCGATGCGCGAGCCAGACGTACATCGCCCGCTCGCACGGCAACGTGACCACACCAGCCTCCCCTACCAGCCGATCACCGTCGAGCACCCGAATCGTGGTATCCGCCAGGCCCGCCCAGTCGATGCCGCCGTCATTGTCGGTGTGCAGCCACAGATTCTCGAGACCCGGATCCCAGACCCGCCCCTCGGCCACCAGGAGCGCGACCACCCGGCCGATCACCGCGTGGATCAGCGCGGTCGCCACCACCTCGGCGGCGGTATCGGCGCTGATCATCTCCGCGGCATGCCGCCGATACATCAGCTCGATCCGTCCCTCGCGCAATCCGTCGGCCAGCCGCCACCAGCGCCGTTTGCCCTGTTCAGACATGGCGGCGACGGCATATACCCGCGGATGTTCGGGTTGCAACGAGCGCAACCGGGCACAGGCCCTACCGAATGCCACCTGGGACTGGCGAGGCATGTAGGTCGTGACTGGCTCGGACATCGAACCTCCTCGGGTCGGCTCCGTGATGGGTCGGATTGAAAAGATAGGTTAGGCTTACCAGACCTAGCAATCGGATACCAGCTATCCAGTCAGGAGTAGTTCGTCGCCGTGACGGCATCAGGCACCATCGCGCCGGGGGCGCGACGAACGAACACGGCGCGCCATCGTCGGCTCGGACTCGTCGCGTTGACCGCACTGCTCCTCATCGCCACCGTGGCCAGCATCGCCATCGGCACCCGATCACTGTCGCCCGGCACCGTCTACGACGCCGTGCACGATGCCCTCAGCTGCCCGGGCGGGCCGTTCACCTGTCCCGCCGGGTCGACCGCGGAGGAGATCGTGCGCGGACTTCGCTTGCCGCGCACCGCACTCGGGCTGGTCACCGGGCTCGCGCTCGGCATCGCGGGCGCGCTGATCCAGGGCTACACCCGCAACCCACTCGCCGACGCGGGCCTGCTCGGTCTGAACGCGGGCGCGGCCTTCCTTGCGGCACTGAGCATTTACCTTTTCGCGCTGACCGCACCTGAGCAGTACATCTGGTTCGCCTTCGCGGGTGCGCTGATCGCCGGGCTGGTGGTGTTCGGCGTGTCCGCGATCGGCGGTGGCAAGGCGAGTCCGCTCAGCCTGGTGCTGGCCGGCGCCGCGGTGACCGCATTCCTGCAGGCGATGACGAATGCCATTGTGCTCATGGACAATGCCGCGCTGGACACCTACCGATTCTGGGTGGTCGGAACGGTGAACGGGCGCGACGCCGAGGTGTTCTGGCAGGTGCTGCCGTTCTTGGCGAGCGGCGTCGTGCTGGCCGTCGCGGCTGCGCCGGGCCTGAATCTGCTGAGCCTCGGTGACGAGGTCGCGCGTGGACTCGGGGTGCATATCGGACGCAGCCGCGCGCTCGGCCTGGCGGCGATCGTATTGCTGTGCGGCGCCGCGACAGCGGCGGTCGGCCCGATCGCGTTCATCGGATTGATAGTGCCGCATGTCGCAAGGGTTTTCACCGGTCCCGACTATCGCTGGCTGATCCCGTACTCCGGACTGCTCGGAGCATTGCTGCTGCTCGTCGCCGATGTGGTCGGGCGAATTGTGGCGCGACCGGGCGAAGTACAGGTCGGCGTGATGATCTCGGCCCTGGGTGCACCGTTCTTCATTCTGCTCGTTCGTCGCAAGAAGTTGGTGAGCCTGTGAGGGAGATGTCACCGCGATCGCCGCGCACGAATTCGCGGGCCACCGGGGAGCATCCATGAGCGAACGAATCATGGACGCAATCTCCCCGGACAGCACCGCGACCGGGCCTGGCGGTACTCCGTCGGCAGCGCCGTTGCGCCGCCTCCGCCCCGCCTTGCGCCTCGGTCCGGTGTCGATTGTGTCGCGCCCCACCATGGCGCTCATCATTCTGGCGCTCGCCGCGACTGTGCTCACGCTGTTCTGCCTCGATATCGCCTTCGGCGACACCCACATTCCGATCGGCCGAGTACTCGATGTCCTCGGCGGCGGCGGCACTCGATCCCAGCGCTTCATCGTGCTGGAGTCTCGATTGCCGCGCGCGCTCACCGCCGCGGTCGTCGGTGCGGCACTCGGCATCGCGGGTGCGATCACCCAATCGATCCTGCACAACCCGCTCGCCGCACCGGATATGCTCGGCATCACCACCGGCTCGAGCCTCGGGGCGGTCGCGGTACTGGTCGGAACCGGCGGCGCGACAACGGGACTCGCCGCGAGCGTCGGCACACCACTGGCAGCGCTGACCGGCGGTCTGCTCACCGCGATCGTGATCTACCTCCTCGCCTGGGGTCGCAGCGTGACCGGCGACCGCGGCGTCACGCCGATGCGACTGGTGCTGATCGGCATCGGTGTGAACGCACTCTTGTTGTCCGGCATCAGCTTTCTGCTCACCCGCGCCAGCCTGCAGGACGCGGCACGCGCGCAACTCTGGCTCAATGGCTCGCTCAACAGCGCGGACCGCACGAAACTCGTCCCGGCCGCGCTGGCCCTGGCCACAGTCGTCGTGGTCGCGGTGGGCTCCGCGCGAACCCTTGCCGCACTCCGTCTCGGCACCGACACTACCCGCGTGCTCGGCGTGCGGATCCAGACCCAGCAGACGCTATTGATCGGCGCAGCCGTCGTGGCCGCGTCCGTCGCCACGGCGGCTGTCGGCCCGGTCACTTTTGTGGCGCTCGCCGCACCGCAGATCGCACGCCGACTGCTGCGAACTCCCGGCGAACCACTCATCGGCTCCGCGCTCATCGGTGCCATCCTGGTAGTCGGCGCGGATGTGGCCTCGCGCACGCTTTTCCCGGTCGATCTGCCGGTCGGTGTGGTGACCGCGGCCTTCGGCGGACCGTTCCTGCTCTACCTGCTCGTGCGTATGAATCGGAAGGCGACCCTGTCATGACCAGCGATGCGCGGCTCTCCGCACAGGAAGTCACCCTCGGCTACGGCGACCGCGTCATCGTCGACGGCCTCGATATCGATATCGCACCCGGCGTCGTCACCACCGTCATCGGCCCCAACGGCTGTGGCAAGTCGACCATGCTGCGCTCGCTCGGGCGACTGCTGCGTCCGCGGCAGGGGCGAATCCTGTTGGACGGCAAGGCGATTTCGACGATGAAGACCAAGGATGTGGCACGCGTCATCGGCATGCTCCCGCAGTCGCCGGTCGCGCCCGAGGGCCTCACCGTCGCGGATCTCGTTGCGCGCGGGCGTCATCCGCATCAGTCCTGGATAAGGCAGTGGTCGGTCACCGACGAGGCCGAGGTCATGTCCGCACTCGCGGCGACGGGCATCGCCGACCTGGCCGATCGTTCACTCGACGAGTTGTCCGGCGGTCAGCGCCAGCGCGCCTGGATCTCCATGGCATTGGCCCAGGGCACCGATATCTTGCTGCTCGACGAGCCGACCACCTACCTCGACCTCGCCCATTCGGTCGAGGTACTGGACCTGATCGACCGGCTGCACGACGACCTCGGCCGCACCGTGGTGATGGTGCTGCACGATCTCAACCTGGCCATTCGCTACAGCGACCGACTCATCGTCATGCGCGACGGGCGCATCGTCGCCCAGGGCGCGCCCGCCGATATCATCGATGCCGCCCTGCTGCGCGAGGTCTTCGATCTCGACGCCTCGGTCCTCGAGGATCCGGTCTCCGGCCGTCCGATGATCGTGCCCATCGGAACCCGGCACGTTTTGCCCGGGTATGACAAATGACACACCAGCTATCAGGCAGTTACGACGGGGTGTAGTACGCAATTGTGTCGTTGAGTCCGTAAACTTGTGGAATGGCAGGACTTGGTGAACTCGAGAAAGCGGTCATGGACCAGCTGTGGTCCAGTGACGAGCCGCAGACCGTCCGGCAGGTACACGAGGCTTTGGCCGCCCGCCGTGAGCTCGCGTACACCACGGTGATGACGGTGCTGCAACGGCTGGCGAAGAAGAATCTGGTGGTCCAGCGCCGCGACGACCGCGCCCACCGCTACGCCCCGGTGCACACCCGTGACGAACTGGTGGCCAGCTTGATGGTCGACGCATTGCAGCAGGCCGATGTGGCGGGCAGCCGCGCGGCGGCGCTCGTGCATTTCGTCGAACAGGTCGGCAGGGACGATACGGACGCGTTGCGAGAAGCACTCGCTAAGCTCGAGGCATCCGAAGATACTGCGTCGCCGAAGCAGTAGTCTTGGGATCCTGGCCTCACAACGAGGTGAGACCCTGGCCCCACAACGCAGTGAGCTGAGTCGATGAACGCAACCGCGCCGGTCTTCGCCGGTCTCGCTTTGCTTCTCGCGGGGCCTGCCCCAGCGCTGCTGAGCCGCGCGACCTGGCCGTATCGGACTCCGCGCGCCGCGCTCGTGTTATGGCAGGCCATCGCGCTCGCCGCCGTGCTCAGCGCATTCGGCTCGGGCCTGGCCATCGCCGCCCAACTACTCGTCCCCGGACCGAACGGTCGCCCGACCACCTCCCCGGCCCGGGAAATCGACGCGCTCGGATTGCCGCTGTGGCTGGCCTATGTCTTCGTCTTCGCGCTGACCCTGCTGGTCGGCGCGCGACTGATGTACGCGATCGTGCGCGTCGGCGTGCACACCCGCAGGCGCCGGGCGCGCCACCGCATGCTCGTCGATCTGCTCGACCAGAGCGGACCGCAGCGCCGCGCCGCCGATATCCGGGTGCTCGCCTCGACCGAGCCGATCGCCTACTGTCTGCCCGGCCTGCGCCAGCGGGTCGTACTGAGCGAAGGCACGCTGACCAGCCTGCAGGACGCCGAGGTCACCGCCATCGTCAGCCATGAGCGCTCGCACCTGCGCGCGCGGCACGATCTGGTGCTCGAGGCGTTCACGGCGGTGCACGAGGCCTTCCCCCGGGTGGTGCGCAGCAAGGCCGCGCTCGGATCGGTGAAGCTGCTGATCGAACTGCTCGCCGACGACTCGGCGGTGAAGGTGACCGGCCCGAAGCCGCTGGCCCGCGCGCTGGTGGCATGCGCCAAATCCACCGCTCCGCAGGGCGCGCTCGCCGCGGGCGGGCCGACCACCCTGATCCGCATCCAGCGCCTGGGGGGCCGAATCGGCGATATTCGGGTGGCCTCGGCGGCGTATCTGGGGTCGGCGGCCATCCTGGTGGTCCCGACCATGGCCGTCGCGGTACCCTGGCTGGTCGAACTGGATCGACTGCTGCGTAACTGATTCCTCCGGTTCTCCCCGACACACCCGGTCCTACCGCATCCCGATGACCGGGCCCAACCATCTCGGCGGCACCACGCGTGCCCGGATCCGCCCGCGCCGAGACATGAAAGGCACACAACCCCGTTGACCTCCTCCACCCCTGCCACCACCTTCGCGGATCTGGGCCTACCCGCCGTGCTCGTCCAGGCGCTGCGCCGCGACGGCATCGAGGCCCCGTTCCCGATCCAGGCCGCGACCGCGACCGATGCGCTGGCGGGTAAGGATGTGCTCGGACGCGGCCCGACCGGCTCCGGCAAGACCCTGGCCTTCGGGCTGCCGATGCTCGCGCTGCTGGCGGGCGCGCATGCCAAGCCGGGCCGTCCGCGCGGTCTGGTGCTGGTGCCGACCAGGGAACTGGCGGCCCAGATCGAAAAGGCACTGGACAGTGCGGCATTGTCGCTCGGGCTGCGAGTCGCTTCGGTGGTCGGCGGCGCACCGATCAAGCGGCAGGCCGACCGGCTCGCGCGCGGGGTGGACCTGCTGATCGCCACGCCCGGGCGGTTGGAAGATCTGATCAACCAGCGCTCCGCCGACCTGTCCGATGTGCGGATCACCGCACTGGACGAGGCCGACCACATGGCCGACATGGGCTTCCTGCCGCAGGTCACCAAGCTGCTCGACCGGACGCCGAAAGATGGTCAGCGCCTGCTGTTTTCGGCCACTCTCGATGGTGAGGTCGACAAACTGGTCAAGCGTTACCTGCGCTCCCCCGTCACGCATTCCACCGCGCCGCCGTCGGCCTCGGTCGCGACGATGTCGCACCATCTGCTGTACCTGCGCAAGGCCGATAAGCGCGAGATCACCGCGCAGATCGCCGCCCGCGACGGGCTGACCATCATGTTCGTGCGCACCAAACACGGTGCGGACCGGCTCGCCAAGCAGTTGCGCGCGGCCGGAATCGCCGCAGGCGCGCTGCACGGCGGGAAGGCACAGAACAACCGCGTGCGGACGCTGGCCGCATTCGCCGACGGTACGACACCGGTGCTGGTGACCACCGACGTGGCCGCGCGCGGTATCCATGTAGACGGGATTTCCCTTGTCGTGCACGTGGATCCGCCCGCGGAATCCAAGGCGTACCTGCATCGCGCGGGCCGCACCGCCCGTGCCGGTGAGGACGGCGTCGTCGTCACGCTGGTCACCGAGGAGGAACGCGCCGAGGTCGAGAA
The DNA here is from genome assembly GCF_001613225.1 of Nocardia pseudovaccinii NBRC 100343. Lineage (GTDB taxonomy): Bacteria > Actinomycetota > Actinomycetes > Mycobacteriales > Mycobacteriaceae > Nocardia > Nocardia pseudovaccinii. The sequence continues at coordinate 9,690 of NZ_BDBY01000024.1, forward strand.
AATGACCCGCAAGGCGGGCGTCGATGTCGACGGTGTGCAGGTCCGTCCGGGCGATCGGCGCCTGATCCAGATCACCGGCGCGAAGCAGCCGTCGGGCGTACCGATCGTCGCGGCGAACTCGGCGGTCACGGTGGGTGACGAGGGTGAGTTGAACGTCGGTAGGTCGAGCCGCCGGTCTGGCCCGGGTTCCGGCGGTCGTGGTCGCGGCACACGCTCCGGCGGTGCGGGCTCAGCTGGTGCCGGGCGGCGTAGTGCTGGTTCGAGTGGTCGCGCCGGAGGTGCGAAGAAGTCCTCGGGTGGTTCGTCGAGCTCCACCGCGACTTCGAATCGGCGCAGTGTCGCAACCTCCGGTCGGGGGCCGACGGCCGCCCCCGCAACGGGTCGGAACACAGCAGCAGCGGCGACGGCTGCCCGCGGCCGGAGCGCCGGGTCGGCGAACACGGCTCCGGGGCGGACCGCGAGCACGGCATCGGCCGCGCCGGGTCGGGCTGCCGGGTCCGCCAAGGCAGCCCACGGAACGGGCTCATCCGCGCGCGCTACCTCTGGCGGACATGGCGCAGGGGCCACTTCCGGTCGTGGTGCCGGGTCCGGTCGCACCGCTGCGACCAGCGGCGACACGCCCGGACGTACGCGTCGACGCGCCGGGCGGGCACAGGGGGTGCCGGGCAACCGCAATCGCGGGGCAAACTGACCAGGTGGCGAATCATCAGGTGGGCGCGGTCGTCTGTGCGCTGATCGCGGCATTGCTCTTCGCGGTGGCCGCGGTCGCGCAGCAGCATGCGGCGGCCGCGGTGCCCGAGGACGAGTCGCTCATGCGTTCACTGCTGCGCAATCCGCGCTGGTGGGGCGGAATCATTGGAGATGCGGGCGGTTACGCCATGCAGGTCGCCGCACTGACTCTGGGTGCGGTGCTGCTCGTCCAGCCGATTCTGGTGAGCATGTTGGTCTTTGCGCTCCCGCTCTCGGCCCGCATAAACCGCCGCCGCATCACCCCGCGCACCTGGGCGACCGCCGTCGCACTCGCGGCAGCCCTTGCCGCCTTCTTGATCATCGGCGATCCGACCGAGGGCAATACCAATGCGCCCCTGCGTGATTGGATCCCGCCGCTCGCCGCGCTGCTCGGTGTGCTGGCAGTGGCCGTCGTGGTCGGCCTCGGGACCTCCGACCCGACCCGGCGCGCACTCCTGTTCGGCACCGCGGGCGGCGCCCTGTTCGGTCTGGCCGCCGCGCTCACCGAGTACGTGACCGAACTCTTCGACGGCGGCCTCATCCACGTGCTGGGCAGCTGGCAAACCTGGGCTCTGGTGGCCTCCGGTTTGACCGGCCTCTACCTCCAGCAACGCGCCTTCCAATCCGGCCCCCTCGTCGCATCGTTGCCCGCCGTCACCATCGCCGAACCGCTGGCCGCCGCCTTCATCGGCATTACCGTCCTCGACGAACGCCTGCGCACCGACCACATCGGATTCGCGGTGATCACCGTCGCCGTAATCATCATGTGCGCGACCACAATCCAACTCTCCCGTGCCCAAGCCGACGCGTGACACGCACGGCTCGAGATCAGGTGAACACTGGCACAGAGGGAATGCTGGGTGATTGCACCGAACTGCGGCGCACCGGTTAGAATCGGTTAAGTGCAGTTTCTCCCTGGTCATCAACCGCCGTACGACCTGACCTACGACGACCTCTTCCTCGTCCCGAATCGGACGGATGTCGCGTCACGGTTCGACGTGGATCTTTCGACCGCAGACGGGTCCGGCACCACCATTCCCATTGTCGTCGCGAATATGACCGCGGTCGCCGGACGCCGGATGGCCGAGACGGTCGCCCGTCGCGGCGGCATCGTCGTCCTACCGCAGGATCTTCCGATCGCCGCGGCATCGGAAACCATCGCCTTCGTCAAGAGCCGTTCGCTCACCGCCGATACCCCGGTCACGCTGGATCCGGAGCGTTCGGTCTCCGAGGCCGTCGCCCTGATGCACAAGCGCGCCCACGGTGCCGTGGTCGTCGTCGACGGCGGTAAGCCGGTCGGTGTGGTCACCGAGGCGTCCTGCACCGATGTCGACCGGTTCGCCCGGCTGCGCGATGTCGCGGTCACCGACTTCGTGCAGGCACCGGCCAGCACCTCGCCCCGCGATCTGTTCGACCTGCTCGAGGCCGAGCACGCGCAACTCGCCGTGCTCATCGCCGAGGACGGCGGCCTCGCGGGCGTGATGACTCGCACCGGCGCCATCCGCGCCGGGATCTACCAGCCCAATGTGGACGCCAACAACCAGTTGCGCGTGGCCACCGCGGTCGGCATCAACGGCGACGTGGCGGCAAAGGCCAAGGCGCTCGTAGACGCGGGAGCGGACCTGCTCATCATCGATACCGCACACGGCCACCAGGCCAAAATGCTCGAAACCCTCAGCGCCATCCGCGATCTCGGCCTCGGTGTGCCGCTGGTCGCGGGCAATGTGGTCTCCGCGCAGGGCACCCGCGATCTGGCTGCGGCGGGCGCGGACATCATCAAGGTAGGTGTCGGCCCCGGCGCCATGTGCACCACCCGCATGATGACCGGAGTCGGCCGTCCGCAGTTCTCCGCGGTGGCCGAATGCGCCACCGCCGCAAAGGAACTCGGCGTGCACATCTGGGCCGACGGCGGGGTCCGGCACCCGCGCGACGTCGCTCTCGCACTGGCCGCTGGCGCGTCGAATGTGATGATCGGCTCCTGGTTCGCCGGGACCTACGAATCCCCCGGCGACCTGCGCGTCGACCGCGACGGCAATGCCTACAAGGAAAGCTTCGGCATGGCCTCCAAGCGCGCTGTCGCCGCCCGCACCGCCACCGACAGCGGCTTCGACCGCGCCCGCAAGGCTCTGTTCGAGGAGGGTATCTCCAGCTCGCGTATGCGCCTGGATCCGGAACGCCCCGGCGTCGAGGACCTCATCGACCACATCTGCTCCGGCGTCCGCAGCGCCTGCACCTACGCGGGTGCCCGTAGCCTTGCCGAGTTCCACGACAAGGCCGTACTCGGCGTGCAGTCGGCCGCAGGTTTCGCCGAGGGCCGCCCGCTGCCGTCCGGCTGGTAGCCCTACGCGGCGGCGGACAACAGTCGGAAGATTTCCACCCCGGCCGACGACTACGGAGCGAGTCTTACGAGCGACCGTTCGCGGCCCGTCTCGCATCCGAGGGGCCCAAGCGCATGCGCCGAAGGCGCGAGTCTCGGCCCCTCGGATGCGAGACACCAGGGGGCCGCGAACACGCCGCACCGCAGGCGCGGCCAATCAAACACACCAAATCCAACACAGCAATACCGGCCCACGCGGGCACGCGCGTGGGCCGGTAACATAGTGGTTGCCGGTTTCCGGTTTAACAAACCCATTTGCCGAGAGGAACAAGTTGTCACCCGCGTCCGAGGGCGCCACACAGGAGGGCTCCTCTACCGAGCCGGGTGACAAACCCGGCGCCCTCCTTCCCACAGCCGCCCGATCCGATTCAGCTCATCGCATGTCTCGCAGGTGGTGCTGACGATGTCCGTCGTGCTCACCGTGCTCAGCCTGATCGGGTTCATCGCCCTCACCGTCGGCACCGCGTTGTTCGTTGCCGCCGAATTCTCGCTCACCGCTCTGGAACGCAGCACCGTCGAATCGCATGTGCGCACAGTCGGGGACGCCCGCTCGCGCATGGTGCGGCAGGCGCACACCACCTTGTCGTTCCAGCTCTCCGGAGCCCAGCTCGGTATCACCATCACCACGCTGATCACGGGCTATATCGCCGAACCCGTCCTGGCCCGGCTGCTGTCGCCGCCGTTCACCGCGCTCGGTCTGAGCGCGGGTGCGGCGCATGGCATCTCACTCACGCTGGCGTTGGTGCTCGCCACCTCACTGTCGATGATCTACGGCGAGCTCGTCCCGAAGAACATCGCGATATCGAAGCCGCTCGGCACCGCCCGGGTGACCGCTGGCCCGATGATCGCGTTCTCGGTGGTGTTCAAGTGGATGATCCACTTCCTCAACGGCACCGCGAACTGGGTGGTCCGCCGCCTCGGCGTGGAACCGGCCGAGGAGCTGCGTTCGGCACGCTCCCCGCAGGAACTCGGCTCGCTGGTGCGCACCTCCGCACTGCGCGGCGCACTGGACCACCGCACCGCGCAGCTGGTCGATCGCTCGCTGCAATTCGGTGAGCGCAGCGCCGAGGAGCTGATGACACCGCGGGTCAAGATCGAATCCCTGGACAAGTCCGACACCATCGCCGATCTGATCGCCGCCGCCAGCCGCACCGGTTACTCCCGCTTCCCGATCATCGATGGCGATCTGGACAACACCCTCGGCGTGGTGCACGTCAAACAGGCGTTCACCCACGCGGCGAATGTCCGCAACACCATCCCGCTGCATCTGCTCGCCCGGCCGGTCCCGATCGTGCCCGCCAGCCTCGACGGCGACGAGGTGCTCGAGCGGGTGCGCGCCGACGGCATGCAGGTCGCGCTGGTGGTCGACGAATACGGCGGCACCGCGGGCATCGTGACCATGGAGGATCTCATCGAGGAAATCCTCGGGGATGTCCGCGACGAGCACGATGAGGAAGAACGCGATGTCCGCCGGGTAGCCGACGGCTGGGACTGCTCGGGGCTGCTACGCATCGACGAGGTCTCCCGGGCCACCGGCTACGACGCGCCAGAGGGCGAATACGAAACCCTCGGCGGTCTGGTGCTCACCCGGCTCGGCCGTATCCCGGTTACCGGCGATGAGGTGATCCTGCCGAATCCGCGGTCCTCGCATCGCTATCCGAACGACGATGACGGGGGCTGGATCGCCAAGGTCGAACGGATGGATGGGCGGCGTATCGATCGGATCCGGCTGGTTCCGGTGGCGGCCGCGGTGCTGAAGGAGAACAGCCATGGGTGATCTCCTCGGTGTCCTGTTGACAGTGGTGCTGCTGGCTTGCAATGCCTTCTTCGTCGCCGCCGAATTCGCGCTCATCTCGGCCCGCCGTGACCGGCTCGAAGCGCTCGCCGCACAGGGGAAGCGCAAGGCGCACACGGTGATCCGGGCCGGTGAGAACCTGTCCATGATGCTGGCCGCCGCGCAGCTCGGCATCACCATCTGCTCGATCCTGCTCGGCCGGGTCGGCGAACCCGCGGTGGCGCATTTGCTGGAGGGGCCGTTCGAGCTGGTCGGCCTGCCCGAACAGCTGCTGCATCCGGTGGCCTTCGCCATCGCGCTGGCGATCGTGGTGATCCTGCACATTCTGTTCGGCGAGATGATTCCGAAGAATATCGCGCTGGCCGGACCGGAACGCAGTGCGCTGCTGCTGGTTCCGGTGCATCTGATGTGGTTGCGCTTGGCGCGTCCGCTCATCGCCCTCTACAACCTGGCGGCGAATCTGTCGCTGCGCATGTTGCGGATCGAGCCGAAGGATGAGCTCGAGGCGACGGTCTCGAGTGTCGAGCTCGCCGAGATGATCGGTGAATCCCGTTCGGAGGGCCTGCTCGACGAGGAAGAGCACCGCCGCCTCACCCAGGCGCTCGGCACCTCCGATCGGGTGGTGGGCGATGTGATGGTGCCGCTGGCGACGACCCGCTCGGTTCCGTTGCGCGGCAATGGCACCACGCTCGGCGATATCGAAACCGCGGTCGCCGAAACCGGTTTCTCCCGGTATCCGGTGCGCGCGAGTGACGGCTCGCTGGTCGGGTATCTGCATGTGAAGGACGTGCTCGACAAGGTCGCCGACGAAAGCGCCGGACCGAATACGCCCATCCCGCGCACGGATATCCGTCCACTGCCGACGGTGAGCGCCGGTACGCCCCTGTACGAGGCGCTGGCCCGCTTGCGCCGCACCAACTCCCACCTCGGCCGTGTCGTGGACACCCGTGGAAATACGGTGGGCATCGTGGCGCTCGAGGATCTGGTGGAAGAGTTCGTCGGCACCGTGCGCGACGGGACGCACCGGGTGATCGAATGATCGTGCTGGCCGAGTCCGAGTGGCGGACCAGGGCCGCCGCGCACCGGGCTCGGCTCGACGAGCTCGTCGGACCGTATCTCGAGCGGCGCGCGGCGGGTTCGTCACATCCGGTGATCGACTTCCTGTTCACGTACTACGGACACAAGCCCGCCCAATTGCGGCGCTGGCACCCGGGATTCGGTGTCGCATTGGCGGGCGCGCGGGAGTACGACGGGGCTCGTGGGTATCACCGGCACGACATACGTTCCGGCGCGGGTGCCTATACCGCCGACCCCGCGTTCATCGGGCGGCGCCGCGACACCGTCGAGTTCATCGCAAAACTGCTGCGCGCCACGGCCTCCCGCCCGGCGCAGCTGTCCTGCTTCGGCCTGCACGAGTGGGCAATGGTGTACAAGACCGACGAGGTCCGACACCAACAGGTGCCGCTGCGCCTGGGCAGCACCGGCACCGATGCGGTCGTCGAATCGATGTCTCTGCGCTGCACCCACTTCGACGCATTCCGCTTCTTCACCCCCGACGCGGTCGGTCGCAACGCGGACCCGTTGACCCGCGCCGATCAGGTCGTCCGCGAACAGCCCGGCTGCCTGCACGCCAATATGGACCTCTACAAATGGGGTTTCAAACTGACCCCGCTCATCTCCTCCGGCCTGCTGCTCGACTATTTCGAATTCGCCTGCGCCGCACGCGAACTCGATATGCGCGCTAGCCCGTACGACCTCACCGACTACGGATACGAGCCGATCCGCATCGAAACACCGGCGGGGCGTGCCGAATACGTTCGGGCGCAGTCGGCATTGGCCGAGCGGTCGACGGGACTCAGACAGTCCCTGCTCGACGTTTGCGCATCGCTGCTGACCGGTGAGATCGAGGCACTCTCCGCCAGCTGAGGGTAGCGGCGAGACATGCCAATTACCTGGCATTTTCGCCAAAACCCAGCTGTAAGTTACTGCCTGTTACTACCATTCAGTCAGTTCTTACTCCGTCTGAGTCGGCGCGGTCTGTGCCCATGATGAGGAAAGTTGGGATGCAATGACGCACCCGAAGCTGAGACTGTGTCGTGCCCGGCCCTTGGCATTGTTCGCCACCACGATCGTTGCCACAATGATGTTGCCCAGCAGCGCATCAGCCGATCTGCAATCCGATATCGCCACCGCGGTCCAGGAATTCCTCGATGTCGGCCGGACCTCGGTACCCCGGGCGGACTGCGGACCGGGATCGATGCCGGAAACCGGGCTGCAGGGCGATGTTTCGGCCGCCGACCGCGACAGTCGGCGCAGCACCCAGGGCTACACCTGCAATATGTCGATGGTCGGCAATTACGCCGGACGCGGCGCGGGCATCACCTCCACCAGCTTCGACCACTGCGCCTATATGGGTTCGTTCTTCCCCGGTGACCTGATCAGCGAGGGCCGCGGCGTCCAGGTACTCGACGTCTCCGACCCGGCGCACCCGCGCCCGACGGTCACCCTGACCGAACCCGCGATGCTCGCGGGCACCTGGGAGAGCCTCAAGGTCAATACCGAACGCAAATTGCTGGTCGGGACCGGTGTGCCGGTCGGCGAGGGCGTCGGCTATCTGTCGGTCTACGATGTCTCCGATTGCGCGTATCCGAAGCTGCTCAATCTCGGACCGGGCACAAATCTGCTGATGCCGCTGCCGATCACCACACACGAGGGCGGCTGGTCACCCGACGGCCGCACCTACTGGGCCTCAGGCGTCGCGCCCGGTTTCGTCAGCGCGGTCGATCTCACCGATCCGGCCGATCCGCACGTCATCTGGCAGGGGCTGACCGGCATCGAGGCGCACGGCTTCGGCATCAGTCCGGACGGCAACCGCATGTACCTTTCCGCGCTCGGCGGATTCACCGTGCTCGATATCAGCGCGGTTCAGCGCCGCGACCCCAACCCGCAGGTCACCCATATCGGCCGAACCTTCTGGACCGACGGCTGGGCCACCCAGCACAGCATCCCGGTGACCTATGACGGCAAGCCCTACCTCTACACCGTCGACGAAGGCGGTTCCGGCGGTGTGAAACTCATCGACATCTCCAACGACACCGCACCGAAGGTGGCCGGGAAGGTGAAGCTGGAGATCAACCTGCTGCAGAACATCGACAGCAATATCGGTAGTTCGATGGGCGGTTCGGCCTTCGCGTACGAATCGCACTACTGTGCCGCCGACCGCCCGGACAACCCCACCGCCCTCGCGTGCGGTTGGATCTCCTCCGGCATCAGGATTTTCGATATCCGCGATCCACACGATATCCGCGAGATCGCCTACTTCAATCCACCCGCACGAACCGGCCAGAACCTGAGCCTGTGGAACTCACCGCATGCACTCGCGTCGATCATCGGTGTGCCGTTGATGAGCACACCACCGGCCGCACGCGCGGTGTTGGAGGGACAATTCGATCCGTTGGACGCGCTCACCCCGCGCACCGGCAACCTCGCCTTCGGCGATGTCTCCACCGACTGGTGTTTCTCGCCGCCGGAGTGGCGCGGCGACCAGCTGTATGTCGCCTGCTCCGATAACGGATTCATGGTGCTGCAACTGGAGAACGGCGTATATACGGTGCCCGAGAATCAGCAATCGACCGTCGGGTCGTAGCTGTGTCCCGTTGGTTCCGGGTCGCGGCGCTCGCCTCGGTTGGGTTCGTCCTGGTTGTGCTCGGCGCGGCGCTGCGGCCGCTCGTATTGCCCGAACAGCATACGACCGCACCGGTTCTCAACGCGGTCGAGATCGGATTCGCGCAGGATATGACCGCGCATCATCAGCAGGCGCTGATCATGGTGCAGCGCTTGGATCGTGACGTGGACCCGACCGTGCTGCGGCTGGCACAACAGCTTTCGGACGCGCAGAGCATCGAGATCGGGACCATGCTCGGATGGTTGCGGCTGGCCGATGCGTCGCCGCTGTCGTCGCATCCGATGGCGTGGATGCACGCCGATGCGGCTGTGTCGCAACATCATCCGGGCGCGGTCCAATCGAACGGCGATGCGATGCCTGGTATGGCTACTACCGCCGAACTAGACGCCCTGTCCGCAGCCCGCGGTCACGATGCCGAAATACTGTTCCTGCAATTGATGTTTCGTCATCATCAAGGCGGACTGGTGATGGCTCGTGCCGCCGACGAGCTTCTGACCTCGGGCCCGGTCAAGGAAACCGCGCGCTCGATGTTCCAGAGCCAGAGTCAGGAGGCCGGTGTGATCAGCGTGCTGCTCACCCAACTCGGCGGGCAGGCCACGCAATAGCCGATCCGCCCCTCACCGGATGCGGGTCGGCCACGCGGTGGGCAGCCCGGGGTTTCACCACGAAGATTCCGATGCGCCCGAATCCGGAGGTACGGTCGATCCAGATCGACGGCACAGAAAGGCGCGCGCGACCCGTGATCCAGACCGAGACAGTCACCGTCCCCGAACACGTGCACGGATATCCCGACGTCGCGTTCGGCGGCTACGTCGCGGGCCTGCTGGCCGGGCCGTGCGAGGCCACCGAGATACGCGTCGACTTCCGTGCCAAGGTACCGTTGGAGACCCCGATGTCATTGCGCCCCACCAGATCCGGTGGATATACGCTGACCGATGCCAACGGCGCGCTACTCGCCGAATCCACTCCGGCGGTGCTCACCATCGATCCACCGCCCGCCCCGAGCTGGGTCGAGGCGAAGGCCGTCACCGATGCGGCCATGGTGTCGCGCCGCGTCACCGACTGCTATGGCTGCGGCGCCGCCTGCGCACCCGGCCGCGGCCTGCGCCTACTCACCTGGGACACACCGGATCACGACCTCGTCATCGCCGCCTGGACTCCGGATCCCGGCCTGGCCGACGAATCCGGCCAACTCCCGCCGGAAGTCGTGTGGTCCGCTCTCGACTGCCCCGGCGGCTGGACCGCCATGCGAAAACAAGGTATGAGCTTCGGCGGCGTAACCGCGGCCCTCACCGCCACCCAACTCCTCCCCCTCTACCCCGGCTCCCCCTATATCTCCTACGCCTGGCCCATCAGCCACCAAGGCCGCAAACACACCGTCGGCATCGCCCTCGCCACGTCCTCCGGTGATCTCTGCGCCGTAGCCGAAGCCCTCTGGATCGAACCCAAACCCTGAACCAGTGGTCACTTCATGGTGGCCAGGTTGTGCCAGAGGTTGCGGAGGCTGTCGGTCCCGCCGAACAGTGTGGTGAAGTTGGTGGAGTCGATCAGCACAATGTCACCGGCTCGTCTGTCGGCGGGCGGCATCCAGATCAACGTATTGAATTCCGTATTGCCTGCGGCGGTGAAGGGATGGGGTCGCTCGGGGTCGACACGCTGGCGGCCCAGGACACGAAGCGAGTCGGATTCCGGCGCGGTGAGTTCGTAGTGCGGTAGATGGGGGTGGAAGTTGAACGTCGTCACGTTGTCCAGCAGCCGGGGCGTGTCCAGATCGCGGAACCCTGTCAAGGGCGCGATCTCATTGGTGCCGTCCACAACCGCGGGGCGCAGGCCCCATTTGTTGTGCACCGGCACATCGAGGGCCCGCATGAGCGAGCGTGTGTACTGGCCGAATCGTTGCTGCCGCGGCACCAGTGGATCGCCGTGATGCTGGTATTCCATTTGTCGCTGCGCGTAGTCGTCGGTGCACCCGACGTCGTGGTGCGGCGCCAGCAGCAGGCAGGTGCCTTCGCGTTGCAGCCAGCCGCGGATCGCATCGATCTCGGCTGAGGCGGCTTGCTGCTCGGAAAGAACGTGATCGAGCCCGAACACCATCAGGGTGTCGGTGTCGGCCAGGATCCGCTCGTCGATCGGCAAGGTGTAGCCGGCCTGGTCGATGCGCTGGAACACCGCGACGGGGTGACCGGTGGCCTCTGCGGCCAACTGCTGAAACGCCAGCGTCGAGCGATGGAACAACTCCAGTGTGCCTGCGATGCCCTGCAGGAAGTGCGCGGCGTCGTATTCCGGAGTCTCGTAGCTCGGCCACAGTACGTTGCGCACCTCGGTCATCGTCGAGAAGCGGTTGTACATCTCGGCGGGATCGCGTTGGGCCTCCCATGGATAGCTCCATGTCCAATAGATGCTCATCCGCCGTCGCCCGTCGTGTTTGCGCGGAATGTGGTTCTGGTTGTAGGTGCGTGCCGACGGCAGGGTGCTGCTCATGGTGTCACCTCTCGACTGTCGAGCGTGGCCAGGTATCGGAGAGCGCTGATGCTCGGGAGGAAGAAGTACGCGCCGCCCCTGAGCGTGGTGAAGGCCGGCAGTCCCTTGTGCACCGTGCGGATGGGCCGCTTGGGGATCGTGAAATCGAGGGTGCCGTCCTGGGTGCCGCAGATGGGGTCGTGTTCGTTGCCGAGTTCGTGGAATGTCTTGTCGTTGATCCAGACGTTCTGGGCGAACTCGAACTGGCGTACCAGGCTGGCGCAGATGATGAACGCGGCGATCCCGCGGTCCACTCCGTCGTCGGGGGCATCCTCGGGTAGCGCGGGCCCGTAGGTGGCGCCGCGGCGAATCATTCTGCGGCGGTTCATGTTCGGCGCGGTGTCACGGGGATTCAGACGCCGCGCGTGCGCGCCGAGTGGTACCGCGTAGCCGTGCGGATCCATTTCCTTGTAGTTGAAGTCGTTGTTGCGCATGGGATCCGCGCCCAGCGCCGGATCATCCCGGTCCGGCGCCAGCACCAGGGGGGCGCCGCTGCGCCAGCGCCCCATGATCTTCGCGGCGAGCAACTCCTGCTCCTCCGGGGTGTCCGAGTGCTCGCGCAGGTAGTTCCGAAACGCGCCGACGTGTTCCTGTAGCCGCCGGTAGGCCATATAGCTTCCGTTGCGGAACAACACCTCCGGCTGCGGCAGCGCTCGTGCCGGTCCCTCCTCGTCGGGGTAGCCCAGGATGAATTCCCCGGGTTGCAGCGGTGCCCCCGAACCTGGAGTCGGCGCTTCGCCGGATCCGGCGATCACCGGCTGGGACAACCGATCTCGGAACCCGAAATGATCGTGGGCGTAGTCGAAAGGCGGCGTCGCGTTCAGATCCAGGAACGACAACACGCGCACACCGGAGCAACGGGCGATCAGCTTGTGGTGTTCGGTGGTGCAGCGCTGGTGCTCGGCATCGGTGCGGGCGAACAGGATCGCGATGGCGTGCACGTCGTCACCGGCCAGCCCACCCACCCAGTTGCCGGGAGCACAGGCGCCCGTGTCACCCAGGATGTCGGCGCGTGCGGCCATGCCTTCGCGGAACTCGTCCGGGAAGGTGGCGAGCGTTTCTTCCGGCACCCCGAGCGCCCGCAGCCCGCGCCAGGTGAAGGCCAGCGTGACCCAGCGGTCGGAACTGTCCATCGTGGCGCGCACGTCCGCGGCCGATTGCACACGGTCCACCAGCGGCGTCAACCAAGCCCGCGCCCCGACGGGATCATCGAAGGACAGGAACTCGTAGCGGCCGGTCACCGCCGGGGTCCGGGTCAGCAGGATGTGCTGAATATCGTCGAGTTCGAGCATGGCCCAAGGGGTCACTGCATCTGGTCGAGCATGTCGGAGAACGCTGCTTTCAGCCGCAGCGCCTTTTTGATCTCGTCGGCGGTGACGTAGGGATACTCGCCGTATTCGAGAAAGCTCGGAAACTGGTGTTCGCGAACAAATTTCACGAACGCCTCCGGGTTTTCCTTCCAATCCTCCGGAAATCCCTCGAGATTGGTGAAAACCGTCGTGATGCCGGTCTGGGAGAACAGGGCAACGGCGTCCTCGGTGTATTTGTCGAAATCGGTGTCGAAAATTCCCTGATATTGGAAATGCAGTCCCGATCCGACGTCGAACAAGACCCACCGCAGATAGTGCAGCCGCAGCGGCGCCAGCACATCCGGACCAGCTGCTATCGCATCCTGGATCTGCTTGCCGTATGCGCGAATAGCCTCCTCACGACCCGGCTTCACCTTGGCGATGATCGAGAACCCGTAGCAGGCCGGTGTCCGGGGATAGATCGGACCGTATCGTCCCCGCTCCAACTCGAAATAGCCTTCCGCCGGGATGGCCACGGCCGCCGGTTTACTCCAGTCGGGCTCGGTCGTCGTCATATCTTCACCCACCTTCCGCGCGGCAGTAAGCTGGACTTTCAATATGCTATGCCTCGGCCGATCTCGCCGAAACCCACACAGCACCGGCAACTAGGACGGAATTCGAGCTACGACGTCGGTGCGTTGAATTGTGCGCCGGGAGCCCCACGAGGAAAACAGACCTGGCCGGAAATCCAGCCCACCGGCGTTCGGATTTGACACGATGACGTCATGTCCACATCGCCGCAAAACACCGAGCGGGCGCCGACGCCGCGCCAGTTGTCGACACCGCGAGCGGCCGCCCTGGCCGGAGTGGTCTTCGCAGTGTTGTTCGGCACAACACTGATCTTGATCCGCATCGACATGCCTGACGGCATCGAAGGCTCGACTCACTGGCTGAACAGTCAGCAGAATGCGATCAGAACAGCGACGGTGCTCATGCCCTTCGCCGGAATCAGCTTCCTATGGTTCGTCGGCGTCGTCCGCGACGGATTCGGCCGCTACGAAGACCGGTTCTTCCTATCGGTATTCCTCGGCAGCGGGCTGCTGTTCCTGGCGATGATGTTCGTCGGCACCGCCGTCGCTGCCGGTCTGGTGTCCAGCAACACCGAAGTCACCGACCCGGCCGCGCGGGCCGCGGTGGTCGACTTCGGCAAGATGATCGTGGTTTCGGCATGCCAGACCTACGCACTGCGGATGGCGGCCGTGTTCATGATCTCGCTCGCGACGATTTGGCTGAAGACCGGGCTGATGCCCCGCTGGCTCGCCGGTCTCAGCTATCTGGCGGCCCTGGCACTCCTGGTGGCCAGCGAAACGAGCAGATGGATGACGCTGGCTTTCCCGGCGTGGGTGCTCCTGGTCAGCATCCTCATCTTGGTTCGCTCCACATCCCGAACGTGACAAACACCCACCAGGTCTGCGCGACTGTGCGACAGTACCCCTTGTGGACGAGCCAGCTCCCCGCCGTCCGGCCGATCTGGAGATGGTCTACCGGACCGTGTCGGACCGACGCCTGCAATACGAGAACCTCCTCTGGCAGGTTCCCGCCCTCAGCCTGACTGCCCAGGCATTCCTGTTCAGCATCTCGATGGGAGCCGACAACGATTCCGTCGCGCGCATAGCCTCGTCGCTACTCGCGCTGATCGTGTCGTTCATTTCGATCATGCTCATGGCCAGCCATCGCCTTGCCGAGCGCAGGGACGCGCTGTGGCTGGAGCAGTTCGAACAGCAGCAGATCGGCGCGGGCACCTGGGGTTCACATGGCCCTGTCTTCGAGACGCAACTTCAGAGCGTCGATCTCGACGTCCCCTGGCTGGACAAGCTGATACCGATGCGGCAGATGTTCACCGTATGGGTCATCGGACTGGCCTGTTTCGGCGTGGCCGCAATCTTCATGATCATCCGAACACTGGTTGCTGTCGGGCACTGAGCTCTACAGCGACGGCGGGCCTCGGCCGATCCGGTCAGGTGTTCTCGACGAAGCGGTACCAGCGATCGTGGAAGGGTTCGTAGCCGATACTGCCCGGTCCGGCGGGTCCGATGCTCGGGGCGCTGTCCGGGAAGTAGGCGAAGCCTTCGGAATTGGTGGCTCCGCCACTGACGTAGAACAGACAGGCGCCGTCGCGACGGGTGATGTAGGTGACGGTGTAGACACCAAGGCGGGTGCGATGGCCCGGATTGGCGCAGGCGGTGGCCTGATCTTCGAGGATGGGGCGGGACAGACGCCAACCGGTGGTTTCGGGCACTTCGTACCACACCAGCGCGGCGAGCGCAGCGATCAGTAGCGGTGCGGTAAGGCTCACCAGGACAGCGTGATAGCGGATCAGGCCCAGGATGGCGAAGACGATCGCGACCAGCCCGACCACCGAAAGTCCCACCCACAGTAGCACTTTGGCTGGAAAGCTGCCCTGAGCAGCCAATTCCCAGCACAGCGCGGCACAGAGCAACGCGATGACGGTGGTGATGGCGCCCATCCAGAGCTCGAACCACAACGGTGTCGGTCGGGGGCGGCCGCTGCTCATGCCAAAGAAGATACGTCGATCCGACCTGTCCCCGAAGGGAATCGGCTCACCGTCTGTGGAGATATCTCACCGGGCAAAGGAAACCCCCGGACTCGGCGTCCCATCGAGGGGCCGGGACCGGGGGTCGTCGTACCAGACGTTCAGCTCGGCTATTACAGCGGCGGAAAACCGGCCGAACCGGTGGCCATCCAGTTCCAGAACATCGCCGCGCGATTCACAACCAGGGCGAATACATCAAGGACAACGCTTCCCATAAAACTTCCTCACATCCGACTGTCTCGTGCAGCGCCCAGGGTAACGGATCGTTATGCGGGTCGAAACCAGTCATCTGCCCCGTCGACGGCCGTCATGTGGTAAAGGAATCCCCCCGCCCGGCAAGCGCCCGGGCGGGGGGATTCACGAGTTACTCAGACGCGCAACGCCTTAGACGCAAGCCAGCGCCTTGGCCTCGCGGCGGCGGCGGTGCAGGATCGGCTCGGTGTAGCCGTTGGGCTGCTTGGTCCCGTCCAGCACCAGCTCCTTCGCGGCCTGGAACGCAATGCTGCCCGCGAAGTCCGTCGCCATCGGACGGTAGTTCGGATCGCCCGCATTCTGCTTGTCGACCACCGGTGCCATCCGCTCCAGACTGGCCACCACCTCATCGGCGGTGACCACGCCGTGACGCAGCCAGTTCGCCATCAGCTGGCTCGAAATGCGCAGGGTCGCACGGTCTTCCATGAGACCGATATCCCGGATGTCGGGCACCTTGGAGCAGCCGACGCCCTGGTCGATCCAGCGCACCACGTAGCCGAGGATGCCCTGGGAGTTGTTGTCCAGCTCCTGGCGCTTCTCCTCGTCGGTCCAGTTCGGGTCGGCCGCGAGCGGGATCTCCAGGATCTGATCGACGGTGGCGCGACGGCCACCGGCGGCGATCTCCTGCTGCCGCTCGAACACATCGACCTGGTGGTAGTGCGTCGCATGCAGTGTGGCCGCGGTCGGCGAGGGCACCCAGGCGGTGTTGGCGCCCGCGCGCGGGTGGCCGATCTTCTGCTCGAGCATGTCGTGCATCAGATCCGGCATCGCCCACATGCCCTTGCCGATCTGCGCCTTACCGGGCAGTCCGGCGGCCAGACCGGTATCGACGTTCCAGTCCTCGTAGGACAGGATCCACTGCTGGGTCTTCATCTCGGCCTTGCGGACCATCGGCCCGGCCTCCATGGAGGTGTGGATCTCGTCGCCGGTGCGGTCCAGGAAGCCGGTGTTGATGAACACCACGCGCTCGGCGGCCGCCTGGATACAAGCCTTCAGATTGACCGTGGTGCGGCGCTCCTCGTCCATGATGCCGACCTTGAGGGTGTTGCGGGTCAAACCGAGGACGTCCTCGATCCGGCCGAACAGCTCGTTGGTGAAGGCGACCTCGTCCGGACCGTGCATCTTCGGCTTCACGATGTAGACCGAACCGGTGCGGCTGTTCTTCAATTTCGTATCGCCGAGCAGGCTGTGCTTGGCGATCAGCGAGGTGATCAGGCCGTCCATGATGCCCTCGGGCACCTCGTTGCCCTCGGCGTCGATGATCGCGTCGGAGGTCATCAGGTGACCGACATTGCGCACGAACAGCAGCGACCGGCCGTGCAGCACCAGCTCACCACCGCCGAGCGCGGTGTAGACGCGGTCCGGGTTCATGGTGCGGGTGAAGGTCTTCTCGCCCTTGGTCACCTTCTCCGCCAGCTCGCCCTTCATCAGGCCGAGCCAGTTGTGGTAGCAAAGCACCTTGTCCTCGGCATCCACCGCGGCGACCGAATCCTCGAAGTCCATGATCGTGGTGACCGCGGACTCCAGCACCACATCCTTGACACCCGCCGGATCGGTCTTGCCGATCGGCGAGGCGGCGTCGATCTGGATGTCGATGTGCAATCCGTTGTGCTTCAGCAGGATCGAGGTCGGCGAGGCCGGGTCACCGAGGTAGCCGACCAGTTCCGCGCCATCGGCGGCCAGCGTGGTGACGCCGTCGTTGCTCAGCGTGACCGCAAGTTTGCCGCCATCGATCGCGTAGTGCGTCGAGGACCGGTGCGAGCCGTTGGCCAGCGGGGCGGCGGTATCGAGGAACTTGCGCGCGAACTCGATCACGCGACCGCCGCGGACCGGGTTGTAGCCGGTGCCCTTCTCCCCGCCGTCGGCCTCGGAGATGGCGTCGGTGCCGTAAAGGGCGTCGTAGAGCGAACCCCAGCGCGCGTTCGCGGCGTTGATCGCGAAGCGCGCGTTCATCACCGGTACCACCAGCTGCGGGCCCGCGGTGGTGGCGATCTCGTCGTCCACATTCTGGGTGGCGATCTCGAAGTCGGCTGGTTGCGCGCGCAGGTAGCCGATATCGCCGAGGAAGCTCTTGTAGGCGGCCTTGTCGTAGTTCGCGCCGGGGTGCTCGGCGTGCCAGGCATCGAGCTTGCCCTGGATCTCGTCGCGTTCGGCCAGCAGGGCGCGGTTGCGCGGAGCCAGGTCGTTGATGACCTGCTCAGCTCCGGCCCAGAACGCGGCGGAATCTACGCCGGTTCCGGGGAGCGCCTCGTTCTCGATGAACTCGTGGAGAACGCTGGCCACCTGGAGCCCGCCGACCTGAATCCGCTCTGTCATCTACTGCCTCACTTTTGAGAAAGCCGGGTGGGAAAAATCGCAACCAATGTTACCCATCGGTAGTGATGTGACGGTGTGTCGGGGCCTTGATTGTATCGTCCGGCGGAATTAATGTACTGATTGGAACATTACCGGCAGCCGGAGCAATGGAGCGCTATGCCAGGACAGTCGTTAGCGGATAAGGTCGCGCTGGTCACGGGCGGTAGCCGCGGGCTCGGCCGGGAGATGGTGCTGGCCTTCGCCGCGGCCGGTGCGGATGTGGTGATCGCGAGTCGCAAACTCGACAGGTGTGCCGAGCTGGCCGATGAGGTGAAGAACACCCATGGACGGCGCGCATTGCCGGTGGCGTGCAATGTCAGCGATTGGGCGCAGTGCGATGCGCTGGTCGAGGCGGCCTATGCGGAGTTCGGCAAGGTCGACGTGCTGGTCAACAATGCCGGGATGTCGCTGCTGTATCCGAGCCTGGATCAGGTGAGCGAGGACATGTTCGACAAGGTGATCGCGGTCAATCTCAAGGGCCCGTTCCGTTTGTCGACCTTGATCGGTACCCGGATGGCCGCCACCGGTGGCGGTTCGATCATCAATATCTCCTCGATCGAGGCCGAACGGCCGGAACCGCTCGCGGTGCCCTATGCGGCCGCCAAGGCCGGATTGGCCAATCTCACCGGCGGACTCGCGCAGAGTTTCGCGCCGACGGTGCGGGTCAACACGATCCAATGCGGTCCGTTCGAGACGGATATTTCCAAGGCGTGGCCCGATGAGTTGCGCACCGAGCTGACTCGGCATCTGGCGCTCGGGCGGATCGGCCGCCCGGATGAGATCGTGGGCGCGGCACTGTACTTCGCGACGGATGCTTCGGCGTATTGCACCGGCGCAACTCTGGCACTGGACGGCGGTTGGCGATGAAGGCACTGACTTACCAAGGACCGCAACAGATCTCGTACACCGAGGTGCCCGATCCGATGCTGCCGGGCCGCGACGGCGCAATCGTCCGGGTGACCGCCGCCGGAATCTGCGGTAGTGATCTGCACATCTATGCCGGGCACGGCTTCACCGACGGCACCGGATACAGCGTCGGCCACGAGGCCGTCGGCGAGATCGTCGAATTGGGTTCGGACATACAGGGATTCACCGTCGGTGACCGGGTGTTGGTCTCCGCTTCCGTCGGCTGTAACCGCTGCGCGAAGTGCAAGGCAGGCATCGTGGCGGCCTGTGAACGCCACCCGATGCCTGCCGACGCCTGCTATGGACTCGGCGGATCGCTCGCCGGTGCACAGGCGGAATATCTCGCGGTACCCCATGCCGAGGGGAATCTGGTACGGCTGCCCGATTCGGTCAGCGATGAGGCCGCGATCGTGCTTACCGACAACGCGCCCACCGCCTGGTACGGCGCGCGGCGCACCCGCATCGCACCCGGTGAGACCGTGGTGGTGATCGGGCTGGGACCGGTCGGGCTGATGGCCGTGCAGTCGGCGTTCGCGATGGGCGCGGCGCGGGTGCTCGGGGTGGATCTGGTGGCCGACCGGCGCAAGCGCGCCGCCGAATTGGGCGCGGAAATAGTCGAATCCGACGAACCCAAGACCGTTATCCGCGAAATGCTCAGCGGTGGTGCGGATGTCGCGATCGAGGCGGTCGGCGCCGATGCGACCATCAAACTCGCCATCAGCGCCGTCGGGCATCGTGGCCGGGTCGGCGTGGTCGGCGTCAGTCATAATCGCGCCTTCCCGTTCCATATGCAATTGGCGCAGGTCAAGGAGCTCGAATTCCATATCGGACTCTGCTCGATCCAATACGAGCTGCCCGCACTGCTGCGACTCACCGCCGCTGGTCGAATTCGGCCCGAAGCCGTTGTCACACACCGATTCCCGATGTCGGACGGCGCGAACGCCTACCGCATGTTCGCCGACCGTGCCGACGGGGTTTCCAAGGTCGTCCTGGATCCGCGCAAATGACCGCAGTATCGCGCAGCGATTCCATGAGGGGTGGTGGCCGGGTGACGAGTGGGTCCGAGTTGGCCTCGCCTCGTCGCCGTGGTCGTCCACCGGCCGCGGAGACCACGGCCGAGGCGACCAGGGCGCGCATCGTGACGGCTGCGGTGGAACTGTTCGCGGAGCAGGGTTTCCACGGTACCGGCGTCGCGGAAATCGGTGATCGAGCGGGGGTTCAGCGGGGTGCGCTGTACTACCACATCGGTTCCAAGGAAGAACTGCTCTGGCAGATCCTGCGCGATTACATCCAGCTCATGCTCACCGATGCCCAGCGGATCTCCCGCGGCATCGACGACCCGATCGTCAAGTTGCGCAAGCTGATCCACAGCCACGTCGGGCTGATCATCGAGCACCGCCGCGAAGTCGCCATCCAATTGCGCGACGTCACCGCACTGACCGGTGAGCGCGGCGAAGAACTACAGGAAATGCGTGACGAAATACAGGCCTGCTGGCAGCGCGTCATCGACGCGGGTCATGCGGCGGGCCTGCTGCGCACCGACGACCACGTGGTCACCAACAGTGTGCTCGGCATGCTGAACATGGTGACCTTCTGGTACCGCCCACACGGCGGGCGCTCCCCCGACGAAATCGCCGACATTGTGGCATCCACCGTTCTCGACGGCATCACCGACACGAAAGGCTGACCATGGCTTGGGATTTCGAAACCGACCCGGAATACCAGCGGAAGTTGGACTGGGCGGCGGAGTTCGTCCGCACCGAGGTGGAGCCCCTCGATCTGCTCTACCCGAATCCCTACGACCGCACCGATACCGAGGCGATGGCGTTGATGCGGCCGCTGAAGGAGAAGGTGAAGGAACATGGACTGTGGGCCTGCCATCTCGGACCGGAACTGGGCGGCCCCGGCTACGGGCAGCTGAAGCTCGGGCTGCTCAACGAGGTGCTCGGCACTTCGGTGTGGGCACCGTCGGTATTCGGTTGCCAGGCACCGGATTCCGGTAACGCGGAAATCCTCGCGCACTATGGCACCGAGGAACAGAAGGCCAGGTACCTGGAGCCGCTGCTGGCCGGTGAGATCGGTTCCTGCTATGTCATGACCGAACCCACCGGCGGCTCGGATCCGACGTTGTTCAAGACCCGCGCCGTGCGCGACGGCGACTCCTGGGTCATCAACGGCGAGAAGTGGTTCAACTCGAACGCGCAGTTCGCCAGCTTCCATATCGTCATGGTGGTCACCGATCCGGATGTCAGCCCGTACCAGGGCATGTCGATGTTCATCGTGCCCGCCGACACCCCAGGCCTGGAGATCGTCAAGAACTTCCACGTGCACGGTTTCAGCGAGCACGAGGGACATCTGCGCTTCACCGATGTCCGGGTACCCGCCGACCACCTGCTCGGCCAGGAGGGTATGGGCTTCATCGTGGCACAGACCCGCCTCGGCGGCGGCCGGGTGCACCACGCGATGCGCACAGTCGCGTTGGTACGCAAGGCCTTCGACATGATGGCCGAACGCGCGGTCTCCCGGCCGATGCGCAAGGGGGCCCTCGCGGGTTTGCAGATGACCCAGGAACGCATCGCCGACAGTTGGATCGAGATGGAGCAGTTCCGCCTGCTCGTCCTGCGCACGGCCTGGCGCATCGATAAGGAACAGGACTATCTGAAGGTCCGCAAGGACATTGCCGCCATCAAGGTGGCGATGCCGAAGGTGATGCACGATATCGCTCAGCGCGCACTGCATCTGCACGGCGCCATCGGCGTCAGCCAGGACCTCCCGTTCGTCGACATGATGAATTACGCCGAGGTCATGGCAATTGCCGACGGCCCCACCGAGGTCCACAAGATCACCCTCGCCAAGGAAGTCCTGAAGGATTACACCCCGGGCGATCCGGTGTACCCGAGCGGCTACCGCCCCGCTCTGCGCGAACAGGCCCGTGAACTGGTGGCGCGCCGCCTGGAACACATTGTCGGCAACCTCTGAATTCGCTACTGGGCGGTCACCGGGTGAACGCTCAGCGTGCAGGTGTCGATGGTGGCGCTGACCGCGTGCGTGTCAGTGGTGTTCGGGGCGGTGACCAAAAGCTTCGTATACGTCGGGCACTGGTTGCCTTCCGCATCCACCGCGCCGCCCTCGACCACTGCCTCGGCATTGTGGTCGTGGTCCAGGACCACGGTCGGTGGCGTATCGATATCGGCCGGGAGACCGCCCAGATAGCCGCGCAATGTGCGCTCGGCGTGCAGGAGCGGCCCGCCGGGGCCGGTATCCACGCCCGGGTATCCGGTCAGCGTGCACGCACCGCTGGCACCCACGACCGAGAAATGCACGCGCACACCGCGGTGGCCCGCGCCGGGCGACATCGGTTCCACGCCGACGATGAGCTGGCTGCCGACGCACGCCGGTATCGGCGGCAACGGCGAAGCCGGTTCGCCGGTCGCTCCAGTCGGCTGGTCTGTGGCTACCGCGCTCGGCCCCGGCACGCGGCTACCGGTGCTGGTGGGCACTGCGCTCGTGCCTATGGCCGTACCGTGGCCATGATCACCGCCCGCGCAACCGGCCAACGCGAGAACCGCGCAGCAGCCCAGCGGCACCAGATATTTCACCGTCGATATCGACATCGGAACACATCCCTTGCGTATTCGATTCGAACTGGTGCCCCACCGATTCTTTGCGGACGCCACTTCCGGAACTCCCCCGTTCGACACGCGGTCCCCCGAGCGGACGAGCCTGTCGAGCTGTTTATCGGCCGCACCCGTCGAACGTTATCGGTGCACACCCGAATAACCAGGTCTAACCTGGATGCCCGGAGGTAACCGAGTGATCGCATACGAGGTGCGGCGGGTGCACAGCTGCGAGTTCTGCGGTACCGACGACCAGGCCCTCGGCACCGACAGCTCGTTGGACCGGGCCAAGTCGATCGCCGAACGCGACGCGGGCCTCGCTCTCGAATGGGCATGGTTCATCGCCGACGGCGAGTGGCCGCTGAGCGCCGACCCCGGGGATGGCGTCTACCGTTACTACATCTACGCGCGAGACACGACTGCGTAATGGTCACGAGGCGCGGACGACCGGATCCGCATATCCCGCAACGGGACTCAGTTGCAGTACCGACGGCATCCGCCGGGTCAGCGCGGTCGGCCCGGTGAATTCCACTCGGCCGGTTCGCATTGCGTGCGAGAGCGGAATACGTCCCAGCCAAACCTGGTACAGCGATTCGACATCGGAGCTGATGGTGACGTCGACCGGATAGCCGGGATCGGCATCGCACACCGAGGGCACACCCGATTCGACGACGATCCAATAACGCCGCAAGTCGTCGGTGAACCGCACGCACAACACATGACGCTTACCGGGAAACGTGGATGTATCCAGCCGGGAGTGCATCCACCACACCAGCAGCCCGGCATCCAGTTCCTCGGGCCGCGGTTCGCCGAAGGTCCAGCGTGCACCCCATTCGCCCAGCCCGAACAGGATCGGCTCCAATTCCCGACCGGCGGCGGTGAGCAGGTATTCGCTGCCCACCTTGTCGATCAATCCCGCCCGCTCGAATTGGCGCAGCCGCTTGGCGAGCAGACTGCGCGAGAGCCCGGGCAGACCGCGCGCCAGATCGTTGAAGCGCGTCGTGCCGATGAGCAGATCGCGCAGGATGAGCAGCGACCAGCGCTCGCCGAGCACGTCGAGCGCACGGGAGATCGGACAATATTGGCCATAGCTTGCGGTCGTGCTGGTCATGGTCACCTCGCGAACCGGGGTCCATTTTCTGGACCGTGGGAGTCCACTTTCTGGACTATTCGGTTATCGCGGCCGTTCCTAACTTCGAAACATGACAGCTATCGCCCATGACATCACCACCACCGACTGGATCGCCCTGGCACGCCGGGTAGGGGTAAACCTGCGCGCCGATGTGGCCGCCCGCGACCGCACCGGCGAGATCTCCATCGCCGCCTTCGACCTGCTGCGGACCACTGGACTGTCCGCGGCACTCGTTCCCGTCGAGTTCGGCGGCGGCGGTGTGTCGCACCGCGAGATGGGCGAGATCCTGCGCGAACTCGGCCGCCACGACCCGTCGACCGCCGTCGCGTTCGCCATGCACACCCATCTGGTGGCCGCGCAGGTCTGGCGGCACAACCACGGCATCGACGCCTCGGCGGTCTTCGGCAAGGTGGCGGCGGGCGCGATACTGGTCAGCACCGGCGCGTCGGACTGGGTCGAATCCAACGGCTGGGCCGAGCACGTCGACGGCGGCTTCCGGGTGACTGCACGCAAGGCGCCCGCCAGTGGCTGTGAGGTCGGCGATGTGGTGGTGACCAGCATCCGCCGCGGCGATGCGCCGGAGGGACCTCAGGTGCTGCACTTCGCGGTGCCATTGGTCTCCCCCGGCATTCGCATCGAAAAGACCTGGGACACTATTGGTTTGCGGGCCAGCGGCTCCCACACGGTGGTCTTCGAGGATGTCTTCGTTCCCGATGCCGCGATCTCGCTGACCCGCCCCGCCGACGTCTGGCCTCCCGTGCTGAATGTGGTGATCGGCGCGGCCATGCCGCTGGTCATGGCGGCCTATCTCGGCATCGCCGACGCCGCGGTCGAATCGACCGCCGCACTTGTCGCCGACCGCGGCGAACCACATACTTTCCAGCTCGCGGGCGAAATGATGAACGCCTACACCACCGCCGCGGATCTGATCGCGGCCATGTTCACCGATTCGGACAATCTGCACTTCGACAATACCGACAGCTATGGTGCCCGCACGCTCAGCCGCAAGACCGTGGCCGCCGGCGCACTCGTCGATACCGTCCGGCTGGCCATCGAAACCGCTGGCGGCGTGGGCTTTTCGCGCGGCTGCGAGCTGGAGATGTGGTACCGCGACATCCACGGCTGCCTGTTCCACCCGCTGCCGCGGGCCAAGCAGACCCGGTTCACCGGCCGAGTTCTGTTGGGCCACACGCCCATCGGCTGACCCGACCTTCTCGAACGACATATGCTCGAAGCCGGGACGCACGCCTGTCGATCGGGTTCAATGGATGGGCACACGATGATGCACGGGAGGGAGTCATCGGTGTCCTGATAACCACCACAACCGTGGACGAGGCGGTGACTGCCCCTCGGACACGATGAAGGAGTCGCGCACCCCCTCGCCCGCGGCTCCTTCATCCCGCCGCGCCGGGCGAATCGTCGGCATTGTGCATTGTGTTAAAAATGTTCGGCGTTTGTCACGGGTTGTTCCCGCATCAACCCCTGGTCAGACCGTACGGTTGTCTCCGACGCGACGGCAGGCAGTCGCGTACGGCCCCCGGCCGCTTCGGACCTAGCAAAACCGAGGTGTGGACCATGTTTATGCGCAAGATGATCGGTGCTGTGGCGGGAACCGTCATGGTAGGTGCGGCGGGCACCGTCGGCGGTGCCGGCGCGGCGACGGCAGCGCCCGATGGCTGCCCCGACCTGTATGTCGTGGCGGTACCCGGCACGTGGGAGACCTCCGATGCCAATCCCGGCGAGGGCATGCTCGCGAGCGTCACCGATAACCTGCCGCGAAATACCAGGACCGACTACGTGACCTACGCGGCGACCGCTTTCCCCTGGGAGACCGATGTTTACGGCCGGTCCAAGCGGCAGGCCATCGACAATGCTCGCGGCCTGGTCACAACCATGGCCCAGCAGTGCGCCGAGACCAAGATCGCGCTGATCGGCTACAGCCAGGGCGCGGATGCGGCAGGCGATCTCGCCGCCGAAATCGGCACCGGACTGAGTCCCGTTCGGCCCGAACGCATCGCCGCGGTCGGGCTCATCTCGGATCCGCGCCGCTCCCCGGCCGACGCACTCATCGGCCCGCCGGTCGACGGCGCCGGTGCGGGCGGCCCGCGCATCGGCGGCTTCGGCTTCCTCACCCCGAAGACCCGCACCATCTGCGCCGTCGGCGATCTCTACTGCGCCGCACCGCCCACCGACTTCGCGACCCGCGTCGCCGGCTTCCTGGCCCAGGCCTCCGATCCCGACCCGGCACAGCTGTGGCGCTACCAGCAGGAGGCGTTCGCCATCTTCAACGACCTGATGGCGACCGGGGTGGCCCCGCTCGTCCAGAACCAGCTCGCCGATCCGGAAATGAACGAGCGCAAACGGGAATTCGAGCGGTTCTACAACTCGTTCGTACACCAGAACTATCCGACCTACGTCGTCGATTCCAACGGCGCCACCGCCACCTCGTGGCTGCGGCAGTGGCTGGTCGGCCTGGCCTGAAAAACCCTTCGCCAGCGGTGGGCACGCTGTGCCACCATGGATTTCGATGATGATCACCTGATTCCGCGGGTGCTCACGAGCATGAGGAAGGAGGCGGCGGCCGTGACCATTGTCGTATCGAGCTTGCGTCGGTATGACGCGCGCGTCGGGCAGGAACTGCGCCGCCTCCCGGCCGGTAACTGACCGGCCCCGCCTTCCGAATCCGCTCTGCTCTCTCGAAACATGGTGACTCCCATGATGTTCCACCGCGCCACCGATCCGGTGGTGTCTACTGTCGACAACTGGATACACACCCGGGTACTGGTATTGAACGCCAGCTACGAGGCGCTCACCGAGATCAGCGCCGACCGGGCCGTGGTGCTGCTCATGAGCGGCGCCGCGGAGTCGATCGCGGATCGGGAGCCGCACCTCCCGATCCGGTCCAAGCACCTCGAGCTCGCGCTGCCGGAGACGATCCGGCTGCTGCGGTACGTATACCTCGACCATGTGACGCGAATACACGACGACAGTCGTGCGACGCTGGCCGGGGTGCTGCGCCGAGACCACCACCGGTGCGGATACTGCGCGTCCTGGGCGCGCACCGTCGACCACATTCGGCCCCGCAGCAGGGGTGGTCCGAACACCTGGGACAACCTGATCGCCGCGTGCGCGCCGTGCAACTCGAGCAAGGCCGACCGGACGCCGGAGGAAGCGGGCATGCGGTTGCTCTGGCAGCCGAAGGCGCCGGACCACCTGGCCAAACGGCAACAGCGGATCTGGAAGCAACTGGCCGCCACCTGAGCCGAGAAAGAAAGGAGAAGGCTCGAAATGACCGTCGAATTGGAGACCAGCGCGGTTGTCGATCTGACCGACCTGCTCCCGCTCTCGGATTCCCGAGAGTGGCATCGGGCGGCCTGCCGCGGTGATCCGAATCACGAGGCGTGGTTCCCGTACCCGTCGCAGGACTTCGAGTACGCGCGTGCGGTTTGCGCGGGCTGCCCGATTCGGGACGCCTGCGGTGAATTCGCCGCGCGGACTGGACAGTCCGGAGTTTGGGGCGGACACGAGTTCGACCGCGGACGGATGATCCGCGCCTGATCGGACGTTCACGCCACGCCGTGCCGGTGCGCCGCACCGGACACACCGGCACGGCAAATCTCGCGTGAACATACACTGAGGATCGTGGGCACACATCGCAGCGGAACCAGGTCCCGGGGCGTCAGCAAAGGTCCGGTTATCGCAGTGGTTGCCGTTTTGCTGTCAGTCGCGGCGGTCTTCGCGTTTTTTCAACTCAGTGATCGCGCCGCGAACCGGGACAAGTCGGCCGCGGCGGAATGTAAGGAGGGGCCGTCGACGCTGTTCGTGACGGTCGATCCGGATATCGCCGATCCGGTGCGGGCCGCGGCGGAGCGCTACAACGCGACCAATCCGAAGGTGCGCGATCATTGCGCGAAGGTAGTGGTGACGGCCCAGCCGTCGGCGGCGATCGTCGCCGGATTCACCGCGGGCACGCCGTGGAACGGTGCGCTCGGTCCGCAGCCGGGGCTGTGGATCGCCGATTCGATGCGGTCCATCGAATCCATGCGGGTGCCCGGTCTGATCGAGGGCACCCCCGCGCCGGTTGCGATGAGTCCGATCGTGGTCGCCGTTCCCGAGGATCTGCGGGGTGCGCTCGAGCAGGCCAAGATCACCTGGGCGGATTTGCCACGGCTGCAACAGGGTTCGCTGGACGAACTCGGATTGTCCGGGTGGGGTGGGCTGCGGATGGCGCTGCCCGCCGGGGACTCGACCTTGGCGGCAGCAGCAGCGGTCGGCTCAGCGGTTTCGGGAACCGATCCGCTCACCGATCAAGTCGCGCAGTCCGGTCAGGTGGTCGCGGCGATCTCCGGGCTCGCCGCGAAAGCACCGCAGGCGGCCGACACCACGGCCGCCTTGGCCGCGATCGGTGGGACGAATTCGCCGATTCACGCAGTGGCGGCTACCGAGCAGCAACTGAAAGCTGTTGGTAGTACATCGGAATTTCGGCCAATGGGGACCGCACCTGTTGCCGATCATCCCGCCGCGCTGATGTCCGGGGCGTGGGTGGACAAGACCCAGAATCTGATCGCGTCACTGTTCGCCGACTACCTGCGCGCACCCCAGCAGTCCTCGGCCTTCACCGCCGCCGGATTCGCCGCGGCACCGGCCATCGCCGCACCCGCCGCGCCGCGGACCGCACTGGACAAGGTGCGTGCCACACTCGCCAATCCTGTTCTCGGCGTGCAGGCTACGGTGCTGCTCGACGTCTCGTCCTCGATGGGCAACAACGACGGATCCGTCACCCGGCTCTCGAATGCGCTCGGCGCGCTGCGCTCCACGATGAATGTGATGCCGCCGGACTTCGGACTCGGCGTGTGGACGTTCGGGAAGAACCTCGACGGGACAACGCCGTACAAGGTCCAAACGCCCACCGCGCCACTGAACAATCAGCAGCGCACCGCGTTGGATACGGCGCTGGAGGCGGTGAAGCCCACCGAATCCCGTACCGACCAGGCTTATCCGTCACTGATCGCCGCCTACAAGTCGGCTGTTCGCGGATACACTCCGGGGCTCACCAATTCGGTTCTGCTCATCACCGACGGCCCGGATGACGACTCCACCACCACCGGAGCCAAATTGCTGACCGAGCTGACCTCGGCCGCCGATCCGGCCCACCCGGTTCGCATCGATGTGATCGTCATCGGGGGCAATGGCACGGAGACCCTCCAGACCGCCGCTCAGCGGACCGGGGGCACGTACACGCGACTGCCGACCTCGGACGATGTCAGCTTCGGGACCGCGGTTATGCACGCGTTGACGACGCCGTGAACGATCGCCACGGCAATCTCCTCGCCGTGGCGCCGATCTACTACCGCTCGTTCATCACTCACGAACCGCTGACCACGCAAGACAGCCTCCGCACGGCCGGTGCCGCACCAGTCGCGGCATGTGCCGGTGCGATCTGACGGCCGATCGGGGCACAGTGGAGCAGCCCGCAATGCAATGATGACCCGGTGACTTCCTGGCTTCCGCTTCTCAGCTCGCTCATCGTCGCCGCCGCGGCGCTCATCGGCGTCCTGATCAACAACCGGACGAACCGCGACGCGATCACCGCGGCCGACGAGCGCAACCGGACCACACTTGATGCCGCACAGGCCAATATCGAGACGACCCATGCCGCCGCGCAACGCAATATCGACAACGCCAACGCCGCCGCGGAACGCCGCGAACAGGACAAATGGCGCCGCGACTCAATTCTGACCGCGATCTCCTCGGTACTGCTCGCCGCCGCCGACGTCCGCCAAACCCTGTGGGACACCCTCGATTGGAAGGCCGAATCCGTCGAGGAGGTGGACAGTTTCGGCAAGGAAGTACAGCAGAGCATCTCCGCGTGCAACGGCTACATCACCCGCCTGCGCGTCTTGGCGAACCCTAAGATCCCGCAGCGCTGCGAGGACCTCCTGCGCACCCTCACCGCAGCCCAGAGCATCACCGTGCAACGCCTCAAGGTCGAACTCGACCACGAAGCAACCATGGACGACGTCAACGCGATCCGCGCATTGTGGCACAAGGCAATTGCCAACACCGTCCAAGACGAACGCGCCGTCATCGACGCGACGCGGTCGGAACTGGGCATCGAAGCCCTCAGCGAGATACCGGAAATCGAACCTGAGGCCGTGCCGGCCCCGGCGTGACTCGCCGCCCTCGGAACACGTCAGATGGGTACCGAACCGCACCCCCTACGGGTCGAGGTGCGGCTCGGTTGCCGTCAGTACGCGTCCAGCGGCGGGCAGGAGCAGACGAGGTTGCGGTCACCGTAGGCGCCGTCGATGCGCCGCACCGCGGGCCACACCTTGCCCCGCGCCGGATCCAACCCCTGCGGGTACACCGCGACCTCCCGGCTGTACGGGTGGTCCCATTCCCCGACCAGGCAGGCCGCGGTATGTGGCGCACCGCGCAGCGGGTTGTCCTCGACCGGCCACACACCCGCGGCTACCTGATCGATCTCGCCCCGGATCGCTGTCATCGCGAGGATGAAATCGTCCAGCTCGGCGAGGTTTTCGCTCTCGGTGGGCTCCACCATCAACGTGCCCGCCACCGGGAAGCTCATGGTCGGCGCGTGGAATCCGTAGTCCGCCAACCGCTTTGCCACATCGTCAACGGTCACGCCGGTCCGCTTGGTGATCTCGCGCAGATCCAGAATGCACTCGTGCGCAACCATCGAGTTCTCACCGGTGTACAGCACCGGGAAGTGCTCGTTCAAGCGGCGGGCGATGTAGTTGGCTGACGCGATCGCGGTCAACGTGGCCTTACGCAATCCATCGGCCCCCATCATCCGGATATAGGCCCAGGTGATCGGCAGGATCGACGCCGAACCGTACTTCGCCGCCGACACCGCGTGCGAACCCGGCTCGAGCGGGTCACCGGGCAGATACGGCGCCAGATGCGAACGCACCGCCACCGGGCCGACGCCCGGACCGCCGCCCCCGTGCGGAATGCAAAAGGTCTTGTGCAGGTTCAGATGGCTGACATCGCCACCGAACCGGCCCGGACGGGCAAGGCCCACAAGGGCATTCAGATTCGCGCCGTCGACGTACACCTGACCACCCGCATCGTGCACCAGCGCGCACAACTCGGCGACCTCGTGCTCGTACACGCCGTGCGTGGACGGGTAGGTGATCATGATGCAGGCCAGCCGGTCGGCGTGGTCGGCGATCTTGGCGCGCAGATCGTCGAGGTCCACATCGCCGTTCTCCCGGCACTTCACGACCTCGACGCGCAGCCCCACCATGGTGGCCGAGGCCGCATTGGTGCCGTGCGCACTGGACGGAATGAGGCACGTATCCCGATGTGTATCACCACGATCCAGGTGATAGCGCCGAATGGCCAGCAACCCGGCGTACTCACCCTGGCTGCCCGCATTCGGCTGCAGGCTCACCTGGTCGTATCCGGTGATGGCCGAGAGCCAGCCCTCCAGATCGGTGATCACCCGCAGCAGACCGGGCGCATCCTCGACCGGCGCGTACGGATGGACTCGCGCGAAACCGGGCCAGGTGATGGCCTCCATCTCGGCGGTGGCATTGAGCTTCATGGTGCAGGAGCCGAGCGGAATCATGCTGCGGTCCAATGCGATGTCCTTATCGGAGAGCCTGCGCAGATAGCGCAGCATCGCGGTTTCGGTGTGGTAGCTGGTGAAGGCCGGATGGGTGAGGAATTCCGAGGTGCGTGTCTCGATCGAAGCGCCGGTAACGCCCGGCGCACCGCCCGGATCGCCGACGCCCGATGGCAGTCCGGTGCTGAAGGATTCGAGCACAGCGGTGACATGCGCCTCGGTGGTGGCCTCGTCACACGCGATGCCGACATGATCGGCATCCACCAGCCGCAGGTTGATCCCGCTCGACTTCGCCTTCGCGACAACCGATTCCGCGCCGCCGGGCACGCGCACCAGCAGGGTGTCGAAGAAGTTCTCGTGCACCACGACACCATCGAGCCCCGCCGCGATGGCGGCCGCGCGCGCATGAACGCGGCGGGCGATCGCCCGCAGTCCGTCGGCACCGTGGTAGCTCGCGTACATCGCGGCCACAATGGCCAGCAGCACCTGTGCGGTACAGATATTGGAGGTCGCCTTCTCCCGGCGAATGTGCTGCTCACGGGTCTGCAGCGCGAGCCGGTATGCCTTGTTGCCATCCGCGTCCACGGAGACGCCGACCAACCGGCCGGGCAGCTGCCGCGCATGTTTGGTGTGTACCGACAGATATCCGGCATGCGGACCGCCGAAGCCCATCGGCACCCCGAAACGCTGTGTGGTGCCGAAACATACGTCCGCACCCTGCTCCCCCGGCGGCGTAATCAATGTCAGCGCAAGCAGATCCGCGCCGACCGCCACCAATGCACCACGCTCGTGCGACGCCTCGATCACCGGCCGCCAGTCCACAATCCGCCCCGACGCACCCGGAACCTGAACCAGCACGCCGAAGAACTCGCCCTCGGGCAACTCCCCACCGGACAGATCCGCCGAGACGATCTCGATGCCAAGCGGCCCGGCCCGGGTGGACAGCACGGTCCTGGTCTGCGGGAAAAGATCGTCATCGATGAGCAGACGTGCGGACTTGGACTTGGACTTGCCCGCGCGACGCAGCAGCGTCATCGCCTCGGCGGCGGCGGTGGCCTCATCCAGCATGGACGCATTGGCCACCTCCATCCCGGTCAGATCCGACACCATGGTCTGGAAATTGAGCAACGCCTCGAGCCGCCCCTGGCTGATCTCCGGCTGGTACGGCGTGTAGGCGGTGTACCAGGCCGGATTCTCCAGCAGGCTGCGCACCAGCACCGGTGGAGTCAACGTGTCGTAGTAGCCGAGCCCGATCATCGAGGCGGCGACGGTATTGGAGTGCGCGAGCTCGGCGAGTTCGGCGAGCACCTCATGCTCGGTGGCCGCGGGCGGCAGCACCTCGAGCCCGGAGCCGTCCAGAATGCTCGCGGGCAGCGCCGCGGCGGCGAGCTCGTCCAGCGAGCCGACGCCGACGACGTCCAGAATCCGGGCGATTTCGTCCAGGTCGGGTCCGATGTGGCGGTCGGCGAATGATCGAGTCACGGCAGCTCCAAGGTCGGGCGGGGTCCACCAACAGTGGTCGACGGGTACCAGCCCTCCCCCTCTGTCGTGGAGCCTGAGAGATTCGGACGCCGCGACACCCTGCCTCGAACGGACAGGGCTCAGGACCCCTTTCCCCATGGGCGGGCGATCGCCGCGTTGTGCGCCAAACACCACTTTCCAGAGACGTCGAAGCCCGTACGGTCCTTTTGCCTGAGAGATTGACGGGGAGGTGCTGCTCCTTCGGCGCCCGGACTCTTGTGAAGTCCGGAACTCTCCCGCACGGCGGCGACGCATGGCTAGTTTATGCCGCGCGCGCAATAAATGACGCCACCGGACCACGGATGGGCGTGTAGCGCTCATCACTCCGGTGCATATGAGAAGTGCCCGCCGCAGCAGCGACGGGCACTCGACACGATCCCTAGCCGGTCTTCCGGTTCATCCGAGCCTTACGACGGAAGGACAGTTCGTCCTCCGGGCGTTCGCTCGCACTGCCGCTCACCGCCCGCTCGGCCGGGAAGTTGGCGATGGCTCCGGTCAGTTCCCGCATGGCGCCGCTGACCGCGATTCCGAAGACGCCCTGCCCACCCTGCAGTAAATCGACTACCTCCTCGGGCGAGGTGCATTCATACACCGAGGTGCCGTCGGAGAACAGCGTGATACCAGCCAGATCCTGCACGCCCCGGCTGCGCAGATGATCGACCGCGATGCGGATGTTCTGCAGCGAGATGCCCGCGTCCAATAGTCGCTTCACGATTTTCAGGACCAGAATGTCCTTGAACGAATACAACCGTTGGCTGCCCGAGCCCGCTGCACCTCGGATGGAGGGCACGACCAGTCCGGTCCGCGCCCAATAGTCGAGCTGCCGATACGTGATCCCGGCCACCTGGCATGCGCTGGGTACGCGGTAGCCGACCAAATCGTCGGGCACCGAATCATCCGGGAACAGGCCTGGCTGTACCACATCCTGCGATTGCTCTGCCACTGACCACTCCCTTGCTTCGCCGACGCCTTGCCTCATCGATGACCCGGCTCCGTCACGACCAACGACCGGCCATAACGGACGTGGCCCAACTATCGAGATTACTCCCCCTGATTGTCCCGGGAGCGGCATCATCCGACCAAACGCGACGCGCGGTAAGAGTCTCGACCTTTCCTTTAGGGCCAGTAGAGAATTCGCGTTCTCCGCGAACTCGACCACCGCGGAGCGAGTCTTACGAGCGACGTTCGCGGCCCGTCTCGCGTCCGCGCCGAAGGCGCGGCCAAAGATTCAGCTATCGGTGGCCTTGAAATCGTCCGGCGAAACGGACTCGAGGAACTCCTTGAACTTCTCCACCTCGTCCTCGCGTTCGTCCGGCATGACCAGCCCCGCCTCCTCGAGCACCGGCTCCTCGGCATAGATGGGGCAACCCACCCGCAAGGCGATCGCTACCGAATCCGACGGCCGCGCCGAGATCCGCAGATCGTTCTCGAAGACCAGATCCGCGTAGAAGGTGCCCTCCTGCAGATCCACGATCCGTACTTCCTTGAGGGTGTGCCCGAGGTCGGCGATCAAGATCTTGATCAGATCGTGAGTCAGCGGACGGATCGGGGTCACCCCCTCTTGTTCGAGCACGATCGCGGTCGCCTCGGCCTGCCCGATCCAGATCGGCAGATACCTGTCTCCGGACACCTCGCGGAGCAACAGCACGGGCTGGTTCTGTGGCTGCTCGACACGAATGCCGATTACGCGCATCTCACTCATCGCACTGCCTCCCAATGACTCGCCGGCCGCCCGGCATGACCGCTGCAGAGCTCGCCGTACCACGAGTCTAAGCGAACCTCGAGGCGTGCAGCATTCCCTGTGCACAGCCGAAATCGGCGTGTTGTCCGTCTGGAACGCAAGCGAACTTCGGATGCACCCGCCGAACTCAGCCGCCGAGCGAGGACCGCACCGATGCTTTCACCAGGCAGGTATGCAAGGTCAGCGACAATGCCGCCAACTCCCGCACCGTCTCCTCCGCACGTGCGCGCGCACCCGCATCGCGACTCTTGGCGATCGGGGCAGCGATCTGCGCGACCAGCGCGGCCTCGCGGTCCGCGGCCAGCTTGAAGGCACGCAAATGCCGTGCCTCCAAGCCGAATTCGGCCATCGCCTTGGCGGTTTTGGCCAGCGTCACCGCATCCTCGTCGAAGAAACCGGCGGCGCCGGGGGTGATCAGATTCGCTCGGATCAGATCGGCGAGGAATTTCTCATCGATCTCGGCCCTGGCAAGCAGATCCGCCCGGGTGAGCCGGATTTCGTGATCGAATCGCAGCTCATCGGGCGAGATCTCACCGGGCACGACGCCGAGTTTGCGCGGCGCCGCAGTGCGAGCCCCGTGGTGCGGCGCCGGTGTGGCGATGAGCTCGGAGTCGGGCGTGGCAAGCCCCGACTCCGGCGCACCGTTGCGGCCGGAGTGCGCCCGGGCGCGGGCTTCCCGCACACCGAGCGTCGCCGCACCGCTGTCGATCGCTTCGAGCTGCTCCTTGATCACCTTCAAGGGCAGGTACTGATCACGTTGTGCGGTCAGCACGAATCTGAGCCGCTCGCAGTCCGCGATCGAGAACCTGCGATAACCCGACGGTGTGCGCTCGGGTCGGATCAGCCCCTCTGCCTCGAGGAAACGGATCTTCGAGATGGTGATATCCGGAAAATCCGGTCGCAGCAGGTCCAGCACGGAGCCGATCGACATGCCTCCGCGAGCCCACTGCGCCGCGCCCGTCATAGCACCGAGTCTTTCATGACACAGCGTTCTTCCCTGTCAACACTGCCGACACGCGAAATCCGTGCCGCTGATGTCACAGGCTGCCCGCACCCGCCGACGAATCGCTCTGCTGGACCCGGGGCCCAGTGAGGAAGACCAGACGGAACTTGCCGATCTGAACCTCGTCACCGTTCTGCAACTCCGAGGAGTCCACCGGCTCCCGGTTGACGTAGGTGCCGTTGAGGCTGCCCACATCGACCACCTGGAAGGAATCGTCGTCCTGCCGGAATTCGGCATGACGACGGCTGACGGTGACGTCATCGAGAAAGATGTCACTGTCGGGATGGCGGCCCGCCGACGTGGTCGGCTGATCGAGCAGGAACCGCGAGCCCGCATTCGGGCCTCGCTTCACGACCAAGAGGGCAGCACCAACCGGCAGACCCTCGACCCCTTGGACCGGCTGTTCGCCGGTCGCCTCAGCGGAGCGCGACGCGTCGACCTCGTTCAGGAAATCCGCGCGGAAGACCGACGTCGTCTCGGCCGCGGTCTCCCCGTAACCCGGGTCTTTGTTCTCGCTCACCGTTTCTCTCCTCCTCGAACCTGATTATCCATGCAAGCAGGTGCTGCCTTCACCGCCACGACCTGGGGATCCTGACGCTAGAACACCGGCTGCCAAGCACCGGCACATCTGTTGGCATTGACCGTACCCTGCCAGGGCGTACCCGTGCAGGTAGAACTGGGAAGGCTGGGTCAGCCCCCGATAACTCCTTGATAACCTGCGGCATCCAGTAGTTCACCGAGCGCGGCATCCACACCGGCCTCGTCGCTCAATTCGAGCTCGAAGATCCACCCATCGCCGTAGGGATCGGTGTTCAGCGTTTCCGGCTCCGTGTCCAGAACATTGTTCACCGCAACGACTTTCGCGGCCAGCGGAGCGTAGATGTCGGACACGCTCTTGGTCGATTCCACCTCGGCGATACTGTCTGCGGCCGCCACATCTTTGTCGACCTCCGGCAACTGCACGAACACAACGTCACCGAGTTGAGACTGGGCGTAGTCGGTGATGCCCACCCGAACCCGGGTCGGGCCGATCCGCCGCACCCATTCGTGCTCTTCGGTGTAGCGCAGATCCTCGGGGGTCTGGGTCACAGGCCGTCCTTTCATCGTGCTGACCTTCTCGAGCGACCAGCAAGCAGTCGCCAGCGGGTTCCACGCAACTCTAATCGCTACTCACTGCGGTGTGGCACAGCCGGTATCGCTCGCGCGACGGCGAAAGCCTTCCAGATGTAGAGCACGCCGGTCCACACATACACCGCCGTGCCCCAGACCAGGAATGCCCCGCCGAAGGCACGACCGAAACCTGCCAGCGCCCAATCCATCTGACCGGCCAGCAACCACGGCAGCGCCGACATCAGCGCGAAGGTGGCGGCTTTACCCAGGTAGATGACCTCGGGTGGATCCAGTTGGCGGCGTTTGTACACCGAAAGAGTCAAGGTAAGGACGGCGTCGCGGCCGATCAGGATCACCGCGACCCACCAGGGCAGCAACCCGCGGATCACGAATGCGGCCAGCGTGGTCACCAGGTACAGCCGATCCACGAACGGATCGAGCAGTGCGCCGAGTCGCGACGACTGGTCGAGCAGCCGGGCCAGTTTGCCGTCCAGGAAGTCGGTGACGCCGCTGAGCACCAGCAGCGTGAAAGCCCAGCCGTCGGCACGCACCACCAGCAGCAACCACAGGAAAAGTGGCACACCGGCCAGTCGCAATACGCTCAGGACATTGGGAACGGTGAAGATGCGGTCGGCGAAGACGCCGCCCGCGGCCGGATCGCCCGCTTTTCCCGGGTTGCCCGCGCCGGAGCCGGCGCGTTCGCCCGGTTCCGTTTTCCCCGATTCGGTTGTCACAGCCCGTGCATACCGCACCGACCCCGGTTCACGCCATCCGGGCACGCCGGTCGCGCAGACTTTCGGTACCTACCCGCTGTGCGATACACCGCACCGACCCGGGTGACAGAATGAGTGTGGAACCATCTCATACGGTTGCCGCACGGTTCAGAGAGGGAAACCATGCCAGCATTCGACTACGACGTGGTAGTGATCGGCTCCGGATTCGGCGGCAGCGTCAGTGCGCTGCGCCTGACCGAGAAGGGCTACCGGGTCGGCGTGCTCGAGGCCGGACGGCGCTGGCCCGCCGAGGATATTCCGAAGACGAATTGGAATGTGCGCAAATCGATCTGGGCACCGCGGCTCGGTTTGACCGGACCGCAGCGGATCAGTGTGCTCGGTAAATGCGCGGTCTTTTCCGGCGCGGGCGTCGGTGGTGGTTCGCTCATCTACGGCAACACCCTCTACGAGCCGCTGCCGAACTTCTACACCGATAAGCAGTGGGCCCATATCACCGACTGGAAGGCCGAACTGGCGCCGTACTACGACCAGGCGCAGCGCATGCTCGGCGTGGCCCCGAATCCGCGGATGACACCCGCCGACGAGGTGATCAAGGAGATCGCCGACGATCTGGGCGTCGGCCATACCTTCCACCCGACCAATGTGGGTGTTTTCTTCAACGAGACCGATCCGGGCGCCGAGGTCGAAGATCCCTACTTCGGCGGCGCGGGCCCGCACCGCCGCGGCTGCGTGCACTGCGCGCAATGTTTTACCGGCTGCCCGAACAACGCCAAGAACACCACCACGACGAATTACCTGTATCTGGCCGAAAAGGCAGGTGCCGAGGTACATCCGCTGACCACCGCGACCGCGGTGCGGCCGCTGTCCGGCGGCGGATATGCGGTCGAGACCGAGCGCTCCGATCGCTGGATCCGCAAGCAGCGCAAGACATTTACCGCCGAGCAGGTGGTATTCGCCGGTGCGGCGCTCGGCACGCAGAAGTTGCTGCACAAGATGCGCGACGAGGCGATACTGCCGGATCTGTCGCCGCGCCTCGGTGAGCTGACCCGCAGCAATTCCGAGGCGATCCTCAATGTGGTGAGCCGCTCGCGCCGCGATTTCGCCGAGGGCATCGCGATCACCTCCTCGATCCATCCGGAGGCCGATACCCACATCGAGGTCTGTCACTACGGCAAGGGGCAGAACGCGCTGTTCCCGATGTCGGTGCCGATCGTGGACGGCGGGGCGTTCCGATTCCTGCGCTTCCTGCTGGCAATCGTGTTGCATCCGTTGGTCTTCCTGCGCAGCCTCAATGCCCGCCATGCCTCGGAGAAGTCGGTGATCCTGCTGGTGATGCAGTCACTGGACAATTCGCTGACCTCCTACCGCAAGCGCGGTCAGTTGAAGACCAAACAGGGCACCGGCGAACCGAATCCGACCTGGATTCCGCTGGCGCACGATATCGGCCGCCGGTTCGGCGCCAAGGTGAACGGCGATACCCACGGCCTGATCATGGATGTGCTGAATATCCCGGCCACCGCGCATTACATCGGCGGTTGTGTGATCGGCGAGGGTCCGGAGGCCGGTGTGGTCGATCCATATCAGCGCGTATTCGGACATCCCGGGCTGCATGTCGCGGACGGTTCGGCGGTGACGGCGAACCTCGGTGTCAATCCGTCGCTGACGATCACCGCACAGGCCGAGCGCGCAATGGCCTTCTGGCCCAATAGGAACGAGGCCGATCCGCGCCCCGAACTGGGCTCGGCATATCAGCGGATCTCCCCCGTCGCCCCGAACCATCCGACAGTGCCCGCAGCCGCCCCCGGCGCATTGCGATTGCCGATCGCACCCGTCGATCCCGCGGTGCCCGCTACCTGAGCGCGAACCCGGGCTTCGGCGTTCCCGCACGCGTCTGACTAATCTGGACCGTTGTGTTGGACGGTGGTATTGATCTTCGCTCGTATCTTCCTGCCGAGGACGTCCGCGCCCGCGGGCGGGCGCTGCGGCAGCGGGTTCCGGTCGGTGCCCGGGATCGAGCGGTCACCTGGTCCACGCGACCGGACGTGCTCGACTTCATCGCCGCGAGCAATGCCGGTCGGTTACCGCATCTGGTTCCGTTGCGGGTCGGTCGCATGCTCGCCTCGCCGTTCACCTTCTATCGCGGTGCGGCCGGGTTGATGGCCGCCGATCTCGCGGGCAGTCCGGACACCGGCGTGCCCGCGCAGATCTGCGGCGACGCGCACGCCGCGAATTTCGGTCTGTACGGGACGCCACGCGGCGAAATCGTCATGGACATCAACGATTTCGACGAAACGATCGTCGGCCCGTGGGAGTGGGATCTGGAGCGGCTCGCGGCCAGTCTGGTGCTGGCGGGCCGCGAAGGCGGTGCGGCCGAAGACGATTGCCTGCGGGCCGCGCGGGATGCGGCCCGCAGCTATCGCCTCGCCATCGATCATCTCGCCGAGCAACCGTTCATGGAATCGTGGAGCGCGCTGCCGGACGAGTCGATCATCGGCAGGGCAAGGGCCGATGATCTGCTCGACGACTTCAAGAAGGCTGCGAAGAAGGCGCGCAAGAACACCAGCGCCAAGGTGGTCGAAAAGTGGACCGAACATCTGGATGACCACCAGACCGGGATCAGCAAGCACCGATTCGTCAGTGACCCACCGATTCTCACGGCGGTCGACGCAAAGGTCGCCGAGGAGATCATCGACGGGCTGGAGCGCTACGGCGACACCCTGCGCGAGTCCCGGCGCAATCTGCTGGCCCGATTCGCGGTGTCCGACACCGCCTTCCGCATTGTCGGAACCGGAAGCGTCGGACTGCACAGCTATGTCGCACTGTTGCACGGCAATGATGGCGAGGCTCTGGTACTGCAGCTGAAACAGGCCAACTCCTCGGCGCTCGCGCCATTCCTGCCCGCGCCGCCGCCCGCGCATGAGGGTGAGCGAATCGTGCGGGGCGCCAGGCTGGTTCAGTCCGAGACCGATATCCTGCTCGGCTGGACCACACTGCGCTTGGAGACCGGCGAACTACCGTTCACCGTGCGCCAGTTCCGCAACATGAAGGGCAGTATCGATCCGGCCGAGCTGTCCTCGGACGATCTCGACGATTACGGCAGGCTGGCCGGTGCGCTACTGGCTCGCGCACATTCGCGTTCCCTCGATCCGCGCCTGCTCGCCGGGTATTTCGACAGTGACGAGGCCTTCGAGGATGCCGTCGCGCGGTTCGCGGCTCGCTATGCCGATCGGACCGAGGCCGACCACGCCGAATTGGTCGATGCGGTGCGGGCTGGAAAGATCGCCGCGGAACAACCGCAGTGACACGCCGCGTCTGGTCATAGGCGCGGCGAACCGGGCAGAGTTGTCCGTATCCTTGCCACCATCGAGTGATGACGTGAAGGGCGGTCGCGAATGCTCGTGCGAGTACAGAACCCGGCAGGCACCAATGCCGAGCGGGCGCTGATCGACTGGCTGCGCACCTGGAAGGATCCCGCTAGCCCGCATGGCGTCGCTACGGTGAATTGCAGTCTGTTCCACAACGATCGGCTGCATCAGTTCGATGCGGTGGTCTGGACCCCGACCAGTTGCGTGGTGATCGAGGCCGAGGCGCTGGTCGCGCGTCAGGACGGCGTGCTGGAGGTGTCGCTCAGCGGTCCGTGGACCATCTCCGGCGCACCGATCGCCAGCGAGGCCCGCGATCGCCGCACCCCGCTGGACAGATCGCGCGAACACACACTCGCACTGCAGAATTGGCTTGCCGCGCGCGGTCTCGGTCAACGCGCGGTGCACGGTGTCGCGCTGATCGTGCCGCTGCGCGGCGCCGAGCTGTCGGTC
Organism: Nocardia pseudovaccinii NBRC 100343; assembly: GCF_001613225.1. Classification (GTDB taxonomy): domain Bacteria; phylum Actinomycetota; class Actinomycetes; order Mycobacteriales; family Mycobacteriaceae; genus Nocardia; species Nocardia pseudovaccinii. Next base: position 50,476 of record NZ_BDBY01000024.1, read on the forward strand.
AAACAGGAGTGGAGCGATCCGAGTTTCGATGTGATCCTCGGCAGCGATCCGGAACGGCTGCGGCATTATTTCGAGACGCTGGCCGATGCCGAAAAGAACATCCACCTGTGGACGGCCAACGATGTCGCGGTGGCCTTCCGCAGCCTGGGCATCCTGCCCGCCCTGCCGGCCCCGCAGGATCTGGTCAACGAGGGCTTCCTCGGCCCGATCGATATCACCCTGTGGCACGGCGGCCCGAACCAGGCGCAGGCGGAGGCCTATGCCGAGGAGCTGGCGCGGGCCGAAAAGGATGCCGACGCGTCGCCCCTGGTCATCGAGGCGCCGTGGTACAGCCCGTGGAAGCTGTATCCGCGACAGGCAGGCGATATGGATATGGGGCGGGCGTTCATGCGCATCACGCTGGCGGCGGGCATGCTCATCGCCTTCGCGTGGGTGATCTGGTTCGTGATCACCGCGGTATTGACCTACGGGCCGGGGTGAGGACGGAGTACCGCACGTAGATGCCCGGCGGCGATGGTGAGCGTCGCGGCTTCGGTATCGCGGACGCCCGCGCTGCAGTAGGCCCGAGTGCAGCCCTCCAATGCGATGATCGCGGACAGCACATGTGCTGTCCGCTCGTCGTCTTCGAGCACCTCGCGATACAGCTCCTGGGCGCGCGCCGCGGTCTCGGCGCCGAGCTGGGCA
>NZ_BDBY01000025.1 GCF_001613225.1 Nocardia pseudovaccinii NBRC 100343
CCGCAAACGATCTCGCAGTTGCGATCAGATATCCGTGCTGGATCCAAGCCCAATGGAGTGCGGCGGCGGTACGGAGGCGGCAAGGGCACTCATTTGCGCGCGACCGATGGCGCTGTTCGCGGGTGCCTTATCGTCGAGCGGTGATCGTCGAATGGAAGGCGCTGCTCGTCGCGATACGAGCGAACCTCGTCGCGCTGTGCGTGGTGCTCGTCGGCGTCGGCATCGCCGTAACGCTGCCGCTGACCTTTCCCGGCGACGGCGCGGCCACCGATCTGGATCGCGAGCTCGCCGAGCCGATCCACTCGGCGCTGGACGAACATCCCGGCGGCTACGAGGCGATGGTGATCCCGAGCAACGGCTACATCCTGATCCCGCTATTGCTCGCGGCCGCGGCCTGGTTCGGCTATCGGGGGCAGTGGCGCCGGGCCGTGGCGATGGTGGCGATACCCGAGGTTGTGGTCGGAATCAACAGCTGGGTGCTCAAACCGCTGTGGGACCGACCGTTGCACGACTATCTCGCGTATCCGAGCGGACATACCGTGCATCTGGTCGCCATTGCCACCGCGTTCGTCATGTTGACCGACTCGACGCGGGCGCGCGTCGGCACCATCGCGATCGCCACCGCCGCACTGGTCTGCGCCGCGGTCGGCATGATCGGCCTCGGCTATCACCTGCCCACCGATATTCTCGGCGGCACGGCAGTGGCGATCGCACTGGTCGTCGTCTGCTGGAAACTTACCGAGCGATTTCTCTCGGAGCAGGCGCGCGTCGACTCCTAGATCCGCTACACAGTCGTAGGATTACTGGTCCGATCGAACACGCTCGCATCATCCAGCAGTGCCGCACGCAGCATGCTCTCCGGCACACCCATGCCCTCGACCAGCGTCAGCGCATCCGGGCGCAGCCGGTCGACCAGTTCATTGACACCGCGACGCACGGCCTTCGCCCGTTCCACCGACATGAACCGGTGCATGATGAACCACGCCTGGTTCTCCTCGAGCATCGAGTAGACGTACAGATCGCAGACGGTCTCGGCGAGTTCGCGCGCCTCCGGATCCGCGATTCCGGCAATACCTTCGATGAACGCCTCGAGAATCAGTCGATCGATATGTGCGGCGCCCGCGGCGAGGATGTGGTCCTGCGCATTGTTGAACGCCTCGAACGGTGCGGTGTCCTTCGCGCGGGCGCGCAGCCGGTGTCCGGCTGTGCGCACCAGATAGTCCTCGCGGTCGGCGAACAGCTGCAGCTGCACCGAGCGGCGGGACAGATCGCCGTCGTCGACCGTGTCGTCACTGCGGTCGCGCAGCGTCTGGATCAGTTGGCGCACACCGGAACGCTTGCGGACCACATCACCGGCCATGGTGGCGGCGAAGCGCACCCAGCCGAGCGCGTCCAGATCGCGGATCTCATCGGAGTAGGCGGTGAGCAGTTCCTTGGCCACCAACTGGGTGAGTACGACATTGTCGCCCTCGAAGGTGGTGAACACATCGGTATCGGCCTTCAGTGTGACGAGCCGGTTCTCGGTGAGATAGCCTGCGCCGCCACAGGCTTCGCGACATTCCTGAATGGCACGGGTGGCGAATCCGGTCTGTGCGACCTTGAGTCCAGCGGCCCGCTTCTCCAGGGCGCGCTGTGCGCCGGGATCGAGATCCTGACCGGTCTGCACCAGATGCATGCGGCGGACCAGATCGTTCTGCGCGAAGGCAAGCGCATACGACCGGGCGATCAAGGGCAGCAGCCGTCGCTGATGACTGCGGTAGTCGAGCAGCAAGGTCTCCTGGCCGCTGTCCGGATCCGAGAATTGGCGGCGCTTCAATGCGTATCGCGTGGCGATGCTCAATGCGACCCGCGCACCGGCCGCGGCCGCACCACCGACGCTGACCCGCCCGCGCACCAGAGTGCCCAGCGTGGTGAAGAATCGGCGGCTCGGGTTCTCGATATCGGAGCTGTAGGTGCCGTCGGGCGCGACATCGGCGTACCGATTCAGCAGGTTCTCCCGGGGGATGCGTACCTGATCGAAGACGATGCGGCCGTTGTCGACACCGAGCAGGCCGCCCTTGAGACCGTCGTCGTAGGTGGTCACGCCCGGCAGGTCGGCACCGTGCTCATCCCGGATCGGCACCAGGAAGCAGTGCACGCCCTGGCTCGTCCCCTCGGTGATCAACTGCGCGAAAACCGCTGCCATCCCGGCATGTTCGGCCGCGCCGCCGATGTAATCCTTACGAGCCGACCGTGTCGGCGAATGGACGACGAACTCCTGGGTCTGCGGATCGTAGGTCGCGGTCGTCTCCAGATTCGCGACATCGCTGCCGTGCCCGGATTCGGTCATCGCGAAACAACCGAGCAGATCCAGCGATATCAGCCGCTTGACCACATCGCGATGCCGTTCGGTCCCGAGGTTCTCCACGGCCCCGCCGAACAAGCCCCACTGCACACCCGATTTCACCCACAGCGACAGGTCGGCGTACGCGAGCATCTCCAGCCCGGTCACCGCCTCCCCCGGCTCCCCCGTGCCCCCGTTCTCGCGTCGGAACCCGCGCTCCGCGTAGCCCATCGTTGCGATCGCCCGCATCTGCTCGAGCACCCGTGCCCGTGCCGCGCGGTAGTCGAGATACGGATCGCCGGTGAACTGGTCTCCGGCCAGTTGCACCCTGGCCTCGGCGCGAACCGCGCGCCATGGGCCGTCGAGTGCGTCGCGGAGGTGGTCCGATGTGGAGACGTTCTCGGTGTCAGGCATACCCCGACACTAGCGTTTCGCTGACGTCCAGCGGCCGGTAAGCGCCGATGAGATGCCGACCTCCGCGTCCGCATCCAAGGCGGTGACCAGCACGTTCTGCCGTCACAAATATCGTGACACGACATCTTCGCCGAACCCTTGCTTTACCATTGAACGCGTGTTTAATATACTAAACATGTGTTCAACCAGAGAGCCGTATCGCAAGGACCCGCCGATCTAGGAGGCGCCGCGTGACGCCGACCCCGAATTCGGATCTCACCACCGCCGCCCGCATTCGCGATATCGCGATCGAGGTGTTCGGCGACAACGGATTCCAGGTCGGAGTGCGCGCGATCGCCGCAGCGGCCGGTGTCTCCCCCGGACTGGTCAACCATCACTTCGGCTCCAAGGACGGCCTGCGGGCCGCCTGCGACGAGCGGGTGCTGGAGTTGATCCGGGACCAGAAGTGGAAGACCGCCACCGAGACGAACGTCGCGAAAAGCATGCTCACCGCGATGTCCGAGATCGAGGCCTACGGCCCGCTGGTCGCCTACATGGTGCGCAGCCTGCAGGCGGGCGGCCCATTGGCCGAGTCCCTGCTCGAGCACATGATCTCGGATGCCGAGGAGTACATCCAGGCAGGCGTCGACGCGGGCACCCTCAAGCCGAGCCGTGATCCGGCCGCACGAGCCAGATATCTGACGACGGTCAATGTCGGCGCGACCGTCCTGTACTTCACCCTGCGGCAACAACGCGGCGAAAAGCTCGACTACGGCAAGCTCGTTCGCACCCTGAGCGAGGAGTTCATGCTGCCCGCCGCGGAGCTCTACGCCCAGGGATTCCTGACCGACCCAACGATTTTGGACACCCTTACCAAGGAGACCTGATGTCCGACATCATCGAAGTTCGCGATCTGCACAAGAACTTCGGCCACTTCGCCGCCCTGGCCGGGCTGGATCTCGCGGTCCGCGAGGGCGAAATCCATGGCTTCCTCGGCCCGAACGGCGCGGGTAAGTCGACCACCATCCGTATCCTGCTGGGAATCCTGCGCGCCAGCTCCGGCGAGGCCCGGCTGCTCGGACGCGACCCGTGGACCGATGCGGTCGAGCTGCACCGCGAAATCGCTTATGTACCAGGCGATGTCACACTATGGCCATCATTATCCGGCGGCGAAACCATCGACCTATTGGCCAGAATGCGCGGTGAAATCAACCCCCAGCGTCGCACCGAACTCATCGAACGATTCGACCTGGATCCGCGCAAGAAGGCACGCACCTACTCCAAGGGCAACCGGCAGAAGGTCGCGCTGATCTCCGCACTTGCCTCCGATGTGCGCCTGCTGCTACTCGACGAACCGACCTCGGGCCTGGATCCATTGATGGAGCAGGTCTTTCGCGAATGCGTCGAAGAGGCCAAACAGCGCGGCACCACGGTACTGCTCTCCAGCCATATCCTCTCCGAGGTGGAGGTGCTCTGCGACCGGGTGACCATCATCCGGGCCGGGCGCACCGTGGAAAGCGGATCACTCGCGGATATGCGTCATCTGTCACGCACCTCCATCACCGCCGAATTGCTCGGCGACCCAGGCGATCTCAGCCGCGTTCCGGGGGTCGAAGACATCGAACGCGACGGTTCGACGCTGCGCTGCCAGGTGGACGGGGAACATCTCGGCGAGTTGATCCGGATCCTCGGCGATGCCGGGGTGCGCAGCCTCACCAGTGCGCCGCCGACACTGGAGGAGCTGTTCATGCGGCATTACCACGTCGACGGTGCGACGTCCGAGCAGGCGCGGGCGACAATGGAGAAGGTGGGATCATGACTACCGCAACCGTGGGCGGCAGGCATTACGCCACGCCCGCCGTGCGTGGGTCGGCCGACTTCGCCGGTACTGCCCAACTGCTGCGACTGTTCCTGCGTCGCGACCGAATTGTCTTGCCGCTGTGGGTATTTGCTTTCGGACTGCTGCCTGCTGCCTATGTCAGCAGCGCCAAGGCCGTGTACACCACGCAGGCCGATCTCGATCATGCGGCGCGGTCGGTCATGGAAAGCCCGGCGCTCATTGCCATGTACGGACCGGTCTTCAGCACCGATCTGGGCTCGGTCGGGCTGTGGAAGGCCGGTCCGTTCTACGCGATGATGGCGATCGCGACGATTCTCACCGTCATCCGGCACACCCGGGTCGAGGAGGAGACCGGTCGCGCGGAATTGGTCGGCGCCACGAGTATCGGCCGCTATGCGGGGTTGACCGCCGCCATGATCATGACGGCGACCGGCTGTCTGATCGTCGCCATCCTGAGCGCTCTCGCGCTCTACGGCAGTGACCTGCCCGCCGCCGGTTCGCTGGCCTACGGCGCGACGCTCGGCAGTTCCGGCTTGGTCTGGGCCGGGGTCGCCGCCATCGCGGCACAGGTTAGCGTGGGTGCGCGGGTCGCGCGCGGGGTGGCGTTCGGCGCACTCGGCACGGCCTTCGCGCTGCGCGCGGTCGGCGACGCCGGAAACGGTGTGCTGTCGTGGTTTTCGCCGCTCGGCTGGTGTATCAACATGCGGCCGTACGCGGACGAGCGCTGGTGGGTGTTGATTCCGCTGCTCACCGTCGCCATCGTGACCACGATCGCCGCGTATATGCTACTGCGGCAACGTGATACCGGATCAGGCCTGCTCGCCGAGCGGCCCGGCGTACCGGTCGCGGGCCCCACGCTGTCTGGTCCATCGGGGCTCGCGTGGCGGCTACAGCGCGGCTCTCTGCTGGCTTGGTCCATCGGCTTCCTGCTCTACGGATCGCTGATGGGTGGCGCTATCAACAGCGTCGGCGACATGCTCGACAACAGCAAGCAGGTCCGCGATGTGATCAACCGGATGGGCGGCACGGATGTGCTGCAGAATTCGTTCATCACCTTCGCCCTCGGCATGCTGGCCATCGCGGCATCGGCCTACTCCATCTCGGCGGTGCTGCGGCTGCACGAGGAGGAGTCGAGCCAGCGCGCCGAGGCAACGCTGGCCGGCGCGGTGAGCCGGGAACGCTACGCGCTCAGCCATATCGGCATCGCGCTGCTCGGACCGGTGGTGCTGCTGTTCCTCGCGGGTGCGGCGGTCGGAGTCATCTACGGCATCTCCGACGGCGATCTGGCGGGCAAGCTCGGCGACTGCCTCGGCGCGGCGGCAGTGCAACTGCCCGCGGTGTGGGTGCTCACCGCGATCACGGCGGCGATCTACGGGCTCGCACCCCGCTACACGCCGGTCGCCTGGGGCGTGCTGAGCACGATGATCATCATCTTCGTCATCGGCGCACTCGACGGACTACCGCAGTGGGTCCGCGATCTGGTCCCCTTCGTGCACCCGCCGAAGCTGCCCGGCTCATCGTTCGAGGCCACGCCGATCCTCTGGCTGCTCGGGATCGCGGTCGTGCTGCTCGGGGTCGGGATCGTGGGCTTCCGCCGCCGCGATCTGCGCTGAGATTCGCAAGCAGTGCCCCGCAACGAGTTTCACCGCTCGGTGTGGGGCACTGTGCCGCGTTATGGGTTGTCGAGGAGCCGCCGCGCGACTGCCCGGCGGCTGGGCGACGCATGTCGGCGAGGGCGGCGCACTGCTGTCCGGTGGTGAGCGCCAGCGGGTTTCGATCGCGCGAGCGCTGCTGAAAAATGCGCCCATCGTGCTGTTGGACGAGGTGGCCTCGGCACTGGATCCGGTGAACGAGGTGGCCGTCCACGAAGGTGGCCGCTACGCCGAGTTCTGGAATGTCGCCGTGACAGCTTGACCAGCCGATACCGGCAATCGGTTATGCCAGTGCCCGTTTCACCGATGGGAACACCCACCCGCTATGGGTAACGTCTGCTTCGTTACCAAAGCGAAATAAGCAGACGAGGCATATGTCGAGAATTACCCAGCGCTTTACCCGACTGACCGCGGCCACTGCCGCGGGTTTGATCGGACTCGCCGTGGCGGCACTGCCCGCGCAGGCACAGCAGAGTCCGGACAACCCGCAGTACGCGCCGACCATGCTCATTCTGGACGCGTCCGGCTCCATGCAGCGCCCCGATCCGGCGGGCACTATGATGGATGCCGCCAAAAATGCCGTGCGCAACTTCGTCGGCTCCGCACCCGCGGATTCCAGAGTCGGACTGACCGTTTACGGCACGAACACCGGAAATACCGAGGCGGAGAAGGCATCCGGCTGCCGTGACGTCCGGGTTCTGCACAAACCCGAAACCCTGGACCGAACCGGACTGACCAGCGCGGTCGACGCGATCAAGGCCAGCGGTTGGACGCCGATGGGCACCGCACTGCGCCAGGCCGCCGAGACACTGCCCAAATCGGGACCGCGCTCGATCGTCCTGGTCTCCGACGGCGACGACACCTGCTCCCCGCCTGAACCCTGTGAGGTGGCGCGTGAACTGAAAAAGCAGGGGCTCGATCTCATCGTGCACACCATCGGATTCGCCGTCGACGCCAAGGCCCGCGCCCAGCTGACCTGCATGGCACAGGCCACCGGCGGTACCTACAGCGACGCCGCCGACGGTCCCGCGCTCGAACGGACACTGCCGCGCATATCGTCGGCCGCCCTGCGTAATTACCAGGCCGTCGGCATACCGATCACCGGCGCACCGACCTACGGCGCGGCGCCGGTCGCGACCCCCGGCCAGTATCTGGACACCATCGGTCAGCAGGAAAAGCGTTACTGGGCGGTCGATGTCCCGGCGGGTGCCACCGCGTATTTCAGTGGCACCCTTTCCTTTCCGCGATTGCGTGATATCTCCCCGACCGACGATCTGAATACCCTGCAAATGCGGGTCTACGGTGCGGACGGCGAGGACTGCAATGTCTTCGAATCCGAACTCTCCACCAAATCCAGCGACGGCGCCGCGCTCACCGTGGCCAAGGCCTTCGACGGTGCGACCAAGGAACGCAAGGGCAATAGCGGCTCCGACAAATGCAAGGGCGGCGGCCGCTACTACTTCCAATTGACCTGGGAGAAGGTATCCGCCGGTGCGCCGGAACGCCTTCCGATCGAACTGATCGTCGGTATCGAGCCCGCGGTGAGCGACACCGGTCCGGTCGCGGTCGCACCGCCGACGAGCTTCGTCGAACCCAGCGGTGCGGGTACGCCGGTATCCGGCGGCTCGTCGTTCACCGTGGCCGCAACGCTGCCGGGCAGCGGTGGCTACACCGATACGCTCCAGCCGGGTGAATTCGTGTTCTATCGCGTCAGATTGGACTGGGGTCAGGGCCTGGCGTATCGAGTTCGGTTCGGGGCCAACGGCGGTCGCGGACTCGACAACCTCTCCAATATTCGAACCAGCCTCTACAGCCCGATCCGAGAGGAGACCGATTCGGACTTCTCGTCCTATACCGGCACCGAGGGGGTACTGCCGACGAACAAGGCGATAGCCACGGTGCCGATTCGGTACAACAACCGCAAGGCCGACCAGTTGGGATCACGGCGGGAGGCGGTGGCCGGTTGGTATTACATTGCCGTCAAACTCGGCTCGACCTTCGAACCGGGCGAAAACCGCGCGGTACCGGTGCAATTGGATCTCACCGTCACCGATACCAAGGAGAGCGGTCCGACGTACGCGAGCACCATCGGCGACGGCGTTTTCGGTGAGAATTCGACCGGTGTGAAGACACCGACGAGCCGCACACCCGGTGCGGCCCCCGCGGTCGCGGAATCGAGAGCGTCCGAATCGAATTCGTCGACCGCCTTGATAACGATCGGCGTGGCGATCATCGGCGTGGCCGGTGTGCTGATCGGATTGCTCGTGGCACGCAGGCGACGCGGTTAGCGGAAGGCCCGCTGACCCCTATGGGTGTCAGCGGGCTCCTTCGAGACCGAGCTTTCCGGCGAGGCGGGTCAGGTATGCGCGTACGTCATCGGTATCGCGGTCCGGCAGGCCGAAAACCGCTTCGGTGATACCCAATTCGGCCCACTGGGCCAGCTGCGCCGCATCGTGACGTCCGGCCAGCGCGATGATCTCCGGGCTGCCCTCGCGCTCGTGTTCGCGCCAAACCCGGTGCAGCAGTTCGATCTTCTCCCCGAGGCCGTCCTCGGTGGGGGTGGTCAGCCAGGCGTCCGCGTTCTTGGCCAGCCAGGTGAACGACTGCTCGGTCCCGGCCGCGCCGAGAATCACCGGGATCCGTTTCTGCACCGGCTTGGGCCAGGACCAACTCGGCCCGAAATTCACGAACTGTCCCGCGAAGCTGGCTTCCTCCTCCGACCACAACGCGCGCATGGCATCGAGATGTTCACGCAGTACCGTCCTGCGCTTGTTCGCGGGCACCCCGTGATGCGCCATTTCGTCGGTATTCCAACCGAAACCGACGCCGAGGCTGACCCGGCCGCCGGACAGATGATCCAGCGAGGCGAGCGTTTTGGCCAGGGTGATCGGATGGTGTTCGGCGGGCAGGGCGACCGCGGTGGACAGCGTTATCCGGCTGGTCACCGCCGCCGCCGTGGCCAGCGCGACCCACGGGTCCAGCGTGCGCAGATACCGGTCGTCGGGCAGGCTCGCATCCCCGGTGCGCGGGTGCGCCGCTGCCCGGACTACCGGGATATGGGTGTGTTCGGGCACGTAGAAGGCGTCGAATCCGGCTTGTTCGGCGGCCGCGGCCGCGTCGGCGGGCGTAATGCCCCGGTCACTGGTGAACAACACAATTCCGTACCGCACCGTGCACGCTCCCATCTACAAATTAGAACAAGTTCTATCACTTTTCCCCGCTCCGACCAAGTGTCCGGACATCCGTCTAGCCACCGAACGGTCCCTCGGACCACCACGGATGCGAACCACGGCCTCGGTTGACTACGGTCGCGCTCATGGGTCCGGACACATTTCCAGGAGGAGACGACACCGCCCCGGGCGATCAGGCGGCCAGGCGGCCGCGATTGCGCTTCCTCCGCGCACCCCGCGTTCCCGTCGTCAAACAGGCGGTCGATCTGCTGGTCGCCGACCGTCCGGCCACCGCCGACCACATCGTCGCCGCGCCGACGCCGCTGCAGCCGATCGATCTCACCGACGATGCGCGCGTCGCCGAGGTGCTCGATCTGGCCGTGCGGGTCGGCGAGGTGGTACTCGCCTCGGGTACGGGCGTCAACGACACGATGACCCAGGTGCGCTTCATCGCCGCCACCTACGGACTGGCCCGCTGCGATATCGACGTCACCTATGACGCGATCAGGATCTGGGCCGACCGCGGTCCCCTGCTGCCGCCCGCCAGCACCATGCGGGTGGTCAAATACCGCTCACTGGACCTCACCCGCCTCGCCGCCGTCGACCGGCTCACCCGCCGCATCCGCAATGAGGTCGTCCCACCCGCCGATGCGCGTACCCGCCTGGACGCGATCACCTCCGCGCCGCATCCGTACCACCGCTGGGTCGCCACCTTCGGCTGGTCGCTGCTGGCCGCATCGATCGCGGCACTGCTCGGCGGCGGCTGGCTCGTCGCCGCGGTCAGCTTCGGCACCACCCTGGCCATCGACCGCGTCAATCGCGTCCTGAATCGTTACGGTCTGCCGTTCTTCTTCCAGCATGTGGTGGGCGGCGCGGTCGCGGCGACACCGGCGCTGCTGCTGGCCACCCTGGCGGCAACCCTGCATATCGATGTCGACCCGACATTGGTCATCGCCGCCGGAATCACCGTGCTGCTCAGTGGGTTGCAGCTGGTCGGCGCGGTGCAGGACGCGATAACCGGCGCACCGATCACCGCGACCGCCCGCATGCTCGAGGTCATGATGATGACCGGCGGCATTATCGCGGGCATCGCGATGGCACTGCGGGTGGGCGATATCCTCGGCGCCACGATTCCGCCGGTCTATCTGACCTCCAGCCGCGATATCACCGATCTGCCGATCAAGATCGCGGCCGGTGCGGTGGCCGCGCTGGCGTTCGCGCTCGCCTGCTACGCCGAGCGTCGCGCGCTCGCCGCCGCCGCATTCGGCGGTGCCGCGGGCACCATTTGTTTTCTGTTCGTACAGCACCTCGGTTTCGGTCCGGTGATCTCCTCCGCGGTCGCCGCGACGCTGGTCGGTCTGGCCGGTGGTCTGATGGCGCGCCGGGCGCTGACTCCCCCGCTGGTCGTCGCGCTCGCGGGCATCACCCCGCTGCTGCCTGGCCTGAAGGTGTATCGCGGGCTCTATGCCCTGCTCAACGACGAGCTGCTGATCGGAGCCAATCAGGTACTCGCGGCGGTCGGCGTCGGTTGCGCGCTGGCCGCGGGCGTCACCCTCGGCGAGTGGTTCGACCGCACCGTGCGCAGGCCGCGCATCCTGAGCCGATTCGGCTCGATCCGCCGACCGGTCATCGTGCGCATACGGCGGCTGCCGCGGCATCCGCATCGTCGCGAATCCGGCCGTCGATCGTGATGCACAGGTGGCTGCCAGGGTCAGCCGGTATGGTTACTCGAATTAGTTAGGGTGCCCAAAGCCCTCGCTCGTCGGATTCAGTGAGGTGGTCAGAAATGTCGGATACGGTCCCGTTCTCCACGGCGATCCGCACCGCCACCGCACAGCAGCACGAAGAGGCGGAGAACTCCGCGTTCATCAGCGATATGCTCGGCGGCGAACTCGGCATCGACTCCTACCACCGCTACACCGCCCAACTCTGGTTCATCTACCACGCCTTGGAAGACCGCTGGGACGCCCTGGCCGACGATCCGATCGCGGGTCCGTTCATCCGTACCGAACTGGCCAGGACCGCGGAGCTGGAACGCGACCTCGCGCACCTCATCGGCCCCGACTGGCGCGATGCCCTCGAAGCGTTGCCCGCCACGGCCGCCTACGCCGCCCGCATCGACGAATGCGCCCGCGAGTGGCCCGCCGGGTACATCGCGCACCACTACACCCGCTATCTCGGCGACCTCTCGGGCGGCCAGGTCATCCGGGGGACCGCCGAGAAGTTGTGGAATCTCCCGCATCGCGGCGACGGTGTGCGCTTCTACGTCTTCGACGCGCTCGGCAATCCGGCGGCCTTCAAACGCGAATACCGCGGTCTGCTCGACCAATTGCCGCTCGACGATCTCGAACGCCGCCGGGTGCTCGACGAGGGACAGCGGGCCTTCGCGCTGAATACCGCGGTATTCGCCGAACTCGCCGCTGAATTCCCGGCCCGGCGCCCCAGCTGAGCTCAGTACGCGCCTTCCCCGCGCGCGACCGCTCCGATCGTCTTGGCGATCAACAGCAGATCCAGGATCATCGACCAGTTCTCGACATAGGACAGGTCCAGGCGCACCGCATCCTCGAGCGACAGATCCGAACGTCCGCTCACCTGCCACAGTCCGGTGACGCCCGGCTTCACCAGCAGCCTGCGCCGCATATTGCCGTCGTAGGTGTCGACCTCACGCTGCACCTGCGGACGCGGGCCGACCACGCTCATCTCGCCGCGCAGCACATTGAGGAACTGGGGTAGCTCGTCGAGGCTGAATTTGCGAATGATCTTGCCGATCGGGGTGATTCGTGGATCGTCCTTCATCTTGAAGAACACCGGATTGCCGCCGTTGGCCTCGATGAGCGCCGCGACATTGCGATCCGCGTCGGCATACATGCTGCGGAACTTGATCATCTGGAAAGGCTTGCCGCCACGCCCGATTCGTTCCGAGCGGTAGAAGACCGGACCGGGACTCGTCAGCTTGACCAGCATCGCGATGCCGAGCATCGCGGGCAGGATCGCGAACAGCACCGCACCGGCGAAGCACACATCGAAGACCGCCTTACCGGTCGACTTCGCGCGGTCGTACTGCGGTTTGGCGATGTGCAGCATCGGCATACCCGCGACCTGCCGGTTGGTCAGCCGGGTTCCCGCGATATCGACGACCCCGGGTGCGACGATCAACTCGACGCCGAGCGGATCGAGATCCCATGCCATCCGGCGCAATTCGACGGGTCCGAGGTGATCGGTGGTGGTCACCGCGACCGTATCCGCCCCGCTGCGGCGCACCGCGTCGAGCACAGTGCGATCGTCACCGACCACCGAGAACGACTTTCCGGATGCCCGGATCGCGTAGTCGGTCACGTCGGTGCCGCCATCCGGAATGCATACGCCGACAACCTGATATCCGGAATCCGGATCGCGGGAGAAGGCGGTCGCCATCGCCTGCGCCGCCTCGGGCCAGCCGACCACGAGTACCGAGGTGCGGTATTCGCCCTGGCGCCTGCGTCGCTGTCTGGTGTGCAACCGCCAGAGCAACCTGCTGACCATCAGTCCGACCAGCCCGAGCGGCAGCGCGATCGCGAGATAGCCCCGTGCGAACTCGATCTGGAAGATCAGCGACATGATCGCCAAGACCCCGAACAGTCGCAATGTGGCCGAAACCAAGCGCCGGTACTCTTCGGACCCGGACCCCACCACCTGTGGCGAACGGGAACTGCATGCCGCGAGGAAAGCGAGCCAGGTGAGCGCGAGCAACATAGAGACAACGGTGTAGCCGACCTCGTAGGGCATCGGCCACGCCAGCGGCGGCGCGGCGGGGCCGCCGAATCGGATCAGTTGTGCAAGGCCGACGGCCGCGGCGATTACCGCGAAATCCGTGGTGGCCAGACGCCGTACATACTCTGCCTGCCAACGTTCGCGCTCGGAGCGCGGCAGGGTCGGTGACGGGCCTGCGAGATCCAGGTCGTCATCATCGGTGAGCTCGTAGCTCATTGAACAAACACCTCCCCCTGGGAGTTTTTCGTTGCCCCCGATCCCCGTCGACCGGTCCCCTCGACGCAATCCGACCGCCCGGGGTGTTCCTTCAGTCGGCGGTCCGAAGGTGATTGTTACAGAACACAATCCACTCCACACGCTGAACAGAAAGCGCCGCAAAGTATTCCACGCAGTAGCCAACATTCGGACGGTCGGTTTTTTCGAACCTTGACACAAATGCGTCGCCGGGAAAAGTCGGCAGGTGGCGCACCCGCGCCCACACCAGATGGAAGTGACGATGGGGGCTTCACCACCAAGAGAGCTGTTTGCCCACCAGATGCCATTGGTCGAAGCACCCCCGAAATCGTCCGAAAACCGCTACCGCACAATCGATTTCACGAGCCATATGCAAGCGATTCGCTGTAACGTCTCACTTGATCGCGCCGACGTCATGGGCATGCCGGTAATTCGCCGGGGCCGATCCACGCGGCAGGAGGCAGGGGGCCAGGATGCGTTGCCGACTTTGTGATTCCGAGCGTTTGTCGAGCGTGCTCGACCTCGGCGCCACACCGCCGTGCGAGAAATTCCTCGCGGTGGACGAACTCGACCTTCCCGAGCCGACCTATCCCCTACATCTGCGTATCTGCGAGGACTGCCTGCTGTTGCAGATCCCCGCATTGATCACGCCGGAGGAAACCTTTACCGAATACGCGTATTTCGCCTCGTATTCCGATAGTTGGGTCCGGCATGCCGAAGTCTTCGTTTCCGAAGCTGTCGAAAAGCTTGACCTCGAGACCGATTCATTCGTGGTCGAGGTCGCCAGCAACGACGGGTACCTGCTGCGGCATGTGGTCGCCGCGGGCATCCCGTGCCTTGGCATCGAACCCTCGGTGAATGTCGGTGCGGCCGCGCGCAAACTCGGCGTGCCGACCGAAACCGCCTTCCTCGACGAGGAATTCGCCAAGCGGATCCGCACCCAGCACGGGCCCGCTGACCTGGTCGTCGCCAACAACGTCTACGCGCACGTCCCCGAACTACGCGGATTCACCCGCGCACTGCGCGAACTGCTCGCCGATGACGGCTGGCTCTCGATCGAGGTGCATCACGCGCTGAATCTGATGGAGCTCGGCCAGTTCGACACCATCTATCACGAACATTTCCAGTACTACACGGTGCTCTCGGCCCAGCGCGCGCTGGCCACTGCCGGATTGGCCGTGGTGGATGTCGAACTGCTTGCCACCCACGGTGGTTCGATCCGGCTGTGGGCTCGGCCGGAGCCGGTCGCGGACGCACCGAGCAGCCGGGTGCGCGAGGTGCTGCACCGTGAGCAGACCGCGGGCCTGCACCGGCCCGAGGGCTACCGGCACCTGGAGACCAGCGCGCGACAGGTCCGTCAGGAGCTGCTGCGGTTCCTGCTCGACGCACGCGCACAGGGCAGGCGGGTGGTCGGCTACGGCGCGCCCGGCAAGGGCAACACTCTGCTCAACTATTGCGGGATCCGTCCTGACCTACTGAGCTACACGGTCGACCGAAATCCCTATAAGCACGGGCGATTCACCCCGGGCACCCGGATCCCGATCTACCCGACCGCCCGCATCGATCTCGATCGACCCGATGTGGTGCTGGTACTGCCGTGGAACCTCGAGGCCGAGATCACCGCACAACTGAGCCATATCGCCGAGTGGGGCGGCGAACTGGTCTATCCACTACCGACTTTGCACAGCGCCGTGCTCGGGGAAACGAAGAATGCTGAATCGAGGGGAAGGCACGCGCGATGAAGGTTGTGCTGTTCTGCGGCGGGTACGGGATGCGGATGCGCGACGGCTCCGACATGTTGCCCAAGCCGATGCAACTGGTCGGTCCACGGCCGCTGCTGTGGCATGTGATGCGCTATTACGCGCACTTCGGCCACAAGGATTTCATTCTGTGCCTCGGCTACGGGGCCGAGCACATCAAGAACTTCTTCCTCACCTACCAGGAGTCGGTCTCCAACGACTTCGTCATCCGCGACGGTTCGGTGGAGTTGCTGCGCACCGATATCAGCGACTGGTCGATCACCTTCGTCGACACCGGTCTCGACTCGGCCATCGGCGAGCGGCTGCGCCGGGTGCGCCCATATCTCGAGGGTGAGCAGACCTTCCTGGCCAACTACGCCGACGTGCTCACCGACGCACCGCTCGACGAGATGATCGAGCGCTTCGACGCCTCCGGCGCGGCGGCCTCGATGATGGTGGTGCCGCCGCAGCAGTCGTTCCACTGCGTCGATATCAAGCCCAACGGCGAGGTCAAGGAGATCCGGCCGGTTTCGTCGATGCCGCTGTGGGAGAACGGCGGATACTTCGTACTCGGCCACGAGGTACTGGATCTGCTGCCGCCCGGCGGTGATCTGGTGGCCGACGCCTGCGGCAGGCTGGCCGGACAGGGCCGGCTCTACGGCTATCAGCATCTGGGCTTCTGGAAGCCCGCCGACACCTTCAAGGAACGCGCCGAACTCGACGCGGCATACCGATCCGGCATTCGCCCGTGGATGGTCTGGGAGAAACAGCTCGCATGATCGCGCTGACCACCGGGTCACTGACCGAGATCGCGGTGCTCGGCGCGCACTGCGATGACATCGCTATCGGGATGGGCGCGACGCTGCTCACGTTGGCGCGCAAGCATTCCGGGCTGCGGGTGCGCGCACTGGTGCTCACCGGTGCGGGCACGGTGCGCGAGGACGAGGAGCGGGCCGCGCTGGCCGCGTTCTGCCCGAACGCGGATCTGCGCGTGACGGTGCTCGACCTGCCCGACGGCCGAGCACCCGCGCACTGGGACCGGATCAAGCAGGCGCTGGCCACCTTCCGCGCGAGCACCGAACCTGATCTGGTCTTCGCACCGCAGCGCGCCGACGCGCATCAGGATCATCGGCTCCTCGCCGAACTGGTACCCACCGAATTCCGGGACCATCTGGTGCTCGGCTACGAAATTCTGAAGTGGGAGACCGATACGCCGACCCCGACCGTATTCGTGCCGATATCAACGGAATTCGCCGACGAAAAGGCGCGGCTGCTGCAGAAGCACTACCCTTCCCAAGTGGGGCGGGACTGGTTCGACGAGCAGTCGTTCACCGGTCTGT
Organism: Nocardia pseudovaccinii NBRC 100343; assembly: GCF_001613225.1. Taxonomy (GTDB): domain Bacteria; phylum Actinomycetota; class Actinomycetes; order Mycobacteriales; family Mycobacteriaceae; genus Nocardia; species Nocardia pseudovaccinii. The sequence goes on from NZ_BDBY01000025.1 coordinate 16,442, forward strand.
CCCGGCTGCGCGGGGTGCAATGCCGGGACCGGCATGCCGAAGCATTCGTTGTCGACAAGGTCGTCGTCGATTTGGGTCTGTCATGACTATTGGAGCTCAATTGACTGCCGAAGACACGGGCATGCGTGTCCTGCTTACCGGACATCAGGGTTATCTCGGCACCGTCATGGCGCCGGTGCTGCGCGCCGCGGGCCACGAGGTGGTCGGACTCGATGCCGGGTTCTTCGCCGATTGCGTCCTCGGCCGACTGCCCGGCGATCCGCCCGGTCTCGCGGTCGACCTGCGCGATGTGACCATCGATCAGCTCACCGGATTCGATGCGGTGATCCATCTCGCGGCGCTTTCCAACGATCCGCTCGGCGCACTCGATCCCGAAATCACCTACGCGATCAATCATCACGCGTCGGTGCGGCTGGCCCGGCTCGCGAAAGAGGCTGGGGTGCGGCGGTTTCTATACGCATCGACCTGTTCGGTGTACGGCGCGGCGGGCGAGGATCTGGTCACCGAGGATGCCCCGTTGCGTCCGATCACGCCCTATGCCGAGAGCAAGGTGCGAGTCGAGGACGATGTCGCGGCACTGGCGGATGCCGACTTCACGCCGGTATTTCTGCGCAACGCAACGGCATTCGGCTTCTCGCCGCGCCTGCGCGCGGATATCGTGCTCAATAATCTGGTCGGGTACGCGGTGCTCACCGGGGAGGTCAAGGTGCTCTCGGACGGGACACCGTGGCGGCCGCTGGTGCATGCCGACGATATCGCCAAGGCCTTCGCTACCTGCCTGACCGCGCCGCGCGCGGCGATCGACTGCCGGGCATTCAATATCGGTACCGAGGCGAACAACCTCACGGTGGCCGAAATCGCCGAGGCCGTGGTGAACGCGGTGCCGGGCGCCCGGCTGGCCATCACCGGAGAGAGCGGCGCGGACCCGAGGTCCTACCGCGTCGACTTCTCCACCGCCCGTTCGGTTCTCGGCTACCGCGCCACCTGGACGGTGGCCGCCGGGGCCGAGCAGCTGTATCGCGAATACACCGCCAGGGGACTGACCAGTGACGATTTCTTCCGCCGGTTCACCCGGTTGCCACGTCTGGAGAAATTGCGGGATACCGGGGTGCTGGACGCGTCGATGCGCCGGATCACCACGGCTCGGCAAGTTT
>NZ_BDBY01000026.1 GCF_001613225.1 Nocardia pseudovaccinii NBRC 100343
TGGCGCCAACTACCGGCAGCTCGATCGCGGGCCGAGACCACGGTGACCGGCAGCGGCCAGGCGATGGCCAGTTCCGGATCGTCGTAGGCGACGCCGATATCCTCGGTCGGATCGTGCGGACGGTCGATCCGGTAGCAGACGTCGGCGGCCGCGGTGAGCGCCTGGAAGCCGTGCAGGAAGCCCGGCGGCACGTAGAGTTGCCGAAATTCGGTGTCGTCGAGTCGAAATGCCTGCTGCCGCCCGAAACTCGGCGAATCCGGCCGGATATCGACCAGCACGTCGTACACCGCGCCGTGCGCGCAGCGCACCAGCTTCGCCTCACCGCGCCTGGATCGTCCGTGCATGCCCCGGATGACTCCGCGTGCCGAACGGGATTGCGAATCCTGCACGAATGCGGCCGCCGTACCGGGTGCGCCGAGGTGGGCGTCGAACTCCGTGGCGTCGAAGGTGCGGGTGAACAGGCCGCGGTCGTCCCGGAAGGGTTCGGGCACCAGCACCAGGACATCGGCGAGATCGGTGTGTTCGATGCGCACCAGGCCATCGTGTCATGAACGGCGCGGTCCCGGGCCGCGGTTGCCGCGGCTGCTCGAGTTCCGAACTCACCCCGGTGCTCGATCTCGGCAAAGTTCCTGCCGCCGACCACTTTCCGCTCGCGGGCAGTGCGATCGAAACCACCGAGACCGCGCATCCGCTGCGCATGGATGTCTGCGGCGCCTGCGGGCTGGCGCAATTGGCCGATGACGACACCCGCACCGCTGAGCCGCGCGGTATCGAGCCGCAGGCGCTGCGCGATCAGGCCGCCGACGCGGTGGCACGGGTGGCGCGCGCCGGGCTGTTGCGCGGGCGGACCGTGCGCGAATTCGGCAGTCCGCACGGCGGTACCTGGCTGCCATTGCTCGCGGGGCGCGGGTTCGAATCCGCCGACGGGGTCGCCGATGTAGTGCTCGACTGCTTCGGCATCATGCACGAGCCGGATCAGCGGGCCGCCTTCGCGCAGCGGGCCGCGGCGACCGCACCGACGGGTCTGCTGCTGCTCCAGTACCACTCGCTGGCCACGATTGTCGCCGGTGGTCAGTGGAATGCATTGCGGCACGGGCATTTCGCGTACTACTCGCTCGGCGCACTGCGCCGATTGCTCGAGGCCGCCGGGATGAGTGTGGCGACGGCGTGGGAATTCGACCTGTACGGCGGCACCGTCCTGATCGGCGCGGTGCACGGCGCGGTCGAACCGGACGGTTCGGTGCGCGCGATTCGCGCCGCCGAAGCCGAGTACACCGATCTCGTTGCGCTACAGGGCCTTCAGCGCACGACCGACGAGCATGCCCGACTCCTGCGCCGCTGGCTCGAGGCGATGGCGGCGCGCCGCAGACGGGTGTACGCCTATGGGGCGGCGTCGCGCGCGGTCGCGCTCTTCAGCATTGCCGGAGTGCACCGCGGACTGATCGCCGCGGTTGCCGATGCCTCACCGGCCAAACAGGGCCGCCGGATGCCGGGCACCGACATCCCGATCATCTCTCCGGCCGAACTCGTCTCCGCCCGACCGGATTTCGTGCTGCTGACATTGCGCGATCTGCTCACGGAGGTCCGTGCCAGGTTTCCCGAGCTCGACGGCCGCTGGGTCGTCGACGACCCGGCTGGCCCCTCGGAAGGGCGGTGAACATATGCCGTGAGTTCGCCGTCGTAGCGGGATCGGCGTCGGCGTTGCGCGTTTTGCTGTAGAGACATCTGTTATTGGGGAACCTGAGGGGAAATACTGATGAGGGAGAACACACTCCGTAGCCGGAGTCTGCGCGCGTTCATACTGGCCTCGGTAACGGCTTCGGGTCTGGCCTTTACCACCGGCGCCGCATCCGCGGCGATCGATAGCACCAGTCAGATCGTCGATCGGCAGGATCGGACGGTCGAGGCGATTCAATCCGATACCCGGATCGATTTCGTTCCACCGCTGGACGGCAATCCGCTGACCCGCGAGTGGTTCCACAACGGGGAGGCCTCCTACCGCATCTCCGGACCGAACGCCCAGGACTGGTCGGGCCACATCACGGTGGGATACCAGGTCGGATATCCGGCCACGGTAAACGGCCGGATCCGGTTCCAGTGGTACACGCCGGACCTCGGTCTCGATCTCGGTGGCGCCGACGGATCGGTGCTCAAGCTCAACGGACTGATTCCGCGCGCGGGCGTCGAGCTCGAGGTTGGTTTCGGGCCCGGCATCCAGACCTTCGAATGCACGGGCGGCGACGTCTCCGGCTCGGAGGGCTTCATCCGGATGTCCGGCTTCCACGGTACCGTCACCGGCGTGCTCGGTCAGACGACCATTCGCCCGTTCGTGCGGGTGATCAGCGCCAACGGAGATGCGGTGTACACCTACGGCACGCTCTGGACCATCTGAGTCCGCAGTGCTCAGCAGTGTGGCGTCCGGTCATCGGGCGCCACACTGCTGTGTGGGCACCCTGGGGTGAGAATTGCCCACCCTCGGGTTTGCTGGGCGATCCCTGAGGTCTCTGTTCCGCGGGGCGCGGACACCGGAAAGTTGTTCGTGTTCCCGTTTCCGATCTCCCGGAGGAATCCCCTGTATGCAGCCGAGCTACGTTCACCAAGTCCGTCGGCAGGTATGCGAATACGGGGATACGAGGTCGTACACCTATCTGCGTGAGGTCGGTCGCGAGTTCGTCGAGGAGATCGTCACCTACCGCGAACTCGATCGCGATGCCAGGGCCGTGGCCGCTTGGCTGGCGACACGTCGAGAAGCCGAGCAGCCGGTCGTGCTGCTCTATCAGGACGGCATGGCCTTTCTACGGGCTTTTCTCGGTTGTTTGTACGCCGGTGTCGTGGCCGTCCCGGCGCCGCTGCCGCACTACGAGAGCAGCGCGCAGCGGGTTCGCGGCATAATCGCGGACTCCGGTGCCCAGCTGGTGCTCACCAGCGCCGATGTGCGACCGCTGGTCGTGGCGGCCACCACGGCGACCGTCGTCGCCACCGACGATCCGCTCGGCGACCCGGACGCCTGGCGCATGCCCGACATCGATTCCGCGACGATCGCCTTCCTGCAGTACACATCGGGTTCGACGGGCACACCGAAGGGTGTCGTCGTGACGCACGGCAACCTCATGCACAACGAGGCCGCCATCATGGCGATCGGACTGGGTGAATCGACGACCGCCGTCAGCTGGATCCCGCATTTCCACGATATGGGGCTGATCGGCCTGCTGCTCGCGGTGGTCTACGGCGGCGGGAATCTCGTATTCATGGCGCCGACGACCTTCCTGAAGCGTCCGGTCCGCTGGCTGCAGGCCATCGACAAATACCGGGCAACCATCACTGCCGCACCGAATTTCGCGTACGACCTGATCCTCCGGCGGGTCAGCGACGAGCAGTTGGCCGAACTCGATCTCAGCACCCTGACGATCGCGCTGTGCGGGGCCGAGCCGGTCCGTGAGCGGACCGTGACGGCGGTGCTCGAGCGGTTCGCGCCGACGGGTCTGCGGCCCACGGCATTCCTGCCCGCGTACGGCCTCGCCGAAGTGACATTGCTGGCCAGCGTCGGAGCGGTCGATGCGGCACCGGTCTATCTGGACTCCGAAAGCGGCGCCCGGCTCGTCGGTTGCGGTTCGCCCGCCCGCGGTCTCGATATCCGCATCGTCGACCCGGACACGCGAGAGCAGTTGCCGGACAACACGGTCGGCGAAATCTGGATCCGAGGTGACAGTGTCGCCGCAGGCTATTGGAACCGTCCCGCCGAGACCGTGGACACCTTCGACGCCCATATCGGCACCGAGGGACCATTCCTGCGCACCGGTGACCTCGGTCTGCTGCGCGATAACGAGTTGTTCGTCACGGGTCGCCGCAAGGACCTGTTGATCATCAACGGCCGCAATGTCTATCCCCAGGATGTCGAAGAACTGGTGCAAGAGCTGCATCCCGCGCTCGCCGACAGTGCCGGAGTGGCCGTCGCCGTGGACGCGGGCGGCAGGGAGCGAATGGTCGTGGTGCAGGGCGTGCAGCCCGCACGGCTCGCTGGCTCGACGCTGGCCGAGCTGACCTCCTCGATCAAGGTCGCCGTGGCACGTGGCTTCGATGTGCCCGCGCCGAATGTCGTTCTGGTAGAGCGCCGTGCGGTGCATCGCACCACCAGCGGCAAGGTGCAGCGCGGCTCGATGCGCGATGCGTTCCTCCAGCACCGCATCGAGGGCGTACTGCACGAGGATCTCGAACCGGCACTGAACCGAGCACTGACCGTCTGAATCAGGAGTCGAACTTGTTCACCACCAACACCTTTGCCCGCTCGACCACGATCGAGGGCTGGCTCGTGACGCGCATCGCCGACTACACCAACCGTGCCCCGCACCAGGTGGACCCGGCCGTGCCGCTCGCCGAACTCGGTCTCGACTCCGTTTCCGCGGTGAGTCTGTGCGGCGAGATCGAGGACCGCTGGCAGCTCGATCTCGACCCGACCATGGTTTTCGACTACCCCACCATCACCGATATCGCCGAATTTCTGACCACCGAACTCGCCGAAGTCGCATGACGGATATCGCCATCGTCGGACTGGATTGCCGATTTCCGCAGGCAGCGGATCCCAATGCGCTGTGGCAGATGCTGATCGACGGACGCGACGCCATCGCGGAGGTGCCCGCGAACCGCTGGCATGCCGACGACCTCCACGACCCCGCCGGTGGACCCGGCACCATCAACACCCGCAGCGGCGGATTCATCGAAGACGCGGACGCATTCGACCACGAATTCTTCGGCATCGCGCCGCGCGAGGCCGAGGCGATGGATCCGCAACAGCGCCTGCTGCTGCAGGCCACCTGGCGCGCCTTCGAGGACGCCACTCTCGATCCGCGAGCCCAGTCCGGTTCGCGCACCGGAGTTTTCGTCGGTGTGATGGCCAACGAGTGGGCGAATCTGCAGATGAGCGACTATGCCGCGATCACACCGCAGCACGGTTCGGGCAACGGGTATTTCATGACCGCGAACCGGCTGTCCTATCAACTCGATCTCCGCGGTCCGAGTATCGCGGTCGATACCGCCTGTTCGTCATCGCTGGTCGCCATCCATCTCGCCTGTGGTGCACTGGCTTCCGGCGAATGCGATCAGGCGGTCGCCGGTGGCGTGAACCTTGTTCTCACCCCGGCCGTCGGCGTGTTCTACACCCAGGCGGGCCTGTCCGCGCCCGATGCCCGCTGTAAACCGTTCAGCGGCAATGCCGATGGGATCGTGCGCGGTGAGGGCGTCGCCGTGCTCGTGCTGCGGCGCCTGGCCGATGCGGTGGCCGAGGGTCTGCCGGTCTACGCGGTGATCAAAGGCAGCGCGGTCAATTCCGACGGCCGCAGCAACGGCATCACCGCGCCGAACCGGTGGGCACAGCAGCAGGTCATCACCGAGGCGTATCAGCGGGCCGGTGTGCGGCCGGAAGACGTGGACTTCATCGAAGCACACGGCACCGGAACGATTCTCGGTGACATGATCGAGGTCAAGGCGCTCGGCGCCCTGCACGGGGCGAACCGTGCCGAACCCTGCGGGATCGGATCCATCAAGGGCAATCTCGGCCATACCGAGGGCGCTGCGGGCGTCGCCGGACTGATCAAGGTCGCGCTCGGCCTGCACCACGGTGTGGTCGCGCCGACGAGATTCGCCGAACAGGAAAACCCCCGGCTGCGGATGAGTCACCATGGTCTGCGCCTGGTCGCGGAACCGATGCCGCTGCACGGACCGGCGCTCGGCGGGGTCAGCAGCTTCGGGATCGGCGGCACGAATGCGCACATCGTGCTGGCGAGCGCACCCGCGAAGCAAGCTCCGACTGCGGCCGGTGGTGGCGTACTCACGCTGTCGTCGAATGATCAGGAAGGACTGCGACGCAACGCGCTTCGACTCGCCGACGCGTTGGCGACGGTACCGGAGGATCGGTTCGCACAGCTGTGCTGGACCAGCAACCAGGTCAAGTCTTCCGGCCGCACGCGAATGGCGATTGTCGCGGCCGATCGTGGCGACGCTATCGCACGCCTGCGGGGCGAACCCGAAATCGGTGTGGCACAAGCGGTCGGCACCGGTTGGATGTTCACCGGTCAGGGCTCGCAATTCGCCGGTATGGCACGGGCATTGGACGCGGCGAACCCGTCGTTCCAGCACGCCCTGTGGGCGGTCGACGATTGCATGATCGACCACCTGGGTCGCTCGGTGCGCGACCTGCTGCTCGATGAGAGCACCGATATCGACCGCACCGACCTCGCACAACCCGCCATCTTCGCGATGGAATACGCACTCGCTCGGACACTCGCCGACGCGGGCGTGCGGCCCGCATGGCTCATCGGGCACAGCATCGGCGAATTCGCGGCCGCGGCCGTCGCGGGAGTTTTCGACCTCGACGACGCGTGTCGGCTCGTGGTCGCGCGCGGACGGCTGATGCAGCAGTTGCCCACGGGCGGCGCGATGCTCGCGGTACGCGCGGCCGAGGACGGGGTGGCCGATCTCCTCGCCGAGGAACCCTTGGTTGCGCTCGCCGCCGTCAATGGTGCGGCAGATCTCGTGCTCTCGGGTCCGGTCGCGGCGATCGAGCGGATCCGCGCGGCACTCGACGCACGTGCGGTGATCACGAAGGCGCTCAATGTTTCCCATGCGTTCCACAGCCCGCTGATGGAGCCGATGCTGGCGGAGTTCGAGGCCATCGCCCGGGACTGCGTCTATCGTGCACCGAATATTCCCGTCTATTCGACCGTGCGCGGCCGCCTGCTCGATGCTTGCGAGCTCATGGACGCCGCGTACTGGACCGAACACGTCTGTGCCACTGTCAGATTCGCCGACGCGGTAGCGGGAGCACTAGGCACCGAGCCCAGCCATATCATCGAGGTCGGCCCGCGAAAGGTGCTGGCGGCGCTGGTCGGCCGGATTCGGCCCGAGCTGGCGGCGCGCTGCCTCGCGCCAAGCCCCGGACCGGGTGCGACCGGCGCCGAATTCGCGCAGACCCTTGCCGCGCTGTACCGCGACGGATTCGCCCCCGATTGGGATCGACTCTACGCATCGGCGCAACGAGTCCGTCGCCGCCTGCCGACCTACGAGTTCTCGACCGAACACCGATTCTGGGTCGAACCCCCCACCCACACAACGACTTCCACAACACCTGAGGCAACAACCACTATGGATCAATTGATCGCACTCTTCCGCGAGCAGGCCGCCGTATTGGCCAGTGTCGCGACGGGATCCACCGAGATCCGGACACCGGACACCGAGCGATCGTCGGTCAGCCCGGAGGCGGTCGCCGCCATTGTGCGCGCGGAGGTGGCCCGGGTCAGCGGCTTCCCCGCCGACCTGTTGCGGGACGACCGGACGATCACCGACGGCGTCGGACTCGATTCGATCATGCTCACCGACCTGTTCGGCGGACTCGTCCGCAAACTTCCCGGACTGACCATCGATCCGAGCTGGTTCACGGCGACGACGACCCTGGGTGATGTCATCGGCTATGTCGCGGATCAGGTCACCGGTGCGCCCGCGCCCGCCGCGCCGGAACCCGAGCGCGCAACCGTCGCGCCGGAGTATCGGATCTCCGACTTCGCCGAGGTGCGGGCGATCGCGGATCGGCTTTCAGGCGGCGAGGCGCTCGGGCTGTCGAATCCGTATTTCCTGATCAACGACGGCGTCACCCGGGACACCTCGGTGATCGACGGCGCGCCGGTGCTCAACTTCTCCAGCTACAACTACTTGGGCCTGTCCGGTCATCCGGCGGTCGTGACGGCAGTTCAGGATTCGGTCGCGCGCTACGGCAGTTCGTGTTCGGCCAGCCGCGTGCTCTCCGGTGAGAAGCCGGTGCACCGCGAACTGGAGGCCGAACTCGCCGGATTGCTCGGCACCGAGGATGCGATCGCACTCGTCGGCGGCCATTCGACGAACGTCACAATCATCGGGCACATTGTCGGGCCGGAGGATCTGGTGATCCACGACAGCCTCGCGCACGACAGCATCCTGCAGGGCTGCAAACTCTCCGGTGCGACGCGGCGGCCGTTCCCGCACAACGACCATGCGGCACTGGACCAGTTGCTCACCGATATCCGGCACCAGTATCGCCGTGTGCTGATCCTGATCGAGGGTGTTTACAGCCAGGACGGCGATATTCCGGATCTGCCCGCGATCATCGAGGTCAAGCGGAAGCATCAGGCGCTGTTGATGATCGATGAGGCGCACAGCATCGGTGTGCTCGGCGAACACGGTGGCGGGATCGGCGAATACTTCGGCGTCGATCGCGGCGATGTCGAATTGTGGTCGGGCACCATATCGAAGGCGCTGGCCGGCTGCGGTGGTTATGTGGCGGGCAGCGCCGAGCTGATCCGCTTCCTCAAATACACCACACCGGGATTCGTCTACAGCGTCGGCATGACCCCGATGAACGCGGCCGCATCGGCGGCCGCGATCCGTCAGCTGCGCACCGACCGCACACCGCTGGATCGCCTGCGGCACAACGCACAACTGTTCCTGCGCCTGGCTCGCGATGCCGGTATCGACACCGGTGACAGCGCGGACACACCGATCATCCCGTGCATCATCGGCGACTCGATGCGGACGCTGACACTGTCGAACGCGCTGCTGCGCCGCGGCATCAACGTCAACCCGATTCTGTACCCTGCGGTCCCGGAAAACCTTGCCCGCCTGCGGTTCTTCGTCACCGCATGCCACACCGAGGACCAGATTCGCGACACGGTGAAGATCCTCGCGGAGGAGTTGGCCCTGCTTCGGTCAGCTCGCTCAGCGGAACTCGCTGCTGATTTCGGCGAATAGTACCGGGGCGTCGGCACCGAAGGTGAGTGCGGCGGTATGCAGTGCGGCTATCGCTGCGGCCAAAGCGTCCGGGTTCGTCGCGTGCTCGATGACGCTCAATGCGAAGTAGGGGCGATGCACGGGACCGTTATCGAAGGGATTCGCCTGCGAACGCGTCGACTCGACGATCGTTGCGACGAGTTGCCGCGAATTGTTCTCGACGGGTCCGAACTCCTCCTCGTCCAGACGCTCGAAGGCGGACGGCATGTCATCGAACGGTGCGGGTAGCGGTTTCCCATCGCCCAATGCGGTCAACGCCTCTGCCACCCAGGGTCTTTCGGCGATACCGGCCAACTCGCACGCCTTGATCGCGCACCGTCGAGCCAGCCCTCGCAAGCTCGGCTCATCCATGGCGGCGATCGCCTCGGCGAGCGGACGGTCGAAGCGAGCCAGCTCCGCCGCCGAGAAGTATTCGCGCAATTCCGGTATCGGATCGCCGCCCCATGCCACGCGCTGGGCCGCCGCAGCCTGCGCCTCGAGGTCAGCGACCTCGACGCGCCGGGCACCGGTGGAGTCCATGACGACAATCCACTGCGGCTCCGTGGATTCCTCCGCCGCGGTCGGCTCGGGTATCGGCACGTTTTCCGGGATGCCGTATCCCGGCATATCCCACTGTCGGTGCGGCAGCAGATCGCCACCATCATCGGGCCACAACCGAATCCGCCAGATATCACCCGGCGTCGTGGTCCCCGGCCATCCGTAGTTCACGAATCCGCGACCGCTGACTTCGATCAAATAGTCGCCGGACGGTATCGGACACGGGTCTGCCCACATATCGATTGACGAAATGCTCAGTGCACCACCGGAATCCACCCGCAGTCGACCTTCGCACACCTGCTGCCAGTCGTCGCGATCGTTCGGCGGCCTGCCATCCCACACCTGCACCGCGATCGACATCTCGAAATTGTTCTGATGCGGGCTCAGCACGAGCAGTGCGGCACCGTCGCCCGCGCACGGCCGCTGCGCCAATGCCTGATCGAGCAGGTCGGGCTCGGTATCCGGATCGCCGAGACCGCCGTCTATGCAGAACTGACCGTAGTCCATCATCAGCTCGACGGTGTGCTCGGCAATTCGGTTCGCCCCGTTTGTCATTCGGCCATCCTGGCATCCGTCGGGCGAATCGGTTATCCCGGCAGTCGCTGCGCCGCGATGGCGAGATCCTTATCGCCGCGCCCGGAGAGGCCGAGTACCACGATCGAGTCGGCGGGCAGATCACCGCGTTCGGCCAGTTCGAGGACATACCCGACGGCGTGGGCGGATTCGAGGGCGGCAATGATGCCTTCGGTGCGCGTCAGCGCGTGTAGACCGCGCAGAGCCACGGCGTCGGTGGCGGTGCGGTAGGTGACGCGACCGATGTCCTTGAGGTAGCTGAGTTCCGGGCCGACGCCCGGATAGTCGAGGCCCGCGGCGATGCTGTGAGTCGGCGTGACCTGTCCGTCGTCGTCCTGCAGCAGATAGCTGTAGGCGCCGTCCATTTCGCCGGGACTGCCCGCGCTGAGGGTGGCGGCGTGAACCCCGGTTTCGACACCGAGGCCCGCGGCCTCGACACCGATCAACCGAACGTCCGGTTCATCGACGAAGGGGTGGAACAGGCCGATGGCATTGCTGCCGCCGCCGACACACGCCACGAGGTAATCCGGTAGTCGGCCTTCGGATTTCAGGATCTGCAGCCGGGTCTCGCGGCCGATGACGGTTTGCAGATCGCGCACGATCATCGGATACGGTGCGGGCCCGGCCGAGGTGCCGAACAGGTAGTGCGTGGTGTCGAGGTTCGACACCCAATCGCGCACCGATTCGCTGATGGCCTCCTTGAGTCTGCGGCTGCCGGTCTCCACCGGACGCACCTCGGCGCCGAGCAGCGTCATCCGCATGACATTGGAGGCCTGGCGATGCATATCGTGTGCACCCATATAGATGACGCACGCCATGCCGAGCATCGCGCAGACGGTCGCCACCGCGACTCCGTGCTGACCGGCGCCGGTCTCGGCGATGATCCGGGTCTTGCCCATCCGCTTGGCCAGCAATCCCTGGCCCAGTGCGTTATTGATTTTGTGCGCACCGGTATGGGTCATATCCTCGCGTTTCAGATAGACCCGCACGCCTGGCACCGCGAGCAACTCCGCGAAGCGCGGCACTTGATGCAATAGCGTGGGACGGCCGACCCGGGTGCGGAGCAATTCGCGGAGTTCGTCGCGGAATCCGGCGTCGGTCCGCGCCAGCGCATACGTCTGTTCCAATTCCAACAGCGCGGCCATCAGACCTTCGGGAACGTACCTGCCGCCGAACTCACCGAACCGCCCGCGCTCGTCCGGAAGTGTGCTGGATAGCAACGCGCCCCGCGACACATGATCAATAACCATCCACACCAACGCTTCCTGCCGCGAGTCCCCAGCAACCTGTCTACTTCGACTCGCCGCAGGGCGCGCGCCCGCAACGGATTAGTTAACAGTCTCTTTAGTTTGCCGAATCGGGATTCACCACATCGGCAGTCCGGCGAAACTGCCAGTTCATGTGTCAGACCAGCAAATCCGGGCGGTTGCGGACGGTGGCTACGGTACGGACGCGCAGGCGATGCAGTGCCGCCTTGGCGAGGCGGGCATCACCGGCGAGCACATCGCCGCGGTGAACCAGATCCGGGTAGTCGTTGGCGATGCGGTGATGGAAGCGATACATATCGGTCAGTTTGCTGACGGTGGAGGTCTGGCTGCACAGGTTGAACGACGAATTGCGCCAGGCGGCCAGAATTTCGGTCATGCCGAAGAAGGCGCCGAAGGACGAGACCCGCGCGAACAGGTCGACGTCCATGGGAAAGACCAGGTCACCGCGCAAACCGCCGACGCGGTCGTAGTGCTCGCGGTAGAACATGGCCGCCGCTGTCGGTCCGAAGTCGGCGGGGCCGCGGCGCACGATGGTGCGCGCCAAGGCACGTGGGGTCTGTCTGCCGAGCAGCCCGGCCAATCCGAGTTCGGTCTCCAGCACCTCCCCCGCCTCATCGATCACCTCGAAACGGCTGGAGGAGATGGCGATCGACGGATCGGTCATCACCTCGAGTTGGGTGGTGATCGCACCGGGACGCAGTACATCGTCTGCGCAGACGACCTTGACGAATTTCCCGGCGCAAGCTCGGATCGCCTTGTCCCAGTTGTCGCCGATGGCCAGCACGGTGTCGTTGCGCAGCAATCGGATTCGTGGATCGTCGAACGATCTCGCCACCTCCGACGTATCATCGGTACTCGCATTGTCCAGGACGACCAGTTCGAATTCCGCATCCTGATCGAGGATCGATCGCAGGGTTGTGGCTAGCGTCCGGCCGGAGTTGTAGGCCGGAACGCAGACCGACAGCGTCGTCACCACAGCTATCCCCCTGATCGTGGGACCGGCCGAACCGGTCCGTTTTCCACCAATCCGAATACGCGCGCCAAACCACTCCGGCCCGCATCGATCTGTTCGACGGCCCGCTGTTGCAGAGGATCCCGGAGCGCAGGTGCATCGTCCCACAGCTCATCCAGCGCCATGGTCAATTCCTGTTCCAGTTCGGGATCGTTCAGATGCACCACGCGCAGTCCGGTCCCGAACATCTGCGCCAGCCCGTGGAATTTGTCGTCGTAATACTCCGAGGCGGTGATACCGACCGCCGGAATCCCCTGGGACAGCGCGAAGACCGCCAGATGATAGGCACTGGTCACCAATACGCGACACCGCCCGACCTGCCGGGCCACATCCGCCGGGGTGCCACCGCGACCGACCGGTGGCAGCGCCTTGTCCGCCCCAGCCAGCAGCGGCAACGTCGAAAGCCGGTCCTCCGAGGCGTATTCGGAGATGATCAGCGGCACCAGCCCGGCATCCAACTCCGCGGCGCGAGTGCGCACCACCTGCCCGACGATCCCCTGGGCTTCGAGGCTGACCTTCGCATAATCCGCGACACGCAGACAGACGCCGATCTCGGTGCCGATCCTGGCATCGCGACTGCGATAGGCGAATTCGACCGCATCGTCACCGGTGACCAGCACCCGATCCGACTCGACGCCGAATTTACCGAGCAACTCCGGGCCGCGCCGCCCTTCGCGCAGCGCGACGAAATCGACCTTCGGCAGCACCTCCTCGGCTCGGCGGACCAGATATGGGTCGCGCATCGGTCCCATGCCCTGACCGATCAGCGCCGACGGGATGCGGCGTGCGGAGGCGTATTCGAGCAGGTTGAGGGTGCGGTGCGCCTGATAGCGGTCGACATCGGTCATATAGCCGCCGCCGATCGCGAGTACCAGCGAGGCCTGTTCGACCGCCGCCGGAATCTCCACCGGGAATTCGAGTTCCGGTGCTACCGGATTCGTCGCGGCATCATCGGACTCGCCACGACCCCGGGTGCGGATGGCGCGCAGCCGATCCTTCGGTCCATCCGTGGTCGCCCGCCACCACAATGCCGCCGGGCCAACCACTTTCGTGCCCGCGGTGCGCGATAGCACTCCAAGCCAGCCGTCGGATCCCCAGCGCCAATCGGGCCCGCAGATCGGCTCGACCTCCGGCATCAGCCCCTGTAGTACGCCGGGTTGGTGGGTCAGCACACCGATGCGCGCCCGCGGCCAATGCGCGCGGATCCGCTCGACGGTGACCACCATCATCGCGATATCGCCGCGATTGCGCAGCCAGTACTCGCCGTTCTCGACGAGCACCCGGATCTCACGTTCGGCGATATCGATGTGCTCAGTCACAGACCCCTTGGTCCCCACTGTTCTAGTCCCTCCCGCTGGTCCCCCGCGGGTCGGTCCGTGCCCGGCACGAACTCGTGTGAAATCTACCCCACTCGATCGATGTGGGCCAGCACGCCAGAACTGTCGCCGGAACTTGTCGGTGGCTTGTGCGATGCTGCGTTTCATGGTGCGGCACACCTGCTTTCAGTTCTGTCTCGACCCGACGGTCGAGCAGCACACGGCGCTTGCCCGGCACGCGGGTGCTGCTCGGTTGGCATACAACCAGTGCTTGGCTGCGGTGAAATCCGCGCTGACCGCGCGAGATTCCAATCCAGAGGTGGTGGTGCCGTGGTCGGGTTTCGATCTGATCAACCACATCAACACCTGGAAGAAGTCCGAGGCTGCCGGACGCATGTTCCCCGTCGACTCAGGCGGGGTGGCGACGGTAGTGGTGACGGGGCTGGCCTGGCGACATGAGGTGTGCCA
Organism: Nocardia pseudovaccinii NBRC 100343; assembly: GCF_001613225.1. Lineage (GTDB taxonomy): Bacteria > Actinomycetota > Actinomycetes > Mycobacteriales > Mycobacteriaceae > Nocardia > Nocardia pseudovaccinii. The sequence goes on from NZ_BDBY01000026.1 coordinate 13,986, forward strand.
GCAGGTGTTCGAGGAAGCCGCAGTCGACTGCGGGCGAGCGCTGGCAGGTTGGTCGGCCTCACGTTCGGGTATCCGGCGTGGACGCCGGGTCGGGTTCCCGCGGTTCAAGAAGAAAACCGATACCACCCAACGATTCCGGATTCGTAACAGGAATTCATCGCGTGGGCGGTCATCGATCAAAGTCGGGGACCGCGCAATTACCCGGTCGATCACGCTACCGGTGCTCGGAACGATCCGGGTCCGCGAGGATACTCGCCGACTGCGCCGGATGCTGGCCAGCGGGCGCGCGAAGATCCTTTTCGTCACCGTCACGCGCCGGGCGGGCCGCTGGCATGTCAGTGTGAATGTCGAAGCCGCCGATCTGCACTCGGATCGACGGCACCCACCACGCGCGCCGCAGGATCACGGTGGGTGGGTCGGGACCGATCGTGGCCTGTCGGTGTTTCTTGTCGCCGCCACCAGTGACGGCCGCGAACTCGATCGCGTCATCGACGCCCCACGCGCCCTGGCGGCGGGACTGCGGCGGCAGCGCCGCCTGGCCAAATCCGTGGCGCGAAAACGCAGGGGTCCAACAACCGGCGCCGGGCCACCGCACGATTAGCACGGCACCACACCCATGTCGCTGCCCGGCGGCGGCATTTTCTACACGAGGTCTCCACCCGCCTGGTCAATACCCACGACCGGCTGGTCCTGGAAGACCTCAATACCGCCGGAATGCTGGCCAATAGGCATCTTTCCCGTGCCATCAGCGATGCCGGATGGGGTGAGTTCGCCCGCCTGGTGAGCTATAAACAGCAATGGCGCGGCGGACAAGTACTGTTCGCGGATCGCTGGTTTCCGTCCAGTCGCATGTGTTCTCGTTGCGGAACTCGCAATCGCATACTGACGCTGGCGGATCGGGTCTTCGCCTGCGACTGCGGTCACCGCCTCGATCGTGATCTCAACGCCGCGATCAATCTCGCCGCCTGGGGCGAGAAACATCATCAAACCCAGGCCCGGGAGCCCGAAGCGCGAGCCCCGGTCATCAATGTCCGCCGACGAGACGGCGCTGGCCCACACTCCGGTGTGGGTGAAACCGTCCCGGATGACGCGGAAACCGACACCCTCACCACATCCGTGGCGGTGGTCTAGGACACCCGAAAAGGGTGGCGTTATCCAATCATCCAGTTGGATGACACGCTGTAGACTGTTGCGCGGGAAGCGAGTTCAGGTAGCGGACTCGCCCCGGCATCGCCAAGAGTAGGGGGCCGCGGTGACGCCAGCAACCGGGGCATTGCGCGTCCATATGACGGGTTCAGAATGGTTTTCGGTAGCCCCCGGCGGACTCAATCGTTATTTCACCGAACTATTCCACGCACTCGCACGGCAACCGGCCGTACAGGTTTCGGCGTCGGCATTCGGCACGACCGGTGCCGATGATCCGCCCGGCGCTCGGTCGTGGGGACGAACCGGCGGTTCGACCATCACCCGGGCCCGCTCCGCGTTTCTGGAGCGGGCCGAACTGGGCCGCGCGGATATCCTCGACCGGCACTTCGCGCTGTATGGTCCGGTGGCCTTCGCGCGTGGCGGGCGGGTGCCGCTGGTCGTGCACTTCCATGGACCGTGGGCCGCCGAGAGCCGCCTCACCGGACAGAGCGAAATCGGTGCACGGGCGAAGTATCTGCTCGAGCGGATCCGCTATGCGGGTGCGGACCGATTCGTAGTGCTGTCCAATCACTTTCGTGAAGTACTCGGCAACGACTATCGGGTCCCGGCCGACCGGATCCGGGTCATCCCGCCCGGTGTAGATCTGACCCGATTCCGAGCCGCACCGATTCCGACCGGTACCCGCCGAACCGTGCTGTGTGTGCGCAGACTCGAACGCCGGATGGGCATCGACACGCTACTGCGCTGTTGGCCGGGCGTGCTCGCCGAACATCCGGACGCTCAACTCGTCCTCGTCGGAACCGGTACCGCCGAGGGCGAATTGCGTGCCCAGGCCGCCGGTACCGGGCTGGACGGTGCGATCACCTTCGCGGGCAGTGTCGACGACCGACAACTCACCGAACTCTATGAACGGGCCGCGCTCACCGTTGTCCCGACCATCGCGCTGGAGGGATTCGGTCTGATCGCCCTGGAATCCCTCGCCGCGGGTCGTGCCCCGATCGTCACCGACTGTGGCGGACTACCGGATTCGGTACGCGGACTGGATTCTTCGCTGATCGTGCCCGCCGGGGAGGCCGAGGCACTGGGCGCGCGGATCGTGGCCGCACTGAACGGTGCACTGCCGACGCCCGAACAATGTCGCGCCCACGCGGAAACTTTCTCGTGGGATGTCACAGCGCAGCGTCATCTCACGATGTATCAGGAATTAAGGCGATGACCCCATCGAGGACGACCAAGGCCCTCTTTCTCGCGCATACCGCGGCGCCGTCGGGCGCGGAACTGGCGACGCTGCGGTTACTTGCCGCGCTGCGTGAGCCGGGGCTCATCGATGTCGCGCAGATCTATACGGAGGACGGCCCGATGGTCGAACGCATGCGGGCGCGCGGAGTCGAGACCCGCGTCGTGCGTGGCGCTTTCGACAGCCGTGCCATGACCATCGGGTCCGGGCCGGTGCGGCTGGTCGCCGGATTCATCGCCCTGCTGCGATTGGGCTGGACGCTCGGTGCGACCGCGCGCGAACTGGGTGCCGATGTGTTGATCGCCGAGAGCACCAAGGCTTTGGTGATGGGTGCGATCGCGACGCGACGAGCGCGAATTCCGCTGGTGTGGCAGGTGCACGATCGGATCTCGGTCGATTATTTCGGCCGACTGCCGACGGTCGTCATCCAGCTGCTCGGCCGACTCACGGCGCATGGTTATCTTGCCAATAGCCGAACCACCTTGCGCACCTTGCGGATCGGCCGTCGTCCGGCGGTGGTGGCCTATCCGGGTGTGGAACTCGGCGAGGATATCGAGCGCGCCGCGCAGCGTGCGCCCACCGAAGCGGTCCTCGTCGCCGTCGGCAGGCTGACGCCGTGGAAGGGCCAGGACGTGCTGCTGCGCGCCATCGCGGCGATGAAAGTGCAACCGCGACAGATCTTTCTGATCGGCGGCACCTTCTTCGACGAGGAGCCCTACCAAGCCGAATTGGCGCGCATGGCACAGGAATTCGGACTGCCGGTCACCTTCACCGGACACGTCGACGATCCCGGAGGCTATCTGCGCGACGCCGATATCCTTGTGCACTCCTCGGTACTTCCCGAACCGTTCGGACAGGTCGTGGTCGAGGGTATGCACGCGGGCTGCGCGGTGATCGCTTCCGGACCGGGCGGTCCTGCCGAGATCGTCGAACCCGGTGTCAACGGACTGCTCGTGGACGGCGGCGATCAGCGACAACTCACCACCGCGCTCGACACCCTCATCGCCGATCCGGCGCTGCGCACCCGCCTGGCCACGGCGGCCCGCACCCGCGCCAAGGATTTCGACATCGAAGCTTCGGCGCACACCGTCGCCACCTTCCTGAATTCCATAACCCAACGCAACGGTGCCGTACCCAATCGGCGGCGCTCGCGGGGCCCTACGTGGTCACGCTCCGCTACCGCCTCCGGGCCCGTCGCTCCCGCCGCGGGGGGCCACCAGAATCCGCGAGAACGGACTCCGCATGTCTGAGCACAAACATGCCGCAGGCCAGCCCACCGAACCACCGACACCGACCGCCACCGGCGGGGCCCATCGCAAGGACGAACGCGGCGCGCCCGGCGGCGGCCTGCACCGATCACACGGCCTCGGCGGGGTGCTGCGCGATATCGGCTACGTCACCTTCGGCAAGTACGGACAGTACGTCATCACGATCGTCACGGTTCCGCTGATCGCGCGCGTGCTCGGCGCACACGGCCTCGGCCTATTGGCAATCGGTATGTCGTCGTATTTCATCGGCTCGCTGCTCGTGGATCTCGGCATCACCTCGTTCCTGGCCGCGCGGGTGCACGATTCGCGCGAACGCGACGGCGAGAGCGCGCGACTGCAGATGATCAATCAATTGCGCGGCGATTATCTGGCGATCCGCGCGAGCACCCTCGGCGTCATCGGGATCGCCCTGTTGCTTTGTCTGGCGGCGAGTGCGTCGGTGCAGGTGGACATGATCCTGTTGGGCCTGTTCGCGGGCGGATTCTGGTCGGTCTCGGAGGATTGGCTGCTGATCGGGCAGGGCCGGTTCGGAGCGTCGACCGCCTATCAGGCGGTCGGCCGGGTCGGCTATCTGATCCTGCTCGTCGGGCTACTTCCCCGGATGCCGAGCGCGCAGCTCGCACTGCTATGCCTGCTGATATCGTCCGTGCCCACCGTGGCGCTGACCTGGTGGGATTCGCTGCGCACCTTCGGCCCGCCCGCGCCGCCCCGGCAATTCAAGAGCGTATTGCGGACGGGCGCACCGGTTCTCACGTCGCGGGTGCTGGTGACGTCCTACGGTCAGGGCGCGGCCGCGGTGTATTCGGCTGTGCTGGACACGGTTTCGCTCGGTCTGTACTCGGCGGGCGATCGGCTCGTGCGCGCGATCCAATCCACCCTGGATCCCATCGGATTCGCGCTACTGCCCCGCATGGCGAGGCGCAGCACCGATCACCGATTCTGGCGGCACGCGCTGCTGGCGCTGGCGGCCTGCATCTGTGTCGCCACCGTCGCGGCCGTGGCCGTCTGGCTGGCCGCGCCGCTGTTGATCCGGCTGGTCTTCGGTGATGAATTCACCGGAGCCGTCGGGCTGTTGCGGGTCGAGATCTTCATGCTGCCCGCTACCACGATCACCTCGTTCGTCACCACGGCGCTGCTGCCGGTGCGACAGGACACCACCGGTGTGCTCATCGGTGCGGTGCTCGGCACCTGTGTCGCAGGCGTCGCACTGTTCATTGCTTTTCGGACTCATTCGGTCTGGACACTCGTCTACGGCAGTGTGCTCGTCGAATTCAGTACGGCTATCTGGTATCTCGCGCGGGTCCGCACATTGATCGTGCGCGAACGCACGGCGCCCGTAGCCTCGAGTCCCGCCGTGGTGCTGATGCGCGAGGAGGGCACCGCGTGAAGATCTTGTTCGTCGGGGACGACTGGGTCGGCAGCAATGCGCGCTCGCTCGCGGACGGCTTCCGGCAGGCGGGCCACGAGGTGGTGGTCGTCGACTCCACCCCGGTCACCCTGCCGATACGACTGTCGCCGCCGTGGGTCTATGCCAAGTTCGCGCGGCGGCGCGCGCCGTGGACCGTCACCGACCTGCACGGCGAAATCGACCGTGCCGCAGCGCAGTTCCAGCCGGACCTGATCTTCGCGTTTAAAGCCGTGCACCTCGACCAGCGCAGGTTGCTGGACATCCCGGCGCGGCTGCATGTGCACTACAGCCCCGACGATGTCGCCAATCCGGAGAACATCAGTCCGGAATACCTTGCGCACGAGTCCGATTGGGATCTGATCGTCACCACCAAGCAGCACAATGTGCCCGAACTCCTCGATCGGGGCGCGAAGGCGGTCGGTTTCGTCCGCAGCGCCTACGACCCGGCGTGGCATTATCCGGCCGCGCGCGGACGGACACCGCGCTACCTGGTCGGCTTCATCGGCGTCTGCCGCCCCGATCGCCGGGCCGATCTGGTCGCGCTGGCCCGCGAACACGGTGACCGGATGCTCGTGCGCGGTCCGGGCTGGCGGCGGGTTCCGGAATTACGTACCACCCGCGCCACGGTGGGCGGCCCGGTTTACGGTTCGCGCTATTCGGCCGTGGTCGCCGATGTCACCGCGAATCTGGTGCTGCTCAACTCCGACAACCGCGACACCCACACCTGTCGCACCTTCGAGGTGCCCGCCGCGGGTGGGCTTTTCGTCGGCGAACGCACCGACGAACATGCGGAACTTCTGCGCGACACCGTCGAATGCTTCCTGTTCGCCGATCAGACCGAACTGCGCGAAATCCTGGCCTGGTGCGCGCGGCATCCGGAGAAGGCGGATGCGATCGCCGAGGCCGGATATCGGCGGATCGCCGACGGCGGGCACCGATACGTCGACCGAGCGCGCGAGATCATGGACGCACTCGAGGCTCATTCATGAGCGAGCGCAGCGAGCGAACAATCGACACAGCCGCCCAGGCGGGCATGACGGAGCCGAGCGCCAGCGAGGCGCAGTCATGACCGCCTATTCCGAGATCATCGCAATCGCGTGCGCCCTGGTCACTTTGGTGGTTGCTGCGGCGTGGGTGCCGAGCGTCGCACGGGTTTTCATCATCGCGCAGGCGGCATTCTGGTCGCTGTCCTACCTCGCCCGGCCGCTGGTACTCCTCGCAGTACAACCCGAACCGCACTACGGCGACAATGTGCCCGACCCGCGACTGGCCGTACTCGGCTACGACCGCGGCATCGCACTGGTGCTGCATCATGTCGTCTTCGGCTTGTGGGTATACGCGATATTCATTGTCGGATATGCGATCTGGTCGCGACACCATCCGGTACCCCGCGCGCCCGCGATGACCGGCAATCCGGATTTCGTGCCCGCCCTGGCCGCCATCTACGTCATCGGGCTGCTCGGTAGGGGCGCCTCCTACGCCTCCGGATCCACCGGGCACGCCGGTGATGTCGACAGCGCCAATCCGATTCTCGCCTTCGTCAGCATTCTCGCGACCGTCGCAGCGCTCGGACTGATCATTTTCATCCGACCGGCCCAGCCGCGCACCACCGCGCTGTTGATCGGTGCGCTGTTGGCCGGGGAACTGATGTGGACCGTGGTCGTCGAATCGAAGACCCCGATCCTCGGTGCCGCGCTGGCCGTGGCGGTCCGGTTCGCGATACTCGGCTGGACCAAGGCCAAGGTCGTCGGTGTGCTGGCCATCGCGGTGCTCGGCATCGGCGGTTTCGGGTGGTTGCAGTCGTTCAAGACCACCGAGGCAGGCAAGGCCGAGGCAGCGATGACCAGTTCGGCATATCCGCCTTCGGTGCGCCCGTTCCTGAGCATCCTGCGGCGCTTCGATCTGCTGGAGGCCGCGACCGACGCCTACTATCACGGCACCGGATATTGGCTGACGCCCGCCGAGGAGTTCCGCCACGCCGCGCTGAGCCTGATTCCGACCCAACTGCTCGGTGCCCCGAAATTCCAGTCGGGTACCGCATGGGCCGACGACGTTCGCGGCGCCTCGGTGGATATGACACGAGTCTCGGTGTCACTCGCCGAGGGAAATATCAACGAGGGCTATGTGATCGGCGGCTATACCGGCATCGTGGTGAGCGTCGGCTTCACCTTCGTGCTGCTGCTCGCCTGGGCCAAAGCGCTGTATTCCCGGCACTTCCCGATGGTGGTGCTCGCGCTCGCGCTGACCGGAGCCTCCTCGCTGTTCGAGCGCGGCATCCTCGGCAGCATGGAAGCGCTCGGCAAATTCCTGCAGGCCGCGGTGCTCGCGACGCTGATCTATTTGGCGGTCCAGGAATATCGCCGCCGCGCGAAACCGCGGGTCCTATCGCAGCCACCGCAACAGCCTTTGCTCGTCATCGGGAAAAGAGGTTCCGAACAATGGGGTTGATCGATTACTGGCATATCGCGCGTCGTCGCTGGATGCTGATTCTCGGTGTGCTGGTGCTGTGCCTACTCGCGGCGGTGGGTTACGCACGCAGCCAACCGACGAACTATGTGGCCACGAGCAGCGTCTACGTCTCGATGGCGACCGGAACCTCGGTCAACGATTCGTATCAAGGCGGACTGGCCGCCCAGCAGCGCGTGCGGTCGTACCTCGACTTGGCCACCAGCGCCAATGTCGCCAAGCGCACCATCGACGATCTCAGCCTGAAGATGTCGGTCGACGAACTGCGTGCCAAGATCACCGCGGCCTCGCCGCCCGCCACCACCTTGATCGTCTTCTCGATCAAGGACAGCTCACCCGAACGCGCCCGCGATATCGCCAATACCGTTGTCGCACAGTTCCGTCAGTTGATCGGCGAACTCGAGTCCATCGAGAAGGACGCCGCACCCGCCGCCCGCGCCGAGGTCGTGGACCGGGCCGAATTGCCTTCCGGAGCGAGCGGTCCGCAATCGACCCGGCTGCTCGCGCTCGGTGTGCTGGCCGGACTCGCGCTGGGCGGGCTGGCCGCCTTCGTCCGCGATCGCACCGACCGCAAGCTGCGCACCTCCAATGATCTGGAGGCGGTGCTGGCGGGCCCGATTCCCGGATCGACGCGTACCAGCGCGCCGGTGCCGATCCTCGGCATCATCGATCTCGGTCGTCCGGGCGCGGTCGAGGAAACCCGAAGGCTGCGAACGCGTTTGCAGCGCAACGGTGAGGCGACGACGGTGCTGCTGTCGAGTCTGTCGGCACGGTCGGAGCCGGAAATCGCGATGGCACTGGCCAAGTCGTTCGCCGATACCGGACGGCATGTGGTGTATATCGACGCCGACACCTCCGGTCACGGCGGATCACAGCAGATCGTCCCCGGGGTGGTGCCCGGACTGGCCGGTGTCCTGCACGGATCCTTGCCCGTTACCGATGCACTGACCGGCTGGCCGCAGGCCGGGATGACGGTGCTGCCGCTGGGCGAGCTGGATGAGCACACCTCGGATTTGCTCGCCTCCGACCGGTTCGCGGCCGTGATCGCCAAACTGCGCACCGATTACAACCATGTGGTGATTCAGGCCGCACCGGTCGCCCACGCGGCCGATGCGATCGCCCTTGCCCCGCTGTGCGAGCAAACCGTCGCGGTGGTCGAACTCGGCACCAGCACCGCACCGCGAATCCGCGGCGCGCTGGCCACATTCGGGGACAATCTGCTCACCGGCGCGGTAGCGTACAGCAAGCTCGGCACGGGTATACAGCGGCTGGTGGGGAGGCTGCGCCTGTGAGTTTCGAGGCTGTCCATCGCCGACGACTGCTGGCCGCATCCCTCGGCGCCGCCACCGCGGTACCCCTGGCCGCCTGCTCCTCCTCCGACTCCCCGGGTGTCGAATTCCGGTCACCGCATGTCACCGACGCACCGTCGGCGCGCAATGTCCGCGACTTCGGTGCGGTCGGGGACGGCGTCGCCGATGACACCGCGGCGATCCGGTCGGCGGCAGCCGTCGGAGACGCGCCGCTCGTGCTGTATCTGCCCGCAGGCCATTACAAAGTGACCTCCTGGCCCGATCTGCCCGACTACGCAACGGTTCTCGGCGACGGCGGCGATGTCACGCTGGTCACCTGCGATGCCGACATCACGCTCATCACACTGCGAAAACGCAACCGCGTGCGGTTCTCCCGCATCGGCTTCTTCCTGACCGGATCGCGCTCGACGGCGGTGGTGCTGTCGGAATCGTTCCGCTGCTCCTTCGATGGAGTGGTGATTCGCGGCAATCACCTCAGCGACAACCATCCGCGCTTCCTGCAGCAGCGCGGTGTGGTCCTCGAAAACAACACCGGTGGAACGGCATTCGTCAACTGCGATATCAACAACTTCGGCTTCGGCATCGTCACCTCCTGCATCCAGAACTACGTGACCTCCTCCAAACTCACCAGCAACTACATCGGCGTGCTCGGCACCGGCAACAACCACAACGCGGGGCTATCGCTCACCAATGTGGAATTCGTCTCCGACGAGGATCCGCGCACCACCGATCGGCATATCAGCATCGACGGTGCGGCCAATGACTGGTGGCTGACCAATGTCTGGTTCGAAGGCGCCGATACGGCGCTGTCGGTGGGCCAGCGCGACCGCGGCGGACCCGCCCAGTTCGGCATGATCAACTGCAAGGTCGCCGCGCGCACGGTCGGGCTCGACCTCGTCTACTGTCGGCAGCCGTATCTGGCCAATGTGCAATTCGACAAGGACTCCGATCGGCCGCCGATCGAGTTGCGCATCGACGCGACGGGCTGTCCGGAGGGCACCGCGGTCAACCTGATCTCCAGTGCCTCCGATGATCTCGCGCCCGGCATGTTTCCGGAGAAGTGGCACGTCATGGGGCGCGACGGCATGCACGCGCCGCAGTACAGCGGCACCATGGTCGGCCGGGCCGGGCAGGGCAATGCGGATATCTACCAGGCGCAGGCCCCCGACGGCACCGTGCGATCGGCCGTATTGTCCAGCGGTGCTTGGCTTTCCGACCACGCGGAGAGCGGGATCATCCTCAAGGACGCGGCGGGCGGCTACTGGCGTCTATCGGTCGGCACCGATGGTGCCGTGAAAACAACCTCGCTCGGCCGCCAACGACCCCGGGAGTGAGCATGTCCAGCAGTTCGTTGTCCGGAATCCGGCTCGGACCCATGACATTGCACGGTGCGACGGTCGTGCTGCGCCCGCCGCGGCTCGACGACTACGCGCAATGGCGGCGGATCCGGCTACGCGATCAACGCTGTATCGAACCCTTCTGGTCGAGTTCGCCGCTGGACTGGGATGCGCGACATACCGGAAAGCTCTGGGTCCGTGAATGTCTCAGCGTGCGTGCGGAGACGCGGGCGGGTCGCCGACTGTCCTTGGTGATCGAGGTCGACGGCAGACTCGCGGGCCAGATCGAAGTGGTTTCCATCGAATCCGCGACCGGCTCCGCCGAAATGGGGATCTGGGTGGACGCGGAGGTGGCACGGCACGGCATCGGTGGCCTGGCTTCGTCCATGGTGCTGGATTTCGGTTTCGGACTGGCTGGTCTGCAACGCATTACCGCCCCGATCTCCCCGGCGAATCTCGCCACCGCGCGCGGCGCCGCCCTCATCGGTTTCCAGCGAGAAGCGATGATGACCAGGTATTTCGATGTCGGCGGGGCTCGGCGCGACCACGAATTGTGGGCGATCACCAAAGCCGCGATCCCACCGAACGGCTTCGCGCGGCACTGGATCGAGAACCACTCGACCCAGCATCCGCAAACGCCGCAGCCCGCCCGGCCGGACGCCGACACCGATACGCCGCTGAACCGGACCACCGTACTGGCCGCCATTGCCCGCTACTGCGCGGGCCGGGCACTGCACCGATTCGATCCGCTGCGCTCACCGCCCACAACCCGCCTCACCGATCAGGACGATCCGAGGGTGGTGCTGCGCAGTCGGCACCTGCTGGACCGGACCCGGTGGCGGGCCGCGCGAATCCGTAACCGCGCCGCACTCGATCCGGAGCCGAACGCGCCGGCCGCCGCATGGGAGCGTCGGCACGGACGAATCGCCTGGCTACGCGAATTCTTCTGTGCTCGTGCGGGATTGCGATCCGAACAGGGTCTGGTGCTGGCGGTCGAGGTGAACGGCGATTACGCGGGCGAATGCCGATTGTTCGATCTGGATATGTTCGATCGCAATGCGCGCATGTTCGTGTGGACCGATCCAGCCGTCGGCGGTGAGCAGGTCCGGACAGCGGCCACCCGGCTGCTACTCGACCACGCCTTCACCACACTCGGCCTGTGCCGGGTGGCGACCGCCATCGAACCCGGCGATGTGCATGCGGCCGAAATCGCCGCGCGCGTCGGCATGGTCCGCGAGGGACGCATGCGCTGCTTCGTCGGCGCCACCGGTCGGCGGGCCGATCACGACCTGTGGGCGGTTACCACCCCTATCGCCCAGCGGTGACGGAGTTGCGCGGACACGGCGTCGCACCGGACGTACAGTGAACCGGAGAACCTATCGCGCGCAAGCCGATTCGTGCCGGGGGCCCTGTGTGCGCGTGCATCATCTCTGCCCAGGAGTTCAGCATGGACCACGTCGACCGCGGCCATACCAACCCCGACAACCCCGCGGCCCGTCGCAACCGTTTCGCGCGCAGCAACGAGCTCCAGGCGCGCCTGCACGATCTGGTACCCGGCGGTGCGCACACCTATGCCCGCGGGCCGGATCAGTATCCGGAGTTCATGGCGCCGATTCTGGTGCGCGGCGAGGGCTGTCGGGTCTGGGATGCCGACGGCAATTGCTATGTCGAATACGGCATGGGCTTGCGTTCGGTCACCCTCGGCCACGCGTATCGCCCGGTGCTCGAGGCCGTGACCAGGGCGATTGCCGACGGTGTTAGCTTCAGTCGACCCACCGAGCTGGAATTGCTTGCGGCACAGGACTTCCTGTCGCTGGTGCCGGGCGCCGACATGGTCAAATTCGCCAAGAACGGCTCCGACGCCACCACCGCCGCGGTGCGGCTGGCCAGGGCCGCGACCGGACGCACCGTCATCGCGGTCTGCGATCAACCGTTCTTCTCGGTGGACGACTGGTTCATCGGGACCACCACGATGGACAGCGGCATACCCACCGAGGCCGTCGCAGGCACGATGAAATTCCAGTACAACGACCTGCCGTCGCTGGCCGCCGTGCTGCATACCGGCGCGGTCGCGGCCGTGGTCATGGAGGCGGCGACCGCACTGCACGAACCCGCACCCGGCTTTCTCGAAGGTGTGCGCGAACTCTGCGATCGGCATCGCACGCTGCTCATCTTCGACGAGATGATCACCGGGTTCCGGTGGTCGCTGGGCGGGGCGCAGGCCATATACGAGGTGACACCCGATCTGTCGTGCTGGGGCAAGGCGATGGGCAATGGATTTCCGATTTCGGCGCTGGCGGGTAAGCGCGAGTTCATGGAGCTCGGCGGGTTGCGTACCGACCGCGATCGGGTTTTTCTGCTGTCCACCACGCACGGGCCGGAATCGGCTTCGCTGGCGGCGTTTCGGGCGGTCGCGCACGAATACACCACCGGCGATCCGATCGCACGACTGGAATACGCCGGTCGGTTGCTAGCCGACGGTGTCAACGCGATCGCCGCCGATCTCGATATCGCGGACTACCTGCAAGTGCTGGGCCGTCCCTCCTGTCTGATCTTCGTGACCCGCGATCCCGATGGGCGGCCATCTCAGGAGTTCCGCACGCTATTTTTGCAGGAACTGCTGGATCGAGGTGTGCTCGGTCAATCCTTCGTCACCTCGGCCGCGCATACCGAATCCGATATCGACCAGACGATCACGGCGTGCCGCGAGGCGGCGAGCGTGTACCGCAAGGCAATTGAGCAGGGCACGGTCGACGGATTGCTGGAGGGCCGCCCGGTGGCTCCGGCCATTCGACGCAAGGCCGAGCCCCGGCGCATCGACTCGGTGGCCGAATGAACCTGTCGCACAATGGGACCGGTTCGCCGCGGATCGCGATCGTGCACGAGCGGTTCACCGAATACGGCGGATCCGAGGCGGTGGTCGGCGAATTCGTCGAAACCTGGCCCGACGCACAGATATTCGCGCCGATTGTCGATCCCGCAGGCATCCGACCGCCGCTGACCGCGGTGCGGGGCACCTGGCTCAGCGGCGCATACGCCGCCACCGGTCGTCGCTCGCACGCCCCGCTATTGCCGTTCGTGCCACGCGCCCTTCGAGGGCTGCCCTTGCGCGGACGGTTCGACGCGGTGCTCATCAGTCATCACGCCTTCGCCACCCAGGCCGCATTCGCCACGGACGCACCGACCATCGTGTACGTGCACAGTCCGGCGCGCTGGGCCTGGGATCCGGAATTCCGCGCACAGGAGGCGGGCGGCCGGGCCGGACAGCTCGCACTCACCGCCCTCGGCCAACTCGCGCGCCGCGGCGAACTGCGCGCAGCCCCACATCTCACGCATGTAATCGCCAACTCGCACGCGGTGGCCGATCGCATCCGCGACTGGTGGCGGTTGCCCTCGACCGTGGTCAATCCCCCGGTGCAGGTCGACGATTTCACCCCCGACCCGGCCGTGCCCCGCGAGGACTTCTTCCTCGCCGCTGGGCGCCTGGTCCCCTATAAGCGCCCCGACCTGGCCATTCGCGCCGCCCAGCGCGCGGGTGTGCGCCTGGTCGTCCTCGGCGACGGACGCTTCCGCCCCCAACTCGACGCGATCGCGGGCTCCGAAACCACCTTCCTCGGTGCCACACCCTTCCAGACCCTGCTCGACATGTACCGCCGCTGCCGCGCACTGCTCATGCCGGGCATCGAGGATTTCGGCATCGTCCCTGTCGAGGCAATGGCCTGTGGCACACCGGTTCTCGCGGTCGATCAGGGCGGGTCCCGCGATACCGTCCGCCCCGGAATCACCGGCCAATTCGTCGAACACGGCAGCGATGAGCACGTCATCGCGGGCCTGGCGCAGGCCATGCGCGACTTCGATTCCACCCTCTACGATCCGACAGTAATCCGAGCCCACGCAATGACCTTCTCCCCCAAGTCATTCCGCGCTGGCATCGCCGACATCGTCGGCAACGCGATCGGATCCGGATAACCACTCGATCGGCCGAGCGAGGACGCTCCACTTCCGCCTCGAAGGTATCTCGAGCGAGGCCGGGAATTCGCCGGTTGCCGCCCGCACCGAGGACGGCTGCAGCTGGACGCTGCTGGCGCCGTTCACCGTCGGCACGGGCAGTCCTACCCGGCGCTAGTTGAGCGGTTCGGACAGGTCGGTCTTCAGGTGCTCGAGCCCTGCCCGGATCCGGGATTTGACCGTGGGGAGACCGACCCCGAGACGCGCCGCAACCTCGGGATAGCTGAGTCCTGAGTAGTACGCGAGCGCGATGGATTCGTGCTGGAGTGCGGTCAGATGGGTGAGGCTGCGACGCAGGGCGTCCCTTTCGTCGTGCCACACCGCCGCCTCGGCCACCACATCGGTCGGGGGCTGATAATCGCGACTGCCCCAGGAGTGATTGTGGTCCATGGTGGCGCGTTCGTGCCGGACCCGGTCTACGGCCTGGCGATGGGCCAGCATGCGCAACCAGGTGAGCACGGAACCGCGGCGCTCGTCGAACCCGATCGCACAACGCCATACCTCGAGGTAGACGTCGTGACAGGTCTCTTCGGCATACCCACGGTCACGGACGATCGCCAGCACCCGGCGATAGACCAGACCGCGAGTGCGGCGGTAGAACTGGGCGAAGGCCTCTTGATCGCCGTCGCCGATGCGATGTACCAATTCCGCATCGACGCCATCGGATTCGATATCAATCCGATTACGAACCGGCCGAGCGACGGACCGCAGCGTGGTTGGGAGTCGTACGGACCGATGTGAATTGTGTTCGGACCGAGATGAAACGAGCAGGATCACGATTGCCCCCAGACAAACAAGTGATGCGACATGCAGGTTGATTTCGACGTATGAAGCTGCGTCGAAGCAGACCGTCGAGGGCATGGACGGCACTGGCGGAGAACGGAATCGGCCGGGGACAGGGGCCGATAGTCCAACTTCACATTACCGCGCCGCGCGCAAATGATCATGCACTTTCGCGCAGTAATGGATTTACTCAGACGCGCAGGCCGAGTTCGACGATCCCTTTCGCCACCGCGTGTACGGCGACCCGATTCTTGCGAGCATGTGTGCGGATCAGTTCGAACGCGACCTCCGGCGTGGTCCGCCTGGCATTGGCGATCACACCCTTGGCCTGTTCGATGACGATCCGCGAATCCAGCGCATGCTGCAACTGCGCGGTCAGACGCTGCTGACGGCGTAGCACGTTGGAATTGACGATGTGGCCGGTCGCCATGCTCGCCAACAGTCCGCCCACCGAGAGATCCTGGTCGGTCCAGATCCGTGGGCTCGGACCGTACAGGCCGAGCGCACCGACCGTGGTCTCGCCGACCCGCATCGGGATCTCGGCCAGCGACGACAACCCGTGCCGGACCGCCTCGGCGGCGAACTCCGGCCAGCGCTCGCCGTGTCGACCGATATCGTCGATCGCGATGGGTTTGCCGGACCGGTACGCGTCCACGCTCGGACCGCGTTCACTGCGATGCTGACAGAGTTCCATGGCCACCAGTTCGTCCGGAGCCGCGGCGGCCATCCGGGAGCGCTCGTCGGGCGTGAGCGTCTCGTCCGGCATCAGCATGACGGTGCAGCCCGCCAGATCCAGCGCGACGATCGCACTGTTCATCAGCTGGCGCACCATCTCCGCCGTGTCACCGATCGCAGGTAGCAGTTCGGCTAGTCGCGCTGCCGCGGCAACCAGCACCTTGTTGTCAGACACCCGAATCACCCCACACGTGCGAAAGTCGGTCGTCCCCTCAAGTCCCGCGCCGCACTTGCTGACGTTTCCATGGTATGGCCAAGCGAAGTAACACACCACAATTTCGACACCACCATGCTCCTTTGAATTATCCAGCTACTCATCGGATTCCGTTGACCGGCCATCGGATAGTGGTCGACATGACTACTATCCGAATGCCACGATGGACGACAAGGCTCGACCTGACCGTGCCACAACGATGTGCCAGGTGAGGCTTATTTTCGCTGAATTCTCTCCGTTTAAATGTGCCGCATTGCGGCGAGTAGCAATCACCGCGACCGGGAGACTGCAATGGCGCCCCCATTCGACGATCGGCAGCACGACCGATCATCCGAGCCGCTGCCGGACTCGATCCAGTTATTACGGTCACTTGTGCGCGCGGTCGACTCGCTGGCGAGCGATTTCGACGTTGTCGAACTATGTCAGCAGCTACTGGAAGCGTGTACCGAAGTCACCGGCGCAAGCGATGCCGGATTGTTGCTAGCCGACCAACGCGGTGAGCTGCAAGTACTTGCCTCTACCAACGAGTCGGCCCGACTGCTCGGTTTGTTACAGCACGAGGGACCGAGCTTGCATGCCTACCGGAACAAGACCGCGACATCGGTCTCCGATCTGCGTGCCGACGCGGATCTGTGGCCGGAGTTCGCACCCGCGGCATGGGCCGCGGGATATCGCTCCGCCTATGCCGTGCCACTGCGGCTGCACCGCGACAGCATCGGCGCGCTCACAATCCTTGCCACCTCGGCCACCGCGCTGGGACAGCTGGATCTGCGCATCGGCCAGATCCTCGCCGATATCGCGGCCGTCGGCATCGCGCAACACGTGATGCTCGCACAGGGCGCGATGATCCAGGCGCAGTTGCCGACCGCCCTGAACACGCGCGTCGCCATCGAGCAGGCCAAGGGTGTGCTCGCCGAGCGCGGCGACCGCGATATGGATCGTGCGTTCCAATTCATGCGCGGACATGCTCGCACCACCGGACGACGGCTCTCCGAAATCGCTGGTGACATCGTCGAGGGGCGCATCGATCTGCGTGCGGACGCGGCGGACTGAGTCAGGTATCGAAGCGCAGCCGGTCCGCCACGACCAGCGCCGCGACCTCGGCCAGCGACAGCCCGTGCGCGAAGGCATAGGCGCGTAGCCGCGCATAAGCGTCGGGTGCGCGAATGTCCAATTGTGCGAGCACGATTCCGGCCGCCTGGTGGATCGTGCGACTGGTCAGCGGCTGATCCCACCATTGCGCGGCGGCGTGCGCGGATTTCGCCGATCCGGCCACCAGTTGCGCGATGACCAGATCGGCGATGTGCAGCCCCGCCGAAATCACGTACGGTTCCAGTTTGCCCGGTTCGGCCCGATACAGATCGAGCACCCCGAAACGCACCACTCCCAGTTGTAACGGCACCGCGACCATCGACCCCGCGACCACGGCCCCGGCCACCGCGACGCGGTTCAGTTCATCGGCGAAACCCGGCCACCGCACATCGGTTTCGGCCAGATCGGCCACCAGTACCGGCACACCGGCGACGGCAGCGTCCACGGCCGGGCCCTGCCCCGCGGTGGCCTGCACCGCCTCCACCCGCGCCGCCACCGAATCACTGGTGGCCCACGGCTGCAGCCCGGCATCGCGCTCCTGGATCAGGATCGCGGCACGCTGCACCGGCAGCACCCGCACACAAGCGCCGCACAGGGCGGTCATCCCACCGCCTTCGGCCGACAGTTTTTTCAGAAACTCGAGGGCCGACAAAAATTCATCGGTCAACTGATCGAACTGCCCCACACCATTCCTACGAGATTTCACGACCGTTATCCCTGCGACGAGTTCGACGGTCCCTTGTCCCAGGATTCGTCACCACCCCGGCACCGGACCGCAACTACGCGCAGGAAATACGGCAGGTCGGCACCGCAAGAATACGAAACACCAATCGTCCACACCAGGGCCGAACGTCCCACGCTCGCCGCAGCAGGCGGTGCGCATCGGGACGATCAGCCCATGATGGGATCTATCACCAATGTAGGCCGGGGATTACCCGGGTGACCCGCGCGGCCGGGCTCGGCAGTGCCATCAGTGGCAGTACCACCGGTGCGAGGTAGGACAGCGCATTGCGACCGGAGTCCTGATCCGCATCGTCGGTCGCGGCGGGTGCCACCGTCTTCTGCTGCTTCCCCTGCGCCGCATGGGATTCACCGAACCAGCGGAACCCCTGGTGCATGATCGTCCGCTTGACCGACGGCATCAGCAGTTCGACCGCCTGGGCGAAGGTGCCGACCGGGGTGTCGATGCGGTGCGGGCGATCCTCGATGGCGCGCACCACGATTTCGGCAGCGCGGTCGGGATCCGGCACCGGCAGCGAGCGATAGATATCGGTCGGCGCGATCATCGGCGTGCGCACCAATGGCATGCGCACGGAGGTGAAAGTGATTCCCGCATCCCGATTCTCGACGGCAGCAATCTCGCTGAAGTTGTCCAGCGCGGATTTGCTCGCCACATACGCGGCGAAGCGCGGCACCTTGGTCTGCACGGCGATCGAGGAGATGTTCACGATATGTCCGAAGCGCCGCGCCCGCATCGACGGCAGCAGCGCGAGAATGAGTCGCACCGCACCGAAGTAATTGACCGCCATGGTCCGCTCGAAATCGTGCATACGGTCGGTGGAATTGACCACCGAGCGACGGATCGACCGTCCCGCATTGTTCACCAGATAATCGACATGACCATGATCGGCGAGCACCGCGGCGACCAGGTCGTCGACACCGTCGGAATCGGTGATATCGCACGGATAGGCATGGGCGACACCACCTTCGGCCCGCACCGACTCCGCCGCGGCGTGCAGATCGTCGACACCGCGCGCCACCATCAGCACGGTCGCACCGCGCTGCGCGACGGCATGTGCGGTGGCCAGGCCGATACCGGAGGACGCCCCGGTGATCAGGACGACGCGACCGTCCAGCGGATCACCGCTGTCGCCGGGCCGGCCCCGGTTCGGATCCAGGTTCTCGGCCCAGTACTGCCACAGCCGCCCGGCGTAGCTCTCGAACGAGGGCACCGCCAACCCGGTCCCGCGCAGCTGTGCCCGCGTGGAGTCGGAGACGAATTCCGCCGCGAACGAGGCGTGCGGTGCGACCTCGGCCGGAATTCCCAACTGCTCCAACAGGAAATCGCGAACCGTCGCGACTCCCGGGATGTGAGCGAGCCCGTTCAGCGCGAACCCGCTGCCGGGCACCGTACCGATTCCGGTCGGCGCACCCGCCGCGGCAGCGAGCGCACCGTAGATATCGCCGAACGGCTGCGGCTCGGGGTTGACCAGGTGGAATGTACGTCCGTCGAGCCCCTTGCGGCGCACCAGCTCGACCATCGCGCCCGCCACGTAGTCGACCGGCACGATATTGGTCGCACCCAGATCCGGCAGCAGCATCGGCAGTTCGGCGGGCAGTGCGCCGAGGCGCGAGATGGCCGGGAAGAAGTAGTACGGACCGTCGATCTTGTCCATCTCACCGGTGCGCGAATCGCCGACCACGATCGCCGGGCGATACACCCGCCAGCGCACCCCCTCCGATTCGCGGACCAGCTTCTCCGCGGCGAATTTGGTCCGGTGGTACGGCGAGGTCAGCCGCTGGCCGAGGTCGAAATCCTCCTCGAAGAACTTGCCCTTGTGGTCACCGGCCACGGCGACCGAGGAGACGTGGTGCAGCACCGCGCCCAATTCGCGGGCCAGCTCCAACACCGAGCGCGTGCCCGCGACATTGGCCGCGTGTGCGGTCTCCTCGTCGGCGGTCATGTCGTAGACCGCACCGAGGTGGATCACGTGGTCGGCCTTGGGCGCGTCCTCGATCAAACCGAGACCTTCGGCGGTCAGATCGCCGAGCATCGGAAATGCGCGTTCGCCACCCGTCCAGCCCGCGGTGAGTTCACCGAATTTCGCCACCGACGCGGTGCGAACCAGCACATGCACAATGGCTTCGGAATCGGCCGCCAGCAGTTCTTGAACAACCCGCCGGCCCAAGAATCCGGTTCCGCCCGTCACGATGAAAGTCGTCATCGCATTTCCTCCTGCTGTCGCACTCGAATTGAGTTGTCACACATGCGCGCCCAGCATGCAGCAGTGAATGCGGACATCATTGATTTCGGCTTCCAGCCAACAGTTTGCTGAGCCAATGCAGGGACACCGTTGCCCTACTGGTGGGTAACTTTAATCGGCGCAGCTAGCCTCGAGCAAGCGAACGACGGCCAAGGGCGATGTGTGAATGGTCACCAATGGGCGTCGCTAATATTGTGTGTTACAACAGTTTTCAGATAATGCCCGAACGCGAAACCTTAATCGGGACACCGCGTTTGCCCAACGGCTCAGCGCTTCCCGGCGCGGGCGGGCGGCGATTCCAGCGGGGGGCGGCCATTCAGATAGGTCTCGAAAGCATCAAGATCGATGGGTCCGACAGTCTTGTCGGTGCTCTCGGTGAAGACCGTGAAACCGTCACCGCCCGAAGCCAGGAAGCTGTTGGTGGTGATGCGGTAGGTGGCGACCGGGTTGAGGGGTTGGCCGCCGATACGCACGCTGTCCGCGACGACCTTGCTGCCCTTCGGACTCGACTCGACATAGGTGTAGGTGAGCCCGGCGGGCGAGAGCACGGTCGCCTTGCCGTTGCTCCATTGCTGCTCGAGCAGACGCAGGATCTGACTGCCCGTCATGGTGACGGTGACGACCTGATTGCCGAATGGCTGCACGCTGTAGATATCGCCGTAGCTGATCTGACCGGACTTCAGATCGGTGCGTACCCCGCCCGGATTCATGAAGGCCGCGACCGCCGCCGCTGGTGCGGCCGCGGTGACCGAGAGCATCGAGTCGGCGATGACATCGCCGAGCGGCGATTCGCCGGAGCCCGCCGGTTCGTGTGGCAGCGACGCCGCCGCGATGCCGACCGGCCGCTCCGCGCGCGGCTTGGCCTGCTCGGCATAGAAGTCGATCAGCGAGGTGGTGGCCGCGTCCGGAGTGACCTCCCGGGTCACCACCCGGTTGACCGCCGATGCCTGCACACCGTCGGCGCCGAAGCGCAGGGTGACATCGGTGATCAGCCGACCGTAGGAGGCGGCCTGGGTGACCACCTTGCCGTCGATGGTGCAGACATACGGCTGATGCGAATGTCCGGTGAACAGCACCCGCACCGCGGGATCGACACCGCTTGCCAATGCGGTGACCTCGGGGGAGATATTCGCACAACCGTTGTAGTCGACCGCCGCATTCTGGGCTGTCTTCTGCACACCACCGTCGTGCACCAGGGCGACCACCGTTTGCGCACCGGCCGACTTCACCTCGGGGACATAGCGATTGATCGCCGCGACCTCATCGCCGAAGGTGTAGCCCCGAATGCCTTCCGGCAGCACGATACTCGCCGTCTCGGGGGTCACCGTGCCGATGACACCGATCTTGTGTCCGCCGACCTCGAGCATCATCCACGGTCGCAGCGTGGGCGGTAGCTTACCGTCCGCACCGGTGACATTGGCGGCCAGAAAGGGAAACTTCGCTCCGGTGAACGGCGCGCCGGGCGAGCATCCGGCGAGCGCGCACCCGCCCTGCTGCAGTCGCGCCAATTCGACGACGCCGCTGTCGAATTCGTGATTGCCCACCGAGGATGCGGCCAGCCCGATGGAATTCAGGAAGGTAATGGTCGGCTCGTCGTGGAAGAGTCCGGAGACCAGCGGACTCGCGCCGATATTGTCCCCCGCCGACACCACGGCACTGGCCGGATACGCCTTCTTCAACCGAGCCAGATGGGTCGCGAGGTAGGCGGCACCGCCCGCGTCGTGTCCGGCGATCTTGCCGGTGGAACCCGTGGGTGGTTGCAGATTGCCGTGGAAATCGTTGAGCCCGAACAGATGTATCTCGTCCGACTGCGCGCCGCGCAGATCGTCGGTCGAGATGAGCGGGATCACCCCCGGTGCCGTCGAGGTGGTCGGGTGACCGCTGTCGGATGCGGTACCGCACCCCGCCACCAGGGCGATGCTCACGAGTCCCGCAATGATCATGCCGATGCGACGGTGCGCTCTCATACTTCTGACTGTCCCACGCCCGGGTGCCATCGGCATGAATCTCGTGCGAACACACCGACGGCGGGGTCGATGCTCGACCCCGCCGCGCGGATTTCCCGGTTATACCCGGCCCGCCGCGAAGTCCGCGGCCGGCCAGAATGCCCAGCCGTAGTTCGTGTGCTGGCTCGGGTCGAAGCCGCCACCGCAGATCGGATCACCACCGGTGCAGTAATCGGCGGTCTTCCAGGCGTAGTTGCCGGGGACGCCCCAGCCGATCAGGCGGAGGGGATCACCGAACAGCAGAACCGCGGAGACCTTCCATTCGAGATCGCCGGGGAGCACGTAGATCCCGGGCAGCGCGGTCACGATGCCGGTGCCGACGACACCGTGCACGACGGCCGCGCCCTGCGAGTAGCCGACCAGGATGAACTGCTGATCCGGGCACATTTGCGACTGCCGAATGACATGGTCGGTCATGTCCTGGGTACCTCGGCTCAGCGACGTGGGGTCGAGCAGGTCCGCGGGATAGTCCACCCGGTAAGCGCTGCTGCTCACCGGAAGTGCTTGGAGCAGAGTGTCATACAGCGGATCGCCGACGACGGAGCCCAGCCACCCGGGTTCCCCGGTGCCTCTGGCGACGACCACATCGACCGCGGCACAATCCGCCCGTGCCTGCGCGGCGATGCTGGTCACCACCCCCGCCGTCGCGACGAGCAATAGCACAGCGAATACTCGTGCCAGCCGCCACTTCTCGAGGATTCTTACCTTCCGGATTTCCATCGTGATCACCTCTCACGCCGTTGTGAGAAGCCGAGTGACGATTGTCAGCGACAACTGTCACCCGGCTATATCCGTGAAGGTAAGAACGATAGAGAGTTGCGTCAAGCAACTCAGCTGAAGCGAGACCGGTTCAGCGCTGAATCGTGTCCTGGAATCTGTTCCCGCGCACGATGATTCGGGCGCCTATGGGATGAGAACCGCTGCGCCGGTGAAACGTCCGTATGCGAGATCCGCGAGGGCTCGATCCGCCGTACCGAGGGAGTACCCCGTTGTGGTCACATGTATACGGTGTTCGCCCGCCAGCGTGAGGAATTCGCGCGCGTCGGCGCGGGTATTGGCAGTCACCGAGCGAATCTCGCGCTCCTGGAACAGATGCCGCTGATAGTTCAGTGCCGGGATATCGCTGAGATGGATGCCCGCGACGGCGAGAATGCCGCCGCGATCGAGCGCTTCCATTGCGGGCAGCACCAGCTCGCCGATCGGCGCGAACAAGATCGCCGAATCCAGTTGCACCGGAGGCCGATCCGCCGCACCCTGCACCGAGGCCGCGCCGAGGTCGGCGGCCAATTCGCGCGCGGCCCGATCCCTGGTCATCACATGCACCTCGGCACCGCGCGCCAGCGCGACCTGTGCGGCGATATGCGCGCTGCCGCCGAAGCCGTAGATCCCGAGCCGTCCACCCCTCGACAGATCGGCGCGCTGCAGCGCCCGATAGCCGATGATCCCGGCACACAGCAGCGGCGCGGTTTCCATATCGCTGTATCCGCCGGGCAGCTGGTGGGCGTAAGCCGCTGGGACAGTGGCATATTCGGCGTAACCGCCGTCAGCGTCCCAGCCCGTGTACTCCGAATTCGGGCAGAGATTCTCCGCGCCGCGCAGACAGTACCGGCAGATTCCGCAGGTGTGGCGCAACCAGGCAATGCCGACGCGATCACCCACCGCGAATCCGGGAGCCGAAGAGCCGAGTGCCCCAGCGGATCCCGGTCCCTGCGCCACCACCTCCCCCACCACCTCGTGCCCGGGCACCACGCCGGGCCGATGCACCGGCAGATCCCCCTCGGCGACATGCAGGTCGGTGCGACAGACCCCGCAGGCCAGTACCCGCACCAGGAGTTCACCGGCCGCGGGCTCGGGCACCGCTTCGCGCACGAAGTCGAGCGGTCCGCCATCTATCGGTCCCGGCCGTCGCACCCGCCAGCCGGTCATGCCCGTGGTCGCCGCACTCGCATTCATGCCGATCACTCCTCACCCGACAGGGAGAACGGTCTCTTCGGATTATCCCTGCCGACCGCGCTGGTTCACCCGTTCCGCCGAAGGCGAGTCGGCCTTCTGATACATTTCTGTATTGAATACATTCCTGTATCGAATGGACCGGATGCCCGAGGAGGTGCACCTTGGCCTCGACCACCGATGCGGAGGCCCCGATGCGCCGGGTGACCCGTCGGCGCACCGAAACACGTAAACGCCTGCTCACCGCCGCGTATCAGGTCTTCGCCGAAGAGGGCTTCGGCCGCGCCTCGGTGGAACGCGTCTGCGAACGGGCCGGGTTCACCCGTGGCGCCTTCTACTCCAACTTCACCTCGCTCGACGAGTTGTTCCTGGCCATGTGGGAGCAGCGATCGGCCGCCATGATCGCCGGTATCCGCGCGACCCTCGACGGCTTCTCGATCGACGGCGTCGCCGATATCCGCGCCGCGGTCGAACGCTTGGACCGCGCCGTGCCGATCGACGAGGACTGGTTCCGCATCACCGCCGAATTCACCTCGCACGCGCTGCGCACACCCGGCCTGCGGCAGGTGATGGCCGGACGCGAGGAGGCGATCGTCGCGGCGCTGATGCCGACGATCGTGGCCGCACTGGCCCGCGTCGGCCGGACCGTGCCCGATCCCGTCGCGCTCGGACAGGCCTTGGTCGCGGTGCACGACGGCACCGCCGTTCAGGTGCTGATGGAACCCCGCAGCCGCAAAGTGCGCATGCGACGCACCGACCTTTTCTGCCACATCGTGCTGGTCTACAGCACCGAAACCGAAGGATGACCATGACCGACCCGAGTCCCGAATTCACGCAAGAGGCAGATGTCATCGTCGTCGGTGCGGGCCTGGCCGGGCTCGTGGCGACCCACGAACTGGTCAAGACCGGCCGCAAGGTGCATGTGCTGGACCAGGAGAATCGCAATAACCTCGGCGGCCAGGCTTTCTGGTCGCTGGGCGGATTGTTCTTCGTGGACAGTCCGGAGCAGCGCCGCCTCGGCATCAAGGACTCCTACGAACTGGCACTGCAGGATTGGTTCGGTTCGGCGGGTTTCGATCGCGAGGACCAGGACTACTGGGCCCGCCAGTGGGCGCGGGCCTATGTGCGCTTCGCGGCTACCGAGAAGCGGGACTATCTGCACGAGTTGGGTTTGCGGGTGACGCCGCTGGTCGGTTGGGCCGAGCGCGGTGGCGCCTTCGCCGATGGGCACGGCAATTCGGTGCCGCGCTTCCACCTCACCTGGGGTACCGGCCCCGAGGTGGTGCGGGTATTCCAGGAGCCGGTGCTCGAAGGTGAGCGCCACGGACTGGTCGGCTTCAGTTTCCGGCATCAGGTCGACGAGTTGATCGTCGAGAACGGTGCGGTGGTCGGCGTGCGCGGCAGTGTACTCGAGCAGACCGATCTGGAACGCGGTCGGGCTTCGTCACGAAAAGTAGTCGGCGACTTCGAATTCCGCGCCAAGGCGGTGATCGTGACCTCCGGCGGTATCGGCCACAATCACGAGCTGATCCGCCGCAACTGGCCCACCGAACGGCTCGGTCCGGCGCCGGAGACCATGATCTCCGGTGTGCCCGCACACGTTGACGGGCGGATGCTCGGCATCTCCGAGACCGCGGGCGGCGCCATCGTCAATCGCGATCGCATGTGGCACTACACCGAGGGCATCAACAACTGGAATCCGATCTGGCCCGATCACGCCATCCGGATCATCCCCGGTCCGTCCTCGCTGTGGTTCGACGCCAACGGAAAGCGTTTGCCCGCACCGTGTTTCCCGGGCTTCGACACCAATTCGACGATGAAGGAGATCCTTGCCACCGGCTACGACTACTCCTGGTTCGTGCTCACCCAGGCGATCATCGAGAAAGAGTTCGCGCTATCGGGCTCGGAGCAGAATCCGGATATCACCGGTAAGGATCTCAAACTCACTCTCAAGAGCCGAGTGGCCAAGGGTGCGCCCGGTCCGGTCGAGGCGTTCAAACAGCACGGGGTCGACTTCGTGGTCGCGAATACCTTGCGCGAGTTGGTCGATGGCATGAACAAGATCGCGCGCGGCCCGCAGTTGGACTTCGACGAGCTGGAACAGCAGATCGTCGCCCGCGATCGCGATGTCGCCAATAAGTACTCCAAGGACGCGCAGCTGATGGCGATCAACAATGCGCGCCAGTACTTCGGCGACAAGGCGGGCCGCGTGGCCAAACCGCATCGCATCCTCGATCCGGCCAGCGGGCCGCTGATCGCGGTGCGGCTCAATATCTTGACCCGCAAGACCCTCGGCGGACTGCAGACCAATCTGGATTCGCAGGTGATGCGTCCGGACGGCACACCGCTGCCGGGACTGTATGCCGCGGGCGAGGTCGCCGGATTCGGCGGCGGCGGTGTGCACGGCTACAACGCACTGGAGGGCACCTTCCTCGGTGGCTGCATCTTCTCCGGCCGCGCCGCCGGACGAGCCCTCGCAACCAAACTGAGCTAGTGCTCGCTTGCTGCGGTATCCGCCTCCGGCACCTCGCCGAGCGTAGTGATATGGCGGTCGAATTCGGCGTGGGCGACCACCATTCGACTACGTTCGACGGAACCCAGGGCCCGAGCAGAAGCTATCTGGGCACGGTGCTAGGTCGCACAGCCCGGCGCGGCGACGCTGGAGGGTGGTTGCGGTGTCCTGGCCGGGATCTCCGGTGTCGGCACTGGTTCGGGGGCGGGCTCGGTATAGAGGCTCATGCCGGTGTACCGCTGGCCCTGCTCCAGGGATATCCCGGTGATTTCCGCCTGATGCCCGTGGACATCGGTCACCTGTGCCGAGAACGGTCCCGACCCGGCGCCGCTGATCGTCCAGTAGTTGTCCATGCCGCGATTGAGCTCCTGCCACGGCCCGCCCATCGCGGACCGTAGTGCCACCCGCTGGATGGGGTTTCCCGATCCGGTAACCAGCATTGCCAGCCAGGAGGCCGAGGAGTCCGGCTTCAGCTCGTAGATCAGCTCGGGCGCGGGAAGCGGATCGCGGACCACGGAATATCGAATCTGCGCGACGCCGTCGGAGCGATCCGCGATCTGTTCGAAGGCCGCGGTGCTCAAATCCAGTTGTCCCGGCGCACATCCTGGGCACCGGTCGGCGATCAGCACTCGGACGTCACCGCGCGGGCCGTGCACATCGAGATACGCACCGCACAGATCGGCGTGCCCGTACTCCCGAGTGGAGACGCCCACATAGAAGCCGCTCGTCGGCAGTCCGGTGAACGAACACGCGATTCCGGGGCCGAACACGTAATACCGTGCCTCGCCCGGGCGTGTGGACGGCGACGCGTCCACCGTATGCCAGTTGGCGACTCCGGTGCTACTGCCCGCCACCATCATTCGCGAGGTATCGGTCCCGGTGTCCGGCACCGAATGTGTGGCCTCGCACGACGACTGCGGCTCGGGTCCGGCGGCCCAGATCGTGACCGCGACCGCGGTCAGTAGCACGCCAGCGGACGACCACAACCACCGGGAGCGGAAATGCTGCTGTTGGATCGGTATTCGGTGCACCGCTGTCCCCGACTTCCGGCTCACCCAACTCGCGGACTCTCGATCCTGACTCCATCAGGAAAGCAGGCCGACCCGCGACGCATGACTCGAACGAAAAATCTCCGTAGTGAAACATGCACATGTCGGCAATCTCACGGCAAATAGCCAGCATTGGGCGACGAAGATCGGAAAAGATTTCGTTGCTACGAGGTGGCCCTTGCCTGTTCGGCGTCCACACCCGAGAGTTGATGGTCCATCCGATCGCGCTTGGCGCGCAGGTAGCGGATGTTGTGTTCGGTCGGCGTCGCCTGCAGCGGCAGCCGCCGCACGACCGTGACCCCGTACTGTTCCAACCCCGCCTGTTTGGCCGGGTTGTTACTGAGCAGCCGAACCGAACGAATGCCGAGATCGGCGAGCACGTGCGCACCCGCCGCATACCCGCGGGCATCGACCGGCAACCCGAGGGCGAGATTCGCTTCGACGGTGTCGGCGCCGCGATCCTGTAATTCGTACGCCCGCAGTTTGTTCAACAATCCGATGCCCCGCCCCTCCTGTCCGCGCAGGTAGACCACCACGCCACTGCCCTCCTCGGCGACCGCGCGCAACGCGGCCTCGAGTTGGTCGCCGCAGTCGCAGCGCAGCGAGCCGAGAGCGTCACCGGTGAGGCATTCCGAATGCAGCCGCGCCAATACGGATTCGCGACTCGGTTCACCGAAAACCAGTGCGAGGGTTTCGGTTCCGGAGATCTCGTCGCAGTAGCCGATAAGGCGGAATTCGCCGTATCGAGTCGGCAGGCGGGTCTCCACGATCCTGGTCAGGGTGGGTTCGGCCCGGTGGCGGTAGGCGATCAGATCGGCGATCGAAATGATCGGCAGTGCATGGGTTTCGGCGAAGTCGAGCAGTTGCGGCAGACGGGCCATCGAGCCGTCGTCGTTCACGACTTCGGCAATCACACCTGCGGGTCGCAGTCCCGCCAGCCGGGTCAGGTCGACAGCGGCCTCGGTGTGTCCGGCGCGGCCGAGTACACCGCTGGGATGCGCGCGCAGCGGGAAGACGTGGCCGGGCCTGGTCAGCTGGTCCGGCGTGGTGCGCGGATCCGCCAGGGTGCGCACCGTGCGGGCGCGGTCGGCGGCCGAAATCCCGGTCGTCACACCGGAAGCCGCATCCACCGACACCGTGTACGCGGTTCCCTTGGGATCCTCGTTGATCGGTGTCATCGGCGGCAGCTGGAGCCGATCCAGATCCGCGCCGGGCAACGGTGCGCACAGCACGCCGCTGGTGTGGCGGACCATGAAGGCGATGGCTTCGGGCGTGGCCAGTGCGGCGGCGAGGACCAGATCGCCCTCGTTCTCCCGATCTTCATCGTCGACGACCACAACCATGCCGCCCGCGGCCAGAGCGGCGAGCGCCGTCTCGATCGTGTCCAGCGAACGCTGCTGTGCGAATTCGATGCGCATATGACTAGTAGAAGTATTTCTATTAGTCATATCAAGCGCCATCCCACTCAGTGAGCGGGATCAGGAAGCGCGGCGTCCCCTGCCCTTCGCGGACTTCTTCGGAGCGGTCTTTGTCGCGAGTTTATCCACGTCGGCGAGCAGCGCCTCGGCGAAATCCCGCTCGGCCTCGTAATGCCGTATGCACCAGCGCAATACCGCGCCCGGATAGGCCCAATCCGGATTCTCGTCGGCGCCCTCGGCATCGACCTCGGCGAGTTTGCGCATCCGCTCCGCGTATCCGATGTGCTCGGAAAGAATTTCGCGCAATCGGTCCGGTTCGGCGAGATGCCCCAGCCAGGCGCGCAACATGACGCTGTGCTTGAGCACCGGCGCCTCCACCGGCGCGTGGTTCACCCACTGCGCCGCCGCCGCGCGACCGCTCTCGGTGATGGCGTACATGCGCTTACCGCGCACGCCGTCGTCCTGCAGCACCGTACGCGAGGTGGCGTACCCGTGTTTCTCGAGGCGTTTGAGCTCGGCGTAGATCTGACTGAACGACGGGCTCCAATAGAAGAATTGCAGGCTCCAGTCGGCCCATTTCTTCAGGTCGTAGCCGGAGAGTTCGTCGGCGTGCGAGAGCATGCCGAGCACGGCCCAACTCGTCGTCGGCAGGTCGGGAACTTCGGCGCTCGCCACAGACTTCGCTTCGGTCACGATAGGACTATACCGCTTAGGCATATTTCGGGTGCAAAGTCCCGCTGAGTGGGACACGCCCCGGTGATCGGGGCGCGAGCGCCGGGAGTAGTCTCGCCGCATGTCGCGTACGCGCATTATTCGGATCGGCACCCGATCCAGCCCGATGGCCCTGGCTCAGGCCGAGCAGGTCGCCGGATTGCTGGCCGGGCTCGGGGTCGAGAGCGAGCTGGTCAAGGTAACCACGGCGGGCGATCGGTGGATGGGCGATCTGTCAAAGCTCGGGGGTAAGGGCGCCTTCGTCAAGGAGATCGATCGAGCCCTGCTCGATGACGAGGCAGATCTGGCGGTGCACTGCCTCAAGGACATTCCCGGTGATATTCCGGTGCCGGAAGGGCTCGCCTTCGCGGGTTATCTGCCGCGCGAGGACGTGCACGATGCGGTGATCACCCGAACCGGCGCGGCGCTGGCCGAACTCCCCGAGGGCACGGTCGTCGGCACCAGTTCCGTGCGCCGGACCGCACAGCTGCGGCTGCACTATCCGCATCTCGCGGTGAAGCCATTGCGCGGCAACGTCAATACCCGATTGGCGCGCCTCGAAGAGGGCCATGTCGATGTGCTGATCGCGGCCGTATCGGGGCTGCACCGCGTCGAGCAGGCGCACCGGATCACCGAAACCCTCGACCTGGACACCATGTGCCCGCCGATCGGGGCCGGCGTGATCGCACTGCAGTGCCGCGACGACGACGTCCAGCTTCTCGATCTCGGTGCGCGCCTGGACGATCCGGCTACCCACCGGCACGCGGATGCCGAGCGCGCGATGCTGCACGCACTGCAGGGCCACTGCAACTCCCCGATCGCCGGACACGCGACGACCGACCCCACCGGACGACTCACCTTGCACGGCAAGGTCTTCAACCTCGACGGCAGCCAGTGGCTGGACGCCAAACACTGGGGCGTCCCGGAAGACCCGAGCGCCCTCGGCTTCTTCGTCGGCGCGGACCTGCTGCGGCAGGGCGCACGCGCGATCATCGACTCGATCCCGCACTGAACCGGTTGGGGTGTTCAGTCGGTGAAGCCGTCCATCATGGACAGCACGCGGAGCATGACTTCGTCGGCGCCGCCGCCGATGCTGAGCAGGCGGCTGTCGCGGTAGGCGCGCGAGGTCCAGGTTTCTTCCATGTACCCCATGCCGCCGTGCACCTGTAGGCACCAGTCGGCGACCTGGCGGCCGAGGCGGGCGGCCTCCAGTTTGGAGATCGTGGCCATCCGGGTGACATCGGTGCCTGCCATATAGGACTGGGCGGTGGACTCGGTGTAGACGCGGAGCATGTCGACGCGGGCGGCGAGTTCGGCGTAGGTGTACTGCAGGTATTGGTTCGCGGTGAGCGGGTGACCGAACAGCTTTCGGTCGCGGGCGTAGTCGCGGGTGGCCTCGAGTTCGATGGCGCAGGTGATGGGGACGCTGTAGGAGGCGAACATGCGCTCCATCACGAACTGCGACATCTGCTGTTGGAAGCCGCGACCGATTTCACCGATGGTGTTGCGCACCGGAACTCGGACATTGTCGAAGGTGAGCAGGCCGGTGTCGGAGGCGCGCATTCCGAGCTTGTCGAGCTTGCGGTCGACCCGGAAACCCGGAGTACCGGTGGGGACGACGATCTGGCTCATGCCGCGGTAACCGCCCTCGTCGGAGGTGCGCACCAGGGTGCAGAGCCAGTCGGCCTGAACGGCATTGGTGATGAACATCTTCGAGCCGTTGATCACCCAGTCGTCACCGTCGCGCCGGGCGTGCGTGCGAATCCCCGCCACATCCGAACCCGCCTCCGGTTCGGTAACCGCTACACCGCAGACCAATTCGCCGTGCATGGCGGGCGCGAGAAACTCCTGTTTGAGTTCTTCGCTGCCGTGCGCGTGCAGCGACGGCGTCGCCATCGCGACCTGCACCCCGAGCGCCATCGGGAACGAGCCGTGAGCGACCCGCCCGAGTTCCTGGCACAGCACCACCGTGAACAGATGGTCCGCGCCCTGGCCGCCGTAGGCCGGATCGTATTCCAGCCCCAGCATCCCGAGCTTCGCCATATCGGCGAAGACCTCGTGCAGCGGCATCCACTCCGCCCGTTCCCACTCGTCGACCCGCGGATTGATCTTCTGCTCGACATACCGCCGAACCAGCGCCCGGAACTCCTGATGCTCATCGCTGTAGATCACATCGCCCTCCTCAATGAGGTCCCACCCCCGACGCTAGCCGAGCGTCACACCGCACGCAGGCAG
This sequence comes from Nocardia pseudovaccinii NBRC 100343, assembly GCF_001613225.1. GTDB lineage: Bacteria > Actinomycetota > Actinomycetes > Mycobacteriales > Mycobacteriaceae > Nocardia > Nocardia pseudovaccinii. The sequence continues at coordinate 45,855 of NZ_BDBY01000026.1, forward strand.
GTCCCGCTCACAATTCGACGCGACCACGGCCCAGACCTCTCGCCCCGACCACAACGCCATGTAACAGACCCGAATCACCGCCACCGAGCGTGGCGCGGAAACAGCGCCCGCCCCGCCTCGTGCGCAACCTCGACCAGCACCCGCGCCAAACGCGCGGTATCCAATGCCGTTCGATCCCCACCGATTTGACCGGACAGCGAGAGTGCGCCGGTGGCTGCTCCGCGCCCGCGGATCGGCACCGCGACGCAGGAGATCCCGGTCACCGACTCCTCGTTGTCCACGGCAATTCCCTGCCGATGCCGGATCCGGGTCAACTCGCGGTGCAGTTCGGCCCGGTCGCAAATGGTCCGCGGCGTCAATTGCGGCAACCGGTCCCGGAAGGAGGTCTCGATAATGCTCGGCTCCAGCGAGGCCAGTATCGCCTTGCCGAGGGCCGTGCTGTGCGCGGGCATCCGGCCGCCCAGGCGGGTCGGGATGCTCGCGGTGTAGCGGCCACCGGCCTTGTCCAGGTACAGCACCTCGCGTCCGTCGAGCACGCCGAGGTGGCCCACCATGCCGGTCCGCTGACACAGCTCGTGCAGCAGCGGACTCACCACATCGCGAATCTCATTGTGATCGGCGGCGAGTCCGCCGAGTTCCAGCGGACGCAAGCCGAGGCGGTAGCCGCCGGGCGCGTGCGCCAACCAGCGCAGCCGGATCATCTGGTCCAGGATGCGGTGCACTGTGGACCGCGGCAGGCCGGTTCGCTCGGCCAATCCGAGCAGCGTCAGAGTCGGTGTCGAACCGTCGAAAGCGTCTAGGATCAGCGTCATTCGCTCGATCATGGAAACCGGCGGCTGCGCGGGCCGGGTGGTCGGACGACCCGGACCCGATAACAGCTCGTCGGATCCCGGACCGGTCAGCACCTCGACCGTCATGGCGCACCTCCATTGTGTAGCTCATACAGCTTAGAAGTATTTCGATTAGGCATGTCCGTTTTCGGCATACCTGCTTGTGTCCCCAATCACAGTGCCGTCACGCGGACGGCGTCGAATCCCGAAAACTACGGAGATCGCTACGGATCTTCTCGGTAGCCGGAACCAACCATTGACAGCCCACCGCGCACGCCGCTTACCTTCATGGCGAAACGGAATATTTCTAGTCGAAACTAGGAGCGCTATGGCCGTCGTGCTCGACTTCAAGGCCGTCCTCGGCCGGTTCGCCACCGGAGTCACCGCGATCACCGCCCTGGACGGCGCGCAACCCGTCGGGTTCGCCTGCCAGTCCTTCTCCGCACTATCGCTGGATCCGCCTGCCGTGGCCCTGTTCCCGGCCCGGACCTCCACCACCTGGCCGCGGATCCGCTCGGCGAGCAAGTTCTGTGTGAACGTACTCGCCGCCGATCAGGAACAGGTATGCAGACAGCTCGGCCGCAGCGGACCCGACAAATTCGACGGACTCGACTGGACCCGCTCCCCCAACGGTTCGCCGCTGCTCGACGGATCCATCGCGTGGATCGATTGCGAGCTCGGCGGCGAGCTGGACGGCGGCGATCACACCATCGTCATCGGCCATGTCACCGCACTGGGCGCGGGCCGCGAGGCCGATCCGCTGCTGTTCTACCGCTCCGGATTCGAGCGCCTTACCACTGCCTGAGCCGTCTCCCGGCCAGTGAGACCACACCTTTGCGCGTCCATCGGCGCGCCGAACCATCGAAACGACAGCCCGACGAACGTGGAGGAACCATGACCGACGATCAGGTGCGCGTGATCGACACCGGCACCCCGCCCACCCGATATGCCCGGGGTTGGCACTGCGTCGGCCTCGCCGACAGCTTCCGCGACGGCAAACCGCACACCATCGAAATCTTCGGCACCGAACTGGTGGTTTTCGCGAGCGCGGACGGCGCCCTCAATGTGCTCGACGCCTATTGCCGACATATGGGCGGCAACCTCGGCGACGGCATTATCAAGGGCGACACCATCGCCTGCCCGTTCCACGATTGGCGCTGGCGCGGCAATGGCCGTTGTGCCGCAATCCCTTACGCGCGCCGCGTACCACCGCTGGCCCGCACCAAATCGTGGATCACCCTGGAGCAGAACCGGCAGCTGTTCGTCTGGAACGATCCCGAAGGCAATCCGCCGCCCGCGGGTATCACGATCCCCCGCATCGAGGGCGCGTTCAGTGACGAGTGGAGCGATTGGACCTGGAACCAGATCACCATCGAGGGCGCGAACTGCCGCGAGGTCATCGACAATGTGGTGGATATGGCGCATTTCTTCTACGTGCACTTCGCCTTTCCGACCTACTTCAAGAACGTCTTCGAGGGCCACATCGCCAGTCAGTACATGACCTCGATCGGACGCGCGGATGTGCAGGGCGAGCTGGCCAAGGAGGCGGGCGCGGAGAACACGCTGTATTCGGAGGCGCAGTATTACGGGCCCTCCTACATGATCGATTACCTGGTCAACGAATCCAGCGGGCAGCGGGTCGAATCCGTCCTCATCAACTGCCACTACCCGGTTTCGCCCACCAAATTCGTGCTGCAGTACGGCGCGATCGTCAAGAAGCTGCCCGGCCTGTCGCCGGAAGATGCCGATGCGATGGCGGTGCGTTTCGCCAATGGACTCGGGCGCGGTTTCGAGCAGGATGTGGCGATCTGGGAACGCAAGACCCGCATCGACAATCCGCTGCTGTGCGAGGAGGACGGGCCGGTCTACCAGCTCCGGCGCTGGTACGAGCAGTTCTACACCGATATCGCCGAGGTCGAGACGAAGATGACCGACCGCTTCGAATTCGAGGTCGACACCACCCGTGCCGTCACGGCGTGGGAGGCCGAGGTCGCCGAGAATCTGGCCGCGCAACGCGCGGACGCCTGAACGGATCGGTAATGGATTGCATCACCTGCCATACCTGCCGCAATCGGGTGTCGGTGGTCAAATTCAGCCCCGCGCACACGAGTGTGCAGTGGAGTTCCATCGCACGCGCGCACTGTGCCGAGTTCGCTCGTAACGACGGCGGGCCCGTGCGCGGGTGTGCGGCATTGCGCGACAGCATCGAAAAGGCTGTCAGCGCGGGCGAAGTCGGGCTGAGCACCCGTGATGGGGATCTGCTGTGAGTGCGGCGGTAACGTTTCGAGTTGTTCGAGTAACCGCCGAAACCCAGGATGCGGTCTCGCTGGAGCTGGTCGCCGAACCGGAGGGTCACCTGTCCTATCGGCCCGGCCAGTTTCTGACACTGCGGATACCCAGCGAACGAACCGGTTCGGTGGCGCGCTCGTACTCGCTGTCCAGTGCGCCGCACGAGGGCCGACTCGCGGTCACCGTGAAGCGGACAGCGGGCGGATACGCTTCGAACTGGCTGTGCGACAACGCTGTTCCCGGCATGACAATCGACAGCTTGCCGCCCGCGGGCATCTTCACACCCGATTCGCTCGACGCCGATCTGCTCTTATTGGCCGCGGGCAGTGGGATAACGCCGATGCTGTCCATCCTGAAATCGGTATTGGCGCAGGGCACTGGACGGTGCACGCTGATCTACGCCAACCGCGACGAGGAATCGGTGATCTTCGCCGATGAGCTGAGGTCATTGACCGCCGAGCACCCGCACCGGCTCGTTGTGCTGCATTGGCTGGAGGCTGTTCAGGGCTTGCCATCGGTGCCCACGCTGACCACCCTGATCACGCCGTGGACCGGCCGCGAGCTATTCGTCTGTGGCCCAGCACCTTTCATGGATGCTGTCGTCACAGCCGCCGACAACCTGGGCATGGACCGGGTGCACGTCGAGAAATTCGTCTCGATCTCCGGCGATCCCTTCGCCGAAACCGAGGTCGAAGACACCGACGACGCTGCCATCGTCGAGGTCGAACTCGACGGCGCCACCAACGAATTCGCCTGGCCACGCAATACCGTTCTGCTCGATGTGCTGCTCGCGCGCGGTATGGCGGCTCCGTACTCTTGCCGCGAAGGCGCCTGCAGCGCCTGTGTCTGTCGTGTCGTCGACGGCGAAGTGAAGTTGCTGCGTAACGAAGTTCTGGAACGCGCAGATCTGGCCGACGGCTATGTACTCGCCTGCCAGGCGGTTCCGGTTACCGATGCGGTCCGGGTCACCTATGAATGAGGAGAATATGGCAATCATCAGCTCGCTCGGCTATGTGCGGGTCGCGGTCAGCGATCCCGATGCCTGGCGCACCTTCGCCTTCGATGTGATCGGTTTCGCCGAGGGTACCGGGCCGGATCCGGACGCCATCTATCTGCGCATGGATGAGCACGTCGCACGATTGGTCCTGGTACCAGGCGAAACCGACAAGGTGCTCGCCATCGGCTGGGAGGTCCGCGACCATCGCGCACTCGCCGCGGCACGAGAAGCCGTGGCGAAGGCCGGAATCGAAGTCACCGCGCTCACCGTGGCCGAGGCGGATGCCCGCGGTGTGGAAGAGGCGATCACCTTCGGTGATCCCGCGGGCACCACCGTCGAAATCTTCCACGGACCCGTCCTGGACCATAGTCCGGTCGTCGGCAAGTACGGAAACCGTTTCGTCACTACGGGACTCGGCCTCGGCCACGCGGTGCTGCCGGTGCCCGATCTCGACGGCGCCTTCCACTTCTATACCGACGTCCTCGGATTCCTGCCGCGCGGTGCGTTCCGGCTGCCCGCACCGCCCGAATACGGTCCGGTGCGCATCCGCTTCCTCGGTGTGAATCAGCGCCACCACAGCTTGGCGCTGATCCCCTCCGGCGGTCAGGAGGGGTCGGGGCTGGTGCACGTCATGGTCGAGGTCGACAGCCTCGACGATGTCGGCCGTGCGCTCGACCGGGTGAACAAGGCCGGATATCACTTGTCCTCGACGTTGGGCCGCCATACCAACGACAAAATGATCTCCTTCTATGTCCGCACTCCCGGCGGCTGGGATCTCGAATTCGGCACCGAGGGCATGCTGGTGGACGAGAACACCTACACCGCGGAGGAAATGACCGCCGATAGCTATTGGGGTCACGACTGGGATCGGGGCTGACAAGATCACGGGCGGCGACCGGCGGCCTGATACCCCTTGACTATCGTCGATAGCGACGGAAGGGGTTTTCCGATGGCACTGCGCACCGAGTTCACCGGCCTGTTCGACATCGAACATCCCATAGTGCTCGCACCGATGGGTGGCGTCGCGGGCGGCGCGCTGGCCGCGGCGGTCTCCGAGGCCGGTGGACTCGGCCTGATCGGTGGCGGCGGCGGTGACGGGCGGTTACTCGATCAGGAATGTGCGTTGCTCACCGCTCGCACCGAAAAGCCCTGGGGCATCGGCCTGTTGAGCTGGGCCATCGATCTCGATACTGTGCGAAGGACGGTGGCGCGCCGACCGCACGCGATCCTGCTGTCATTCGGCGATCCCACCCCGTTCGCTGCCGTGGTCCGGGAATCCGGGATTCCGCTGCTGGTCCAGGTCACCACCACGGACGAGGCGGCCCGCGCCCTGGAGGCCGGAGCCGATGTGCTGATCGCGCAGGGCGCGGAGGCGGGCGGGCACGGCGGCGGGCGGGCGACGCTGCCCTTCGTACCCGCGGTCGTCGATCTGGCGGCGGGTACGCCGGTGCTGGCCGCGGGCGGCATAGCCGATGGACGCGGCCTCGCCGCCGCACTCGTACTCGGTGCGGCGGGCGCGTTGATCGGTACTCGCTTCGAAGCGACACACGAATCGTTGCTCTCGGCCGAGGAGGCCAAGGCCATCATCGATGCACGCGGCGGCGATACCGAACGCAACCGCATCATCGATATCGCCCGCGAATCACCGTGGCCCGCCGAGTACACCGCCCGCACCCTGCGCAACCGATTCCTCGACGAATGGGCCGGACGGGAGACCGAACTCGCCGCCGATCCCCTTGCCCGGCAACGTTATCGGGCTGCTGCCGAGCAAGGTGATCTCGACTGTGCGCCGATCTGGGCGGGCGAGAACGTCGACCTCATCGGCAGTCTCGAATCCGCCGCGGACCTGGTGCGGCGCATCGGCACCCACGCCGAACAGGTCTTGCGGCGAGCCGCGGCGCAATGCGACTAGTCGGCGTGTTCCCCGGTCAGGGCACGGAGCAGTTCACGGGTGTAGCGCTCGGCGAGTAGCGGCAGGAAGTTGTCGATAGTGGCGTGGTCCGCGAGGTAGTCGTAAGCGGAGTACAGCCACCGTTCGATCGCTTCGTCGCGGGTGCTGTCGAATTCGCGCTCCAGACGGCGCGCGGCAGCCTTCAGCGCGCACTGCTGGTCGAGGGATGGTTCGTGAATGGGCGGGTGCGTAACAGGACCTTCGGTCATTGCGGACTCCTGGTCGGGAACCTTCAGTGCAAAGGATGCGGTCGAAACCGTGTCCACTCGATCGAGTACCCGATGGGTCGACGGCGACACCCGGGATACGTCATGGACGCACCCATAATCTCGCACTACCCTTTCGACATATGCCAATAGCCTCACGAAGGTGACCGGAATGAGCGAGCGCAGCGACCGAACAACAGACACACGCGAGAACCTGCTCTGGGTGCCCGATGCCTGCACATTGCCGACAGCGGAGCAGCCACTGCGCGTGGCCGAATTCACCGATCTCTTTGCGGCCGCGCTTCGTAGGGTCGAACGCATCGCCCCTACCCGCCTGCGGCTGGAACTGGCGGCATCGCACGAAGGCACGGCCCGCGACCTCGCCGCCAGCGAGAGCTCCTGCTGCGGATTCTTCGACTTCGATTTCGCCACGGCAGGCCCGGATGCCATCGCGATGGACATCGAAGTGCCCGCGAGCCGGGTCGACGTACTCGAGACGTTGGCGAACCACGCGACGGCCGCCCAAAGTAAGTAGAACAGGTTCTTGTCTGAGGCCCCGGCAAATGCCAAGCTGAACGGATGGATCTCGCCGCCATCGAAGCCGTCCGCCAGCTCAAGTACCGCTACTTCCGGACCCTCGATCTCAAACAATGGGACGACTTCCGGGATACCCTCGCCGTCGACGTCGCCGGTCGCTACGGCACCCACGCCCTCGGTGAACCGCTGACCCTGGACGGTCGCGACGCGGTCACCGCATTCATGCGCGAGAACCTCGGCCCTTCCGTGGTCACCAGCCATATCGCGAACCATCCGGAGATCACCGTGGACGGCGAAACGGCGACGGGCTCATGGGCTTTCGAAGACACCGTGATCGCTACCGAATACGGCGTCCTCATCCGCGGCGCGGGCTACTACTCCGACACCTACCGACTCGATCCGGACGGTCACTGGCGCATCACCTCGACCAGTTACCAGCGCATCTACGAATCGATGCAGGCCCTCGCCGACACCCCCAGCTACCAACTGCTGACGAACATGTGGGCGACACAGAAGTAGGACAGCGCGCCGGATTTGAGGCCACTATCTTCCCGGTGGCACTCGACCGGAGCCACAGCGGCGGCGGAGGGTGGGAATATGTCCTCCCTTGCGCCCGCTGAATTCACGACCGAGACCGCCTACCTGAACACCGCTTCGCACGGGTTGCCCGCCGCGCGAACATTGGCGGCACTGCAGGAGTTCAACGCGCTCTGGGCGGCGGGCCGTGCCGCACCGACGACGCGGGATCATCTGGTACCCGAATTGCGGACCGGATTCGCGCGACTGCTGGCGGGCGCTTCGGCCGACGATATCGCGCTCGGCGGCACCGTCGCCGGGTTGATGGCGCCGGTGGTCGCCGCGCTGCCGCCGGGGGCGGAGGTACTGCTCGCGGAAGGCGAATTCTCCTCCGTCTCCATGCCTTTCGTACACCGCGGCGACCTGAATGTCCGGTTCGTGCCGTTGGAGCGCATCGCCGACGAGGTCCGGCCCGAGACCGCGTTGGTCGCGGTCAGCGTTGTCCAGTCGAAGGACGGTCGGACCGTCGATCTGCCGACGCTGCGCGCGGCAACTCTGGCGCACAACGCTCGACTGCTCGCCGATGCCACCCAGGCCGCAGGTTGGGTGCCGCTGCGTTTCGTCGACGCCGACTACTGGGTGTGCGCGACCTTCAAGTGGCTGATCGGTGCCCGCAGCGTGGCCTTCTTCGCCGCGCCGCCGGAAGCGGCCGCACAGCTGCGCCCGATCAGCCCCGGCTGGTATGCGGCGGCCGATCGCTGGGCCGAGCTGTACGAACCGATCGCGCTGCCGACCACCGCCCGGCGTTTCGATTCGACACCGGACTGGCTCGGCGTCATCGCCGCATTGTCCGCACTGACCTTGATCGAAGAGCTGACCGTCGACAAGATCGGTGCGCACAACCGCGAACTCGCCACCCGATTCCGAAACGGGTTGGTGGAGTTGGGGTTCCAGTCGGTGCCAGCGGATTCGGCGATCGTCGCCGTGTCGGGCGCGGGCGATGCGGCACCCCGATTGGAGGAGGCAGGCGTGCTCACCTCCGCCCGGGACGGCGGCCTTCGATTCTCGTTCCACCTCTACAACAGCGCCGCCGATGTGGACCGAGCGCTCGCCGCCCTCGCCCAGTAAAGCGGCACACTGTCGAGCTTCGCATCCCTCCCGGGGGTGCGAAGCTGCTCGGAGGTAAGGCGACGCGATTCCCGGGTAGCTACGCCGGGCGAGAAGCGGGGGCGGTGATGAGCGGAAGGTCGAGGGCCGTGAGGATGCCCGGTGGTGCCTGCACCACGGCCGGGACGGCGTTGACGATGCGCATGGCAGTCGCCAGCAGGGTGGCGTGGTTGTGGTCGCCATTGCGGCTCGAGGTGACCAGATCCATGGCGTAGCTCGGCTCGCCGGTGATCTCGACGCGATAGGAGCCCTCGTGATGAGCGGGCTGCGGCCAATCGGGGCACAGATCGGAACGCAGGCGCGTGACGTGCTCCAGAACCGTCACGGGCTCGTCGCCGACCATCCCGCGAACCTCGAAACGCAGTGCCGCGGCCGTACCTTCGGCGATATGGCCGGTGGCGATATCGAAGGATTCGGGAGCGGGGATGCGCTCGTAGGTCTGGGTAACCGCGTCGAGGGTGACACCGATGCCCGCCGCCAACTGGCGCACGGTGCCGCCCCACGCGAGCGATAACACCCCGGGCTGCAACAACATCGGGATCTCGTCCAGCGGTTTGCCGAACCCCATGATGTCGAACATGACCTCGCGGTTGTCGTAACTGGCGTAGTCGACGATCTCCAGACACCGCAGTTGGTCGATGCGCAGGCAGGTGCCCGCGAGCGCGAGCGGCAGCAGATCATTGGCGAACCCGGGATCGATGCCGTTCACCCACAGCGACGAATTGCCCTGTGCCGCAGCCTCTTGGATCGGCTTCAGCAATTCGTCGGGCAGCACGCCGTACGGATACTGGAAGAACACCGGCGCGCACGCCACCACATTGATGCCCGCGCTGAGCAATCTGCGCAGATCCTCGACGGCCTCCAGCAGCCGATTGTCCGTCATCGAGCAGTAGACGACACAGTCGGGTTTCGCCGCCAGGATCGCCTCGGTGTCCGTCGTCGCGGTCACACCGACCGGATCATCGAGTCCGGCAATGGTTCCCGCATCGAGCCCGTCCTTCTTCGGACCCGACACCCATACCCCGGCCAGCTCGAGATCCGGATTCACGATCACACCGGCCAGCGCATGCGCACCGACATTCCCGGTGCCCCATTGGACTACGCGGTAGCTCACTACTCCACCTCGCTGACGCTCGGCTCCGCCGTGCGCCACAGCGCACTGTGCTGATGGTTCACTCGCCGACGCTCGCTCATGACAGATCCGGAAGCGGGAGATCGAGATTCGGTGCGATCAGGCCGCCGTCGGGTTCGAGCACCTTGCCCGTGACGTACTTTCCGGCGGGCGACACCAGATACAGTGCGGCGGCGGCGATATCCTCGGGCTCGCCGATGCGGTGCAGCGGCGTCTTGGCCTCCAGCTCGGTGCGCATCGCATCATTGCCCGCCACGATCTCCAGCGCCGAGGTCAGAATCGACCCGGGCGCAATGGCATTCACCCGGATGCGCGGATTCAGGTCCATTGCCGCCAACCGGGTGTAATGCGCCAGTGCCGCTTTCGCCGTTCCGTAGGAGACGAAGGCGCGGCCGGGCAGGCGGCCCATGGTCGAGGTGATATTGAGAATCGAACCGCCACCGGCGGTTTCGAGGATCTTCGGCACCGCCGAACGTACCAGCGCATGCGCATTGGTGACGTTGAAGTTGAAGGCCTCGACCAGCGCATCCGGTGTCGTATCGAGCAGGGGGCACGGCAGCGCACCGCCGACATTGTTGACAACGATATCCAGCCGCCCGAAGCGTTCGACAGCCGCGGCGGCCAGCCCGGCGGTCGCCTCGATATCGCTGAGATCCGCGGGCACCACGTGGGCCTGACGCCCCGCCGCCGCTACCCGCTCGGCGACCTCGTCCAGCTGACTCTTGGTGCGGGACGCGATGACGACATCCGCGCCCGCCTCCGCGAAGGCCACCGCGATCGCCGCGCCGAGGCCGCGGCCCGCGCCGGTGACGACGGCGACCTGGCCGTCGATTCGGAATCTGTCCAGGATCATGAGAGCTCCCACTGTCGAATATTCGACGCTACACTGTCGTAATATTCGTCATCGTAGAGCTGTCCCGCCGAGCCGCACAAGAGGTTGCACATGCCCGACCGGTCCCCGTCCCCGCCGACCCGCCGTGTCATCGACATCGTGTCGCTGCTCGCCGCGACGCCGGAGCCGATCAGCGTCGCGGGCATTGCGGACCGGCTCGATATCGCCCGCGCGACCGCGACGGCGATTCTGGCCGAACTGGAATCGGCGGGCTGGGTGCGCCGCGACGCGAGCCGCGGATACGGTCTCGGTCCGACGCTGGCGAATCCGCACGGTCCCGCACTGCCGCACGCACTCGGCGATATCCTCGCCGAACTCACCGTGCGGACCGGCTACGGCGCGACGCTGAGTCGTATCGAGCCCGATCACCTCACCGTGCTCGATGTGCGCCACGGACCCGAGCGCGTCGTCCCCGGCATACCCGTCGGCCATCGCATCCCGATGCAATTTCCGGCGGGGGCGAGCGTGATGCCGTGGCGTTCTGCGGCAGAGCAGAACACCTGGCTGGCCACCGCACCCGACTCGGATCGACGCGTCGCGAGCGGGCTGCTCGCGCTCGTGCGTGATCGCGGCGTTGCCCTGTTCCGCCCACGTACCGATGATGCGGGCACGGTCGAACTCCTCGCCGACCTGCTCAGTGCGATGGGGACCGAACTCGTGCAGCCGCACCTGCGTACCCGCGCCCTGCGTCGCCTCGCGTTTCTCACCTCGCGGCCGTTCACCAAGGCAGAACTCGACTCCGACGCCGAACTCCCGCTGAGTTACCTCGCCGCACCGGTTTTCGATGCGAAACGTACTGCCACGTATGAAGTCCAATCGGGGCCGCTGCGGGCATCGACCACCAAATCCGAACGCGACGAATTCATCGGCGCCACAGTCGATATCGCTCGGGCGTTGACCGAAGCGTTGGCCTCCTGAGCTATTTCGTCAAGGCGTGCGCCGCACCGCGGTGCAGCGGCACCGGTGCGGTAATCGTCGCGGTATCGCGGCTGATCCCCTTCGCCGCCGAATTAGCCTGTTCCAGTTGGGTTTTGCGGTCGAACAGCGTCTTGGTGAGTATGCACGCCAGGTTCGCGTCCAGATCGTCGCGCACCAGCAACAGGTTCGGCACGACGATGGTCTTCACATCGGCCGACAGTCCGTAGACGGTGCCCGGAATCGTGCCTTCCTCGTAGACCGGGTTGACCGCGTGCATACTGCCGGTGAGTTCGGATATATCGAGGAAACGCACCTTGCCCTTGTCGGAGGTCAGCAGATCGGTGATACCGGGTGTCGGCAGGCCGCCGGAGAAGAACATGGCGTCGATGGAACCGTCCTTCATACCGTCCACCGTCTTGGTGAGATCCAGGCGCTGGGCCTCGATATCGTTGTCCGGGTTCAACCCCGCCGCCTGCAGTATCCGCTGGGCGATCACCTCGGTGCCGGACTTCGGCGAGCCGGTGGAGACCCGCTTACCGCGCAGATCGGCGACCGATTCGATATCGGCGCCTGCGCGCACGATCACCTGGGTGTAATTCGGATAGAGCCGCGAAAGCGCCTGCACCGGTTGCTTTTTGCCGTCGAAACCGGCATTGCCGAGCACCGCGTCGGCGGCGGTATCGGCGAGAGAGAATGCGACCTGATAGGTGCCTGCCACCAATTGCTGGATATTCTGCACCGACGCACCGGTTTCGGCCGCGGTCGCTTTCACCTTGCCGCCGGTCGCTTGTGAAATCTGGTCGGCGTAGGCATTGCCGAGCGCGAAGTACACGCCGGTCGAATTGCCCGTCGCGATGCCGACGCGGGTCTCGCTTTTCACTTCGCAGGTAACCTCGCCGCCGGTGTCGGACTGCGGTGTGTCGCGGCGGCCCCCGCATCCGGTCAGCAATCCGGCCGATACCACGGCGACAGCGAATCCTATGGCAACTCTTCTCAAGTCGTCCTCCTTCGTGAGAGCAGAGTGACCCCGACGGCCGCGGTCAGCGCGGCCAGACCGACGACGAGCGCGCCGGGTTCCAGGTACAGCAGCGCCAGTCCGGCCACCGCGGCGAGCAGCCGGGACGGGATACCGGCCGGTCCGATGCCGAGGATCCAGCCGCCCGTCGCGGCGGCCAGAGCCGCAACGCCGACACCGGCCACGATCGTGGTCCACAGCACACCGAGCACCGGCCCGTGCCCGAGCAGATATTCGCCGGGTCCGCTGAGCACGAACACGATCGGCACCAGGAAGGCGGGCAGCGCGTACTTCAGTGCCTGCCACATCGTCGGCACCGCACGCGCACCGGTGATGGCGGCCGCGCCCACGGCGGCCAGTGCGGTCGGTGGCGTCACCTCGGACAGCACCGAGTAGTAGAAGACGAACATTGCCGAGGCTGGCGGGGATACGTCGAGCGCGAGCAGCGCGGGACCGATGATCGCCCAGCCGATAATGAACGATGCGGTCACCGGAACCGCGAGCCCGAGCAGCGCGAGTGCGATCGCGGCGAGCACCACGGTGCACGCCAACACGACGGTGTGGTTGTCCGACAACGCCTTTCCCGCACTCACCAGCAGCGATGCCAGCTGCGCGCCGAGTCCCGTCTTGGTGGCGATCGCGGTGATCACCCCCGCCGACGTGCACACCGCGACCACCGGCAGCGCCGAACGCACACCGCTGCCGAGCATCTGGAAGATCCGTCGAGGTGAGCGGGCCTGGGCGCGGATGCGCGCATCGAGGAAGGCGAGCCCGAAAGCCAGTGCGGTGGCGTACACCACGGCGCGCGCGGCGCTCACGCCGATCAGCAGCAGCACCACGATCGCGATCAAAGACAGGAAGTGGTAGCCGAATCGGGCCAGCAGTCGCCACACCGAGGTGGTGCTGATCTCGACCGACTCCGCGCCGAGCCGTCGCGCATCGATCTCGACCGCGAGCAGAATTCCCAAGTAGTACAGCAGCGTCGGGATCATCGCCCACCCGAGTACCGTCACATAGGAGACGTCGAGATATTCGGCGACGATGAACGCGGCCACACCCAGCGTCGGCGGTGACAGGATCGCGCCGACACCTGCCGCCGCGAGCACACCCGCCGCCTGTTCCGGCGGATATCCGGCGCGACGCAGGATCGGCCAGGTGACCGCACCGACGGTGACCGCGGTCGCGGTGCCCGATCCGGAGACGGTGCCGAGCAGGAATCCGGATGCGACGGTGGTGCGTCCGGCCGCGCCGCGCGAGCGGCGGAAGGCCGCGACGGACAGATCGACGAAGAACTGTGCCGCACCGGAGAATTCGAGTACGGCGCCGTAGAGGGTGAACAGCACGATATAACTGGCCGCGACATCCAGCGGCGTGCCGTAGAACCCGCTGCCGGAGTTGTAGAGCGCATCGATGATCTGCCCGAAGTCGAGTCCGGCGTGCGCGATGGTCCAGTGCTGCGGCAGGTATCCGCCGTAGTAGCCGTAGGCGATGAACACCAGGCACACCGCGGGCAATACCCAGCCCGTGGTGCGCCGACAGGCCTCCAGCACCAACACCAGGAGCACGGTGCCCATGGCGATATCGACCGGATCGAACAAACCCTGCCGGTCCAGGAATGCGTTGTACCCGCCCCCGCCGGACCCGATCACCATCGGCAGCACCGGATATAGGCACACCACCAGCGCGACTACGGCCGAAAACCAGTCGAACGGCCCAGGACCGTCGCGTCGATCGAACCATCGCAGCCCGGACCGATAGGCCAGGAACACCACCGGCAACGTCCCGGCCAGGAAGATCACCAGGTAGTACTGACTCCCCTGCGCCAACGGCCGAAAGACCTGCCACAGCACCAGCAAAGCGACCGCGAACGCGGCCGTCGCCACCACCCACTCGGCCCATCCGCGCAGTATCCGCGCGGGCTTCTCCTCGTCGTCGACCTCGACCTTGTCCGGTACTGCCCGCTCCGGATCAATCCCGGGCCGCACGACCGGGCGGTCGGTGGGAGGCTCGGCTTCGAGATGAGCGTCCCGCATATCCGACATTGCGCGACACTATCAACGCACGACCGTCCGTATGCGGGTAACAAATATGTAGCCGAGAAAAGTAGAAAAGCGGTCGGTTTGTCGCCCTAAGCCGACCACGTCGCGCGCCCACCCAGCGGCAGCTTGTGCGCGATCACCCGCCGATACGAGATGCGCCAACCGGTTGCCGCACGCACGACCGTATCGTCGTATTCGACGCTGCCGCTGGTCCCGTCGGCATAGATCCCGATCCCCTTGGACCGCACCCGAACCGCGCCGTCCACCTCGGCGATGAGCACATTCGTTATGTGATGCCCGACCGGATTCCCATTGCCGAGCGCGACCGCGGCCTCCTGTAGGGCCGGAATCCCGTGTAGCTCACCGGCACCGATATCACTGAGGTCGTAGGTGATTTCCGCGGTGAACAGCTCATCCATCCGGTCGAGCTCGCCCGCGTCCATCAGATGACCGTGCAGCGCGATCAGGTCACCGATCTCGAACCGATCCTGCGCCGACAATGCCATGAAAGCCTCCTGCCGCCCCAACTTTCCTGCCGAAGATGAGGCCTGGTCCGGTTATCCGCGACAGTAACGGACGAGCGACCGGTCACGCCGCTGCTTTATCCGGGGTCCGTGCCGACGGGCGGCGCTTCATGATCCAGCGCAAGAAGCCGACCCATGGCGATGGACGGGCCGGGGTCACGGGCGGGTGGCCGAGGGAGACCGCGGTTCGGTCGAGCAGCGCCTCGATCATCGCGTCGTGGATCCAGCGGATGGCCAGGGGCCACAGCAGGTGGCCGATTCCGCGCAGGCGGCAGTCGATCTCGTGACGCAGGATGCTGCTGTCCGGCCACGGGCCGTCCAGCACGTCGAGGCTGTGCGTGCCGACCAGGAAGGATCCGGGTGCGACGGTGAACTCCACGCGGCGGCCCGGCACCCACTCGGTACACCGATACCGGATCACGCCGTGTCCGCCGGCGGCCCCGACACCGAGTGGCCGGTCGAGGACCAGCGCGGGCCAGCCGGGCGGCCACACCGGACTGTCCGGCTCGGCGGCCCTGGCGAGCAATGCGCCGAGCTGGTCCGCGGGCACCGGGTACTCCCGCTGGTGGATATTTCGAACCATGACCCAACCCTCCATTCGGTCCCGTATGGAACACTGTCCATACGGTAGCGTATGGAGGGCTGGGCGCGAAGTTATCCGGACCACACCGACCGGTTATCCGGCGGAGGTGGGCTCGTACAGGACTATCGCCCACGGGGATTCGCGGGACGGGCGGACCGAGGTGCGTCGTTCGTGCGATCCGGTGACCGGATTGTCGACCGGAAATCCGGCGGCGCGCAGGCGCACGAGGGCCGCGTCCAGGTCGCCGACCTTGACGGCGAGGGAGGGGATATCGCGTTCATCGGCACCGGCGAGCATGACCCGGGTCGGTCCGATATCGAATTGCGCCCACCGATCACCGTCGACGAATGTCGCGGTGGTGCCGAGTACCGCGGTGAGCAGATCTATTGCGGCGGTGAGGTTGTCGGCCGGGAAGATGGTGCCGAGACGTTCGACGGTCATGACTTCTCCAGTGCTCGGCGAATGGCCGAAAAGGCTTGGGCGGCAGCGACTTCAGCATCGGGCAGGTTGTCGGCCATGCTGAAGAAGCCGTGGAATTGGCCGTCGTAGCGAATCGTGACGGCCTCGACCTCCGCATCCCGCAGCCGCCGACCGTATGCCTCGCCCTCATCGCGAAGTGGGTCGAATTCGGCGCTGACGATGTAGGCGGGCGGGAGGCCGGACAGGTCGGCCGCGCGCAAGGGTGCGGCGTACGGGTTGTCGGCATCGGCGGCCGAGGCGAGGTATTGTTCCCAATACCAGCGCAAATGGTCGTCGGTGACGAAGTAGCCGTAGGCATTCTCCCGATAGGAGACGGTGTCACGGGCCGGATCGAGCATCGGGTAGACCAGCAGTTGATGGGCGATGGCCGGGCCACCGCGATCCCGAGCCAGCAGCGCCGTGACGGCGGCCAGGTTACCGCCGGCGCTGTCACCGGCCACCCCGATGCGGGCTGAATCGCCGCCGAAGGAACTCGCCTGGGCCGCAATCCATTTCAAGACCGCGTACGCATCCTCGGCGGCCGCCGGGAACCGGTGTTCGGGGGCCTGCCGGTACTCGACCGAAACCACGATCGCACCGACGGCATTGCTCATCGCACGGCACAGCTGATCGTGACTGTCGAGGTCGCAGATCACGAAACCGCCACCGTGGCAGAACATCACGACCGGCAGGTCGGCATCGCACTCGACGGGCCAATACATGCGAACCCGAACCTCAGGTGCCCCGAAAGGTCCGGGCACCGAACGCTGCTCGACCCGCCCCACCGGAATCGGATCGACCCGGACCGCCGGACGCGCGGCGAGTATCCGGCGCGCCACGGCGGCATCGAGGACTTCGGTGCCCAGCGCGGGAAACGCCGCCGACGCGGCATCGACGATCATCTGAGCTTCGGGCTTCAGCGGCATGCTCAGGCCTCGCCCACGGCTCCGGCGGGCGGCAGCGCGTCCGGCGGAATGAACTGTCCCGCTGACAATCCGCCGTCGACTGCCAATTCCGCACCGGTGATGAACGCGGCGGCGTCGGAGGCGAGGAATGCCACCAGATCCGCTACCTCCGACGGCAATCCGACGCGGCCGAGCGGCAGCGAGGGAAAGCTGCCGGGACCGGTGTTCAGCCCGAGGTGCCCGATCATCGGTGTCGCGATCGGCCCCGGATGCACCGAGTTGACCCGGATGCCGAGCGGACCCAGCTCGAGCGCGGCCGTCTTCGTCAATCCGCGCAGCGCCCACTTGGACGCACCGTAAGCGGAATGTCCCATCAGCCCCTGCAATCCGGCCTGCGACGAGATATTCACGATCGAACCGCCCGCCGCGCGCATCGGATCCACGACGGCCTGGATGCCGAGGAACGACCCGATCAGGTTGATGCGCAGAATGCGTTCGAGTTCCGCGGCGGAGGTCTCGACGAGCGGTTTGGCGGTGTAGATCGCCGCATTGTTCACCAGCACATCGAGGCTGCCGAATTCGGTGACGGCGGTGTCGACGGCGGCGGCCCATTCGGTGGCGCTGCTGACGTCGTGGCGGACGAAACGGGCTGATTCACCGATGGATTCGGCGACTGCCTTGCCTTCGGATTCGAGTACGTCGGTGAGGACGACGCGTGCCCCCGCCGCGGCGAACAGGCGGGCTTCCTGCTCACCCTGGCCACGAGCGGCACCGGTGATGAGGGCGACTTTGCCAGTGAGATCGGTCATCTCAAGCTCCCAGGAATTCGGTTGTCTCGGCTCGCTCAGCGGCCCGGCTCTGCCCGGCGATTCCGGCTCGCTGCGCTCCCCGGAAATGCGGAATGACCTTCTCGCCCCAATGCCGAATGGTCTCCAGGCATGCCTCCTGCGGCACCGTCCCCATCTGGATCAGGCACAGGATCTCGTCGGCACCGGCCGCCTGCAGGCGCTCGACATACGCGATGGCGTCCTCCGGGCTGCCGTACGCGTGCTCGGCATTGAAAACCGAAGTGGCCCCGGTCTTCACGGGAATTTTCGCCTCGTGCAGATAGGCCACATGCTCATCGGCGGCCTCGCGAATCTTGGCCACCTCGTCCACAGTCGGATCGACGGCCTCGTCCGGCACCGGACCCGCGCCGTACCAGTGCTTGATGGACTGCGCGAAGAACCGCTGTCCACGCGCGCCGATCTGCTGCGCCTGCTCCCGGTCGTCGAGCACGATCGTCGGGCACAGCGCCGCGAAGTGGTCGTTGACCACCGTGGAGACGAACTTCTCTCCGGTCCGCTCGGCAATGGCCGCGTCATAGGTGCGGCGCAGTTCGGCGATCTCCTCCACACCCGCGAAACCCAGTACCAGCGCGCCGATTCCGTAGTCGGCGGCCAGCTTCAGCGTGTCCTTCTTGGTGCACGCCATGAACAGCGGCGGATGCGGCAGCTGCACCGGACGCGGGAGCATCGGATGCGGATCGATATCGAGCAGCTCACCGTGCCATTCGAATTCGCCCTCCGGATCCTGCCAGGCCTTGCCGATAATGCGCAGCGACTCCTCGACCTCCTGATAGGTGCGGTCGGGATCGACACCGCACATGGAGGTCTCCTGCGGGGTCGCGCCGCGGCCCGCGCCGAGGTTCACCCGCCCGTTGGAGAGCACATCGAGCATGGCCGCGCGTTCGGCGGCGCGCACCGGGTGATTGAAGTTGAACGGCATGCACACCACGCCGTGGCCGATGCGGATCCGTTCGGTGCGCGCGGCCACCCAGGTCAGGAAGATCTCCGGGGCACTCATATGCGCGTACCACTTCAAGCCGTGGTGTTCGACCGCCCAGACGGTGTCGAACCCCATCTCCTCGGCCAGTACCGCCTGCTCGACGCAGTCGCGCAATACCTGCTTTTCGTGGTCGGCCGACGGGTCGGTCATCTGCGCCTCGAAGATCATCGAGAACTTCATGCATCGCCTCCATTTCTCAATATGCCTAGTAGAAATATTTCCGATGCTCTCGTTGAGGTCAGGTGCATGTCTCGGTGGATGGGACTACTCCGGTTCGAGCCGCCCGCGCGCCCATAGCGTCGATATCGCACACGGCGTTCGAACCGACGCCGGAGAAAGGACGGACCTGACGTGGGTCGACTCGATGACAAGGTCGCGCTGATCACCGGCGCAGCGCGCGGGATGGGCGCCGAACATGTCCGCCGCTTCGTTGCCGAGGGTGCGCGGGTGGTGTTCGGCGATGTGCTCGATGAGCAGGGCGAACAGTTGGCCGCCGAAACCGGCGCACGCTATCTGCACCACGATGTGACCAGCGAGGCCGACTGGGCGGCCGCGGTGCGGACCGTGGTGGACGAGTTCGGCAAGCTCGATGTGCTCGTCAACAATGCCGGTCTGCTGCGGTTCCAGCGCATCGCCGAGATGAGCCTGGCCGATTTCACCACGATCATGACGGTGAATGTCACCGGCACCTGGTTGGGCATCAAGTCCGCCGCGCCCGCCATGACCGGCGGCGGCGCGATCGTCAATATCTCCTCGGTCGAGGGATTCGTCGGCGCGGCGGGCCTATCGGCTTACAGCGCGAGCAAATTCGCCATTCGCGGATTGACCAAATCGGCCGCGCGCGAACTCGGCGCCAGCGGAATCCGGGTCAACTCCATCCATCCCGGCGGTATCGCGACGCCGATGACGGCGGCGGCGGGCTCCGGCGTCGACGGCGATACCTTCTTCGCCGGATTGCCGATTCCGCGCTGGGGACAGCCCGGCGAGGTCTCCGAGGCGGCCGTCTTCCTGGCCTCGGACGCCGCGAGCTATTGCACCGGAACCGAGGTCGTCATCGACGGCGGCATGCTCACCGGCGCCGGTTACTAGGGAAAGGGAGCCAGATGTCCGAGGAATACACCTACGACGTCGTGGTCGTCGGCTCGGGTGCGGCGGGTATGACCGCCGCCCTCACCGCCGCCTATCGCGGGCTTTCGGTGGTGCTGATCGAGAAGAGCGGCAGCTTCGGCGGTTCCACCGCCCGCTCCGGCGGCGGCGTATGGATTCCGAACAATCCGGTGCTGGTACGAGAGGGTGTTCCCGACAGCCCGGATCTGGCTCGGGTCTATTTGAAATCCGTTGTCGGCGAGCGCGTTCCGCAGGCCAAACAGGACGCCTTCCTGGACAACGGCCCGCGCATGATGACCTATCTCGGCGCACGCACCGACCATCTCCAATTCGTCTACGACCGCGGCTATTCCGACTACCATCCGGAACTGCCCGGTGGCCTCGCGCAGGGCCGCAGCATCGAACCGGCGATTATCGACGGCCGACTGCTCGGCAAGGATATGGAGCTGATCAACCGGCCGACCATGTCCGGCCCGAAGGGAATCGCGTTCACCGTCAGCGACTTCCACGACCTGAATATGATCGCGCGCACCTGGAAGGGTAAGCGCACCGCGATCAAGGTCGGCGCCAAGGCGGTGTTGAACCGGATCCGGGGACGGCAGCCGCTGAGCCTGGGCAAGGCGCTGGTGGCCCGGTTGTGGCTGGCGCTGCGCGATGCGGGTGTGCCGGTCTGGCTGAATACCGCGCTCACCGAACTGATCACCGCCGACGAAGCGGTGGTCGGGGTGCGCGCCGAGCGCGATGGTGCACCGATCGTCATCCGTGCGCGGCGGGGCGTGGTGCTCGCCGCCGGTGGTTTCGAGCACAACCTGGAAATGCGCAAACAGTTCTTCACCGGGCCGGTCAGCACCGACTGGACCGTCGGCGCGACCGAGAATGTCGGTGACGGCATCCGGGCGGGTGAAAAACTCGGCGCGGCTTTGGATCTGATGGACGACGCCTGGTGGGGACCGTCGGTGCGCAATCCGGACGGGCCGCCGTTCTTCTGCCTGGCCGAGCGCTCCCAGCCCGGCGCGATCATGGTCAACGACGCGGGCGAGCGGTTCACCAATGAATCGGCCAGCTATGTCGATGTGGTGCACACCATGTACGAGCGGCATGCGACCGGTGTGGGCCATGTGCCTGCGCATTTCATCATGGACCAGCGCTTCCGCGATCGATACCTGTTCCTCGGCACCTTCCCGAAACAGGCCATCCCGCAGAAGTATTTCGATGCCGGAATCATCAAGAAGGCCGACACGCTCGCCGAACTCGCCACCGAGATCGGTGTTCCGGCCGACTCCTTGATCGCAACGGTGCAGCGGTTCAACGGTTTCGCGCGCGCCGGACGCGACGAGGACTTCCATCGCGGTGAATCCGCCTACGACCGCTACTACGGCGACCCCACCGTGCAACCGAACCCCTGCCTGGCACCTATCGATCAGGGACCCTTCTACGCGGTCGAGATGGTGCCCGGCGATCTGGGCACCAAGGGCGGCCTGGTCACCGACGAGCACTCCCGGGTGCTGCGTGAAGACGGCGCGCCTATCGCCGGACTGTATGCGGCGGGCAATAATTCGGCCGCCGTCATGGGCAACAGCTACGCGGGTGCGGGCGCGACCATCGGACCCGCCATGGTTTTCGGCTACATCGCGGCCGAGCACATCGCCGATTCAGGAGCGTGACGTGGACAGAGTGAGTGGCAAGACGGTCATCGTGACCGGAGGCGCGCGGGGCATGGGTGCGGCATTCGCCCGTCGACTGGTCGGCGAGGGCGCCTCGGTGGTCGTGGCGGATGTGCTCGTCGAGGAGGGTAAGGCGGTGGCCGCCGAACTCGGCGACCATGCGGTGTTCTGTCCCCTCGATGTCACCGACGAATCCGCATGGGCCGCAGTGGTCGCCGAGGCGGAGCGCACCTTCGGACCGGTCTCCGGGCTGGTCAATAACGCGGGCATCGTGCACGTCGACCCGATCGAGCGGCTCGCCGAGGCGGACTACCGGCGGGTGATCGACGTGAACCAGGTCGGGGTGTTCCTCGGCATGAAAGCCGTTGTGCCGTCGATGCGCCGGGCGGGCGATGGCTCGATCGTCAATATCTCCTCGATCGGCGGCATCATCGCATTCAGCAATATCCTCGGCTACGTCGCCTCCAAATGGGCGGTGCGCGGGATGACCAAGGCCGCCGCTCAGGAGTTCGGCGCCGACGGCATCCGGGTCAACTCGGTGCATCCCGGCGTCGTGGCCACCGAGATGACCTCCGATTCCGATCGCTCGCACTCGATGGTGCACGACCAGCCGCTCCCCCGTGCCGCAGCACCGAGTGAGCTGGCCGATCTCGTGCTGTTCCTCATCTCCGATGAGGCGAGCTTCTGCACGGGCTCCGAATTCGTCGCCGACGGCGGCTACACCACCAAATGACCAAGGACAGCTGCTGTGAAGAACTTTGAGGACAAGGTCGTCGTCATCACCGGCGCGGGCGCGGGCATCGGCCGCGCGCTCGCGCTGGAACTCGCGGACCAGGGCGCGAAACTGGCGTTGTCCGGGCGAAATCTGGCCAATGTCACCGAAACCGCCGCATTGTGCGAGCAGGCCGGAGCCAAGGCGCGGGCATACAAGCTGGACGTCACCGACCGTGCCGCCGTCTACGCACATGCCGATGAGGTCCGATCCGACTTCGGCCCGGCCAATGTCGTAGTCAACAATGCGGGCGTCTCGCTCACCGCCAATATCGAGGAGCTGACCTGGGACGACTTCGAGTGGATCGTCGATATCAACTTCTGGGGCGTCATGTACGGCACCAAAGCCTTTCTGCCGCAGGTGATCGCCTCCGGTGACGGCCATATCGCCAATGTCTCCAGCATGTTCGGCCTCGCCGCCTGCCCGAGCCAAGCCGCCTACAACGCAACCAAATTCGGCATCCGCGGCTTCACCGACGCACTGCGCCAGGAGATGAAGATCGCGGGCCATCCGGTCGGGGTCAGCAGCGTCCATCCCGGCATGATCAAGACCGAAATCGCGTGGAAGGCTCGCGCGGGTGGTGACCGCGACCGTGACGCACTGGCCGCCAACTTCGACAGGCTGGCCAAGACGACACCGGAATCCGCGGCGAAGACCATCCTGCGCGGGATCCGAAAGGATAAGGCGAAAATCCTCATCGGGACCGATGCCCGCGTAATCGACTTGCTGCCAAGGATCTTCGGCTCCGGCTACCAGCGGATCATTACCGCCCAGATGCGAAATGAGGTATAGACCGGTCGGCACTTTGTCGACGGTGAACCGGGCTTGACGGACCGGTTCACCGATTTTTTCGGAAATGGTTGCTCTAAAACTGCTGTGCTGTCAGGATATTCCCCACGCGAGGACTCCGGACTCGGAGAAAGTCGCCGTTCCACCGCGAATCGAGTTGTGTTTCAACCACTTCAAGGGAACACCTGGTGAAATATCGACACCAACCGCGACCCGCGCTGTTCGGGTACGCACCGCAGTTCAGGACCAGATCCACGCGGCAAACCTGCCCATCGTGGGCGCAGATCGCCTTAGCCCTCGGCAGCTTATTCGTACTGGCCGTCATCGTTGCCATGCTCTACGGCACGCCGAGTCCACTGGCCGAAACACCACGCGCTGTCACGGTTGCTACGACCGATTGCGCTGCCGCGCCCGGCGTTTACGCGCTATCTTGCTGATCGCAATCTGCATCATTTCCGCGTTCGACTCGCCCCGGCGGCGCGCAGTAATTTCGCGCCGAGGTCGGCCACCATTTCCGCCATCTCCGGTGGTTCTCTGACCTCGAATTCCAGGCCAAGGTAGACGATTCGCACGGCGGTCCATTCCAGTGCGTCGGCGGAGGTGCGGAGCAGACAGGTTTTGTCGTCGATGGGCTCGATTTCCTCGGGGCGGACTCGGAAGGTTTCGATCAGCTGCGGGGCCGAGGTGTGCACGAGGAAGACGACTCGGCGCAGCAGATCACGGTAGTGGAAGCGGATGCGTTCGCGGCAGGTAGCGGCCAGGACGACCAGGGTTTCCGGGTCGACCATCGGTCCGGCTGCGAAGCCTCCCCGCGACACCGCCGCCGACCCGACGGCCTCGACTCGGCGGCGGAGTCGGGCGGGCAGCACCTGTTGCAGCTCGACCAGTGCCCGCGCCGATGACTCGTCGATGCCCTCGATCGAACACCTTCGGCCCTGCTCGACGATCAGCGTTCCATCACAGCGGACTATCTGCGGCGCAGCGTCGCATGACGTGCCGCGCCCCGTCGACGCGACCGGCGCACCCACGAACCAGATTTCGATACGACAACCGCATCCAGAGCTTGCCGACTCCGTCACCGGACAAGCGCGGCAGCACAACCGAGCGGCCGGTAGTCAGCAACAGCAGGTCGGCGATGCGGCCGCGCACCTCGTCTCCGGTGCCCACCACCCAATCGGCGTCCGTGGCGATGAGCCGAAATCCCGTGAGCCGGTGCTTCGCCCAGAACGGCCAACCCATCGTCCACACCCGGGTTGCCGCCGTCGCCGCGGCTTCGATCGGGAGGTCGATCTGCCTGCCGGTCGGGATGGCGATGTCCTGACCGTGCACCATGATGTCGTAGAGGATATTGCGATAGTTGGTGACCACCGGCAATTTTCGCGATGCCGCATGCGCCCGGATCTCGGCGACGAGATCCTGACCAGCGTCGGCATAGCGAACGGACACATCGTGATTCAGCCGATGGAACCGACCGCGCGCCCGCAGCCCCGCACGAACCATATCCACCGGACCGGGCGGCTGCGGCGCCAAGGCGATATGCGCGGCCACATCCCGAATCCGCCAGCCCGCACACAGCGACGGCAGCTCCCACTCATGCGGTGCGAGGTCGTCGAGCACGTCGGCGACGGCGCGTCGCTGTTGCTCGATGACCCGCCACTGCGCATCCCGGTCCATATCGGCCTCCGATACAATTTGGTCAGCTTCACTGACTACTATAGTCAGATAAACTGACCAACTCAAGGCTGTGCCTATTGACAGTGCCGTGATGAAAGGACCAGCCGCTCAGGTCATTCGGGTGGTGCGGCCGTGTCGACCGGTTCGGTAGCGGCCCGGGGTGGTGCCGATGATGTCGGTGAAGGCGGTGATGAAGCTGCTGGGGTTCGCCCACCCGCAGGCGTGGGCGACGTGGGTCGTGTCGTGCCCGTCGGCGAGCAGGACGAGCGCGTGATAGATGCGCAGTTGGGTGCGCCATTGATAGAAGGTCATGCCGAGTTCGTTGTGGAACAGTCGGCTGAGAGTGCGGGCGCTGGCTCCGATCGTCCGCCCGAGGTCGGCAAGTGAGCTGTTGTCCGCGGGCTGCTGATACAGCACTCGGGCAATGGCTTGCAACCGATCGTCGTGTGGTTCCGGCAGTTGCAAGGGCTGCTCGTGTGCTTCGTCGAGTTCGTCGACGAGGACTCGACGGAGCCGCGTGAGCGCGGCGCGGTCGCGCTCGCGTGGGCCCGTGAGGGTGAGCAGGATTTCGCGGGCGAGGTCGGAGACCGTGAACACGGCCGGATGGTCCGGTGCCAGCCGGGCCAGGGATGCCGGTAGGAACAGGATTCGCATATCGGTGTGGCTGTGCGCGCGGTGGTAGTGCGTGAATCCGGCTGGGGTCCATGCGACTCGATTGGCTGGAACGATCGAAGTTCCGCGTTCGGTGTGGACCGATAGGACGCCGTGGGCGGCGTAGACGAGGTGTCCACGTGGATGGGAATGCACCGTGCTCGTTCCCCCCGACGGCCACAGGTGTACGCCTCCGGATGGCCAGAGACGGGACGCCCGACCGATCCGGTCGAGTTGGCGGCCAACGGGCATAAGTTGGCATTCTATCGGTGGTCGGCCACGCCGCCTTCCCGCGACAGTGAACCCATGCGCGATGATTTTCACTCGGCGGGCACTACGACCTCACGCCGCCGAGGTGGTGTCGGTACGACGATGCGAGCGGCGGTCTGTGTCAGGGCCGGTGATCCGGAGGTACTGGAGATCCGCGAGCTGCCGGTACCAGCGGTTCGAGACGGCTGGAGCCTGGTGCGGGTGCGGGGCGCGGGCTTGAACCGGTCGGAACTGAGGACCCGTCAGGGGCATTCCCCGAACGTGACCTTCCCGCGTGTGCTCGGGATCGAATGTGTGGGAACCGTGGCCGCCTCGACCGATCCGACGTTGCCGGACGGGACGACCGTTGCGGCGGTGATGGGTGAGATGGGCCGGGAGTTCGACGGCGGCTACGCGGAGTACGTGCTGTTGCCGAACTCCCTGCTGATGCCGGTCACCACCACGCTGCCTTGGGACGTCCTGGCCGCGCTACCTGAGACGTACCTGACCGCGCAGGGCTCGCTGGATGCGTTGGGGGTCGTGCCGGGTGACCGGGGGCGGTTGCTGATCCGTGGCGGGACCTCCTCGGTGGGGATGGCTGCCGCGTCGATCGCGTCCGGCTACGGCATCGAGACCGCGGCCACCACGCGACGGCAAGGCAAGACCGGCGCATTGACCGCGGCCGGTGTCGACCACGTACTCCTCGACGCCGGTGAATCGCTGACGGCGAGCGTGCAAGCGGTATGGCCCGAGGGTCCGGACTATGTGCTGGATCTCGTCGGAGCGAGCACGGCGGTGGACTCGCTGCACCTCGTCCGTCGAGGTGGGACGGTGTGTGTGGCGGGCTCGCTCAGCGGATGGCTGATCCCGGACTTCGAACCGATAGCGATGATCCCGTCCGGAACCAAACTCACGGCTTTCCACAGCGACGACCTCAAGGGCAGCGCTGGCACGACCGTGTTGCAGCGCGTCGTCGACCAGGTCGAAGCGGGCGTCTATCGACCAAACATCGACCGTGTCTTCGGCCTGCACGACATCGTCGCGGCCCACCGCCACATGGAGAACAACCAAGCCACCGGAAAGCTTGTCGTGGTGCCCTAGCCACGGCCATTGCCGGGAAGCGCCGCGCTCGGCGCATCCTGCTGACCGGGACGTCCGGTACGCCCGGGCCGACCGGGGCGGCAGGCTGAAATCGGGCTGCCCGCGGGTGCACGCTGCGGGGTTGCGCCAATGCCAGGGCGTTCGGGCCTGCGGCCCGGTGATCTGCCCTTGTCATGCGCTGAGTGCGCGGTGGCTGTCGATGATCAAAGGAGTGTTATGACGATCGGAGTGGAGCCGGTGGAGCGACCGGGGGCCGCCTTCGGGAGGGCCGGTGCCGATGGTTCGGTCGTTGTGGAACTCGGTGGGGCGTGCGGGCATTCGCGGGAGCGGATCGGGGGGAAGGCATGGAGCGTTGATCATATGCGGGGATTGGGGTTGCCGGTGCCGCCCGCATTCGTGCTGACGACCGAGGCATGGGCAGAATTCGGGGCCAACGGCGGGGTGCTGGGCGCGGAGATCTGGGCGGGGGTGCGAAACGGTATCGCCGCGTTGGAGCGTGGGACGGGGCGGCGCTTCGGGTCCGCCGAGCATCCGTTGCTGGTGTCGGTGCGGTCCGGGGCCGCGGTGAGTATGCCGGGGATGATGGATACCGTGCTGAATCTGGGGATGAACGACTCGGTCGAGCGGGCGCTGACCGCCGAGACCCGAAATCCCGGATACGCCGGTGATACTCGGCGGCGGTTCGTCACCCAGTATCGGGAGATCGTGCTCGGTGATCCGAATGGCGTGGTGCCGGAGGATCCGTGGGAGCAGTTGCGTGGCGCGGTCACCGCAGTGTTCCGTTCGTGGGATTCCGCGCGGGCCAAGACCTATCGGCGCACCCGGGGTGTTTCCGACTCGCTCGGTACCGCGGTCACGGTGCAGGCCATGGTGTTCGGGAATCTCGACGCGCTCTCGGGGACCGGCGTGCTGTTCAGCCGGAATCCGAATACCGGTGCGCGTGCGGTCTTCGGCGAATGGCTGGTCGGCGGGCAGGGTGAGGATGTCGTCTCGGGACGCACCACTCCGCGCCCGCTCGACGAGCTCGCGGTGACGCTGCCGGAGGCGCACCACCAATTGCTCGCCGCCGCCGAGCTGCTCGAGCGTGACGGTCGCGATATCCAGGACATCGAGTTCACCGTCGAATCCGGTCGCCTGTGGCTGTTGCAGTCTCGACCGGCGAAACGCTCTGCGCGCGCGGCGGTTCGCGCCGCCGTCGCCATGGTCGACGAGGGACTCATCGGTGCCGATGAGGCATTGCGCCGCGTCGGGGCCGACCAGGTGCGCACTGTCCTGCTGCCCGCATCGGGCGACGACACCGGGCTGCGGCCCCTTGCCCAGGGCGAATCCGCGTGTCCGGGACTCGCTACCGGCATTGTGGTCACCGATCCCGATGAGGCCGAAACCCGTTCCGCCGCAGGCGAGCACGTGATCTTGGCGCGCCCCACCACCAGCCCGGACGATCTGCACGGCATGATCGCGGCGCGGGCCATCGTCACCGAACTCGGCGGCGCTACCTCGCATGCCGCGCTGGTCAGCCGGGAGCTGGGCCGTCCGTGCGTAGTCGGCTGCGGCGCCGGGGTTGTCGAGGCATTGGCCGGTCACCTCGTCACCGTCGATGGCGGGGCGGGCACCGTGTGGCCGGGACAAGTGAGCGGAAAGGCGGTGGATGCCTCGGTAATCGAGGATGTCGAGCGACTCGCACAATGGGCGCGGGTCGACTCGGTCGAGCTGCCCGAGTTCCTGTCGAAACCGAACGAAGATCGCTCAGCGACAACTGATTCCGATGCGGCGAATTTGCCGGTCCCCCGAGAAATCAACGGTGTCCCCCGAGAAATCAACGGTAACGAAGTCTCCGAACTCGCCGTACTGCGCCTGATCGGCATCAAGGGTCGAGTACAACCGGACGCCATCGCCAACAGCCTCACGATCGCCGAGGCCGACGCAGCCACGCGCACTGCTGATTTCGTGACGCGTGGGCTATGCGCCAGCACACCCGTTGGCATCCGTCTGACCCCGCAGGGCCGCGAACAACTGGGCCGACTTCTCGAACACGAGCGCGCCGATCTCGACCGCAGCGACCTCGCCGCGGCCTACGATGAATTCTGCGAGTTCAATGCCGAGCTGAAAGCAGTCATCACGGCCTGGCAGATGAAGGACGCGAGCACGGTGAACGATCATTCCGACAACACCTACGACGCAGCGGTTTTGGCGCGCTTGACCACACTGCACCACGGCGTCGCACCCCTCGTCGAACGCATCGGCACCATCGCGCCCCGCCTCGTGCCGTACACCGATCGCTTGGCCCGCGCCGTCGAGCGGATGAACGGCGGCGACCACAACTGGGTGGCTCGGCCGATCATGGACAGCTACCACACGGTGTGGTTCGAATTGCACGAAGACCTCATCGGTCTGTGCGGCCTGAGCCGCGCCGACGAGGCCGCCGCGGGCCGAGCCCACTAGCGCGATGTTCACCGACAGCACCCAGCGGCGATGGGTAGAGTTCGCCCAAATCGATAATGTCCGCGACCTCGGCGGACTCCCGGTGATCGGCGGCGGCACAACCAGATTCGGCGTCGTCTACCGCTCCAGCACACCCCAGCACCTCACCGAGGACGATCTGGCCGTCCTGACCGGGCCGGTCGGCCTGCGCACGCTGATCGACCTACGCAACCCGGACGAGGTGCTGCGCGAGGGCTACGGCCGACTGACCGGCAGCGCGGCGGTGCGCATGGTCAATCTTCCGGTGCGCAAGGCGACGAACGTCGTCGCCACCCCCGCCGAGCTGGTTCCCGACGGCAGACAGTACGACCTGGTCGCGCTCTACCGCGAACTGCTCACCGGCAGTGGCGAATCCATCGTGGCGGCGGCCCGGCTCATCGCCGATGCCGAACGTCACTCGGTCGTCTTCCATTGCGCCGCAGGCAAAGACCGCACCGGCATCCTCGCGGCCATGGTGCTGGATGCGGTGGGTGTCCCGGCCGAGGCCATCGCCGCCG
>NZ_BDBY01000027.1 GCF_001613225.1 Nocardia pseudovaccinii NBRC 100343
CGACGAATTGCACACCGCCCAGGGCGGGGCGGCCGAATGGCTGCGTAGCAACGGACTATCCGGGGCAGAACTCGCCCAACTCCGCGCGGTGCTGGTGGACGCCGCGTAGTCCCCGCCGTGGCGACTGTTCATCCGGAATTACCGCCGAAGGTCCAGTATGGTCACCAGCGTGCACGACGACGTCGACTACACGAAGCTGGCCACCCCCGCCGAGAAGAAGAAGTACGCCAAGCAGAACAGCTTGATGTACGGCGGGCTGATCGCCATCGGCGTCGTCATCCTGCAGGGTTTCCTCACGGCCTCGCCGCTGGGCGTCTCCGGTCGGATCTCCATGATCGCCTTCGCGATCTCGCTGCCACTGCTCGCGGTGCTGCTGATGCTCGACGAATGGCAGTCCGGCGAACAGGCGCCGAGCCCGAGCATGACCGACGATGCGGCCAAGGCCATCGCCCTGCTCAGCTCGCTCGTCGGCGTCGTCGCGGCGTTCTGGCATATCGACTGGAGCGCGGGCGTCGCGGTGATCGCGGCCGGGGTGGTCGCGCTCGGCGTCTACGGAACGCATTTCAGCAGTACCAGCTTCAGCCAGGCGGTACTGCGCCGTAACCAGCAGCGGTCCGCCCAGGCCGCACCTGCGACGACAACGCCACAACCGACGGTGCCACAACCGCAAGCTTCGCAACCGCTGGCTCCGCCGCCACCAGCAGCTCAGTCCAGCGCTCCCCAGCCGACAACGGACCAGCCTGAGGCGCCCCGGACAGCACCCGCCGAGCCAATGACACCCGAGCCGACAGCTCCCGGGCCGACAACGCCCGAGACAGCAGCTACGGAGCCGACGACACCTGAGTCCACAGCGCCGGAGTCATCGACACCGCAGACCACACCGCCCGAGCCAACGACACCCGCGTCCAAGCCGACAACGCCCTAGCCGACAGCGCCCAAGCCGACAACGCCCAAGCCGACAACGCCCAAGCCGACAACGCCCAAGCCGACAACGCCCAAGCCGACAACGCCCAAGCCGACAACGCCCAAGCCGACAACGCCCAAGCCGACAACGCCCAAGCCGACAACGCCCAAGCCGACAACGCCCAAGCCGACAACGCCCAAGCCAACGACGGCTGAGAGCCCACCGCACCCGAGCCGACAACGCCCAGACCAGCGGCGCCCAGACAGCGCTATCAGGCCAACGACTCCTGGGCCAGCAACGCTGGAGCCCATCAAGCCCCGGATCACAGGGCCCCGAGCCGACGACAACGGCCTACACAGCACAGCCATTTGAGCCGAGGCCGGGGCCGGAGCAGCTGACGCCCCGCGATCGACACCACCATCATCATCATCCGACTCCGCGACGAAACGCCCCGCAGCACGCACCAATCACCTGAACCGCGACGTCTCAATGTTTCAGACCTGACCTCGGCGCGGTCCGCGCACGTCATCATGAGCTGTATGGCAACGCGCGAGGTGGTGAGAGCGGGCGCGTTCACGAGGATCTACAACCCCGGCGACGGCGAAACACAGCCCTGGTACATCAACGACCACACCATCGTCCGCGACGAAACCGGCCGCTGGCACCTCTTCGGCATCACCCATCCCGAACCCGCCGACCCGTTCCACGAAACAGAATTCGCCCACGCCACCGCACACCAACTCCACGGACCGTGGACCAAGCGACCATCCGCCCTGACCGTCGATCCCGGCTACGGCGAAACACATCTCTGGGCACCGCATGTCATCGGCGTCGACGGCCGCTACTACATGTTCTATGCGGGCGGCGGCACCGACCGCACCACCGCCGCCATCAACCTCGCCACCTCCACCGACCTGTTCCGCTGGACAAGAAGCCGTGCCGGACCACTGTTCCTCGACGGCTACGACGCGAGAGATCCGATGGTCGTGCGCATCGGCGAGAAATGGGTCATGTACTACTGCGCCACCAGTACACCGCGCGGTGGACACCACGTCGTCGCCTACCGCACCAGCGGCGATCTCCTGCACTGGGGCGACCGCCATATCGCGTACACCGACCCCACGATCGGCACCGAAGCGGGCAATACCGAATCCCCGTTCGTCGTGCCCCACGGCGGTTGGTGGTATCTGTTCATCGGTCCGCGCCCGCACTACGTCGGCACCGACGTATTCCGCAGCGACAACCCCTTCCGGTTCCGCATCGGCGACAAGGTCGGCCATATCGCCGCGCACGCCGCCGAACTCGTGTCCGCCGACAATCGTTGGTGGATCACCAGCGCGGGCTGGGCCCAGGGCGGCGTCCACCTCGCACCACTCACCTTCCCCACCCCGCGCCCCGTTACCGCGGCCGTTCCCCGCTGAGCGATCGCACCATGCCCGCCACGAGCACCCTGATCTGCTCGAATGACGCCTCGGATTCGGCCGCAACGTTTTTCGGTATGTCGATATACATCGCCTCGGCATAGAGCTGTTCCTTGGAACCGAAGTACCGGAACACCAGCGCGGGTTCGACGCCCGGCCCGCACCCGGCGGCTCGGTGCGATCACGGCCGATTTGGTCGAGAGCCGGGTCACCGGCGGATAACGACATCGAACCCGCTCGCCCGAAGCCGACCACCGGCGGCCCTCTTCGGATAGATAATCCAGGAGGGGGCCTGCGCGTTGGGAGGCGGTCGGGATGGCGCGGATCGGGGTTATGAGCGTGTCCGACGGGCGTGATTACGTGCACGCCGGGATCGCGGAGTTCATCGGGTCGGCCGAGGATCGGCTGGTCGCCGGGTTGCAGGCGGCCGGGCACGAAGTGATCCGGGGTGCGGCGCAGATCAGTACGAACGCACTGGCTGGCTCGGTGGCACGCGAGGTGGCCGCCGCCGGTGTGGATCTCACGGTGCTGCACTATGCGGTCTGGGCGTTCCCGCACTTCACCATGCTGGCCGCGGGTGCGACACCGGGTCCGCTGCTTTTGCTGTCCAATATCGATCCGGTGCAGCCGGGCATGGTGGGCATGCTGGCCGCGGGCGGTGCGCTGGATCAGATCGGACGCGCGCATACCCGGTTGTGGGGCGATCCGGCCGATACCGAGCTGATCGAGGCGATCGGCAGCCGGGCGAGCGCGGCAGCCGCCGTATCGAGCTTGCGCGGGAGCACTTTCGGGCGCTTCGGCGGGCGGCCGATGGGGATGAATACGGCCGTCGCCAATACCGATCAGTGGCAGCGCCTGTTCGGCATCGATGTCGAGGAGATCGACCAATGGGAGATCGTCCGTCGCGCCGAGCAGGCCGATGCCGGTGAGGCGAAAGGGGCGCGAGAGTGGTTGGAGCGCAATACCGCCGGTGTGCACTACGACGGCGTGAAACTCACTCCGGAATTGCTGGAACGCCAGATTCGCTCGTATCTGGCCGTGCGTGAGCTGATCGACGAGTGGCGGCTGGACTTCTCCGGTATCAAAGGCCAGCCGGAGCTCACCCAGTACTTCGCCACCATGGATATCACCGAGGCGTTCCTCAACGACCCGTACGATTGGAACGGCCCCAAACAACCCCACGTGTGCGCGACCGAAGCGGATATGGACGGCGCGCTCACCATGCGGCTGCTGCAGCAGATCACGCACACCCCGGTGCTTTTCGCCGATGTCCGGCATTATCACGCCGACCGCGATATCTGGGATCTGTGCAATTCGGGTCAGCACGCCACCTGGTTCGCCGCCCGCAGCGACGAGCCGACCGAGAATCTCGCCAACGTACATCTCTATCCGGAGGTCTTCTTCTTCCCGGCGGGCGGTGCGTCGGTGCACCATCTGGCCGCGCCCGGACAAATGACCCTGGCCCGCCTGACCCGCAAGGACGGCGACTACCGAATGCAGTTGATGCTGGGCGATTTCGAATCCTATGACCAGGCGACCAATGAATCACTGATGAAACAGTCCACCTGGGAATGGCCGCATGCCTTCGCCCGGTTGGACGCACATGCCGATGATTTCCTGTCCCGCTTCGGCGCCAACCATATTCACGCCGTCCCCGGCGACCATCGGGCCACCGTCCGGGCCGCCTGCGATCTCCTCGATATCACCCTCGACGAGTTCAACCGATGACGAGCGCATTCCTCGGCGTCGATATCGGGACCTCCAGTTCCAAGGGCGTCCTGGTCCGGACGGACGGCACCGTTATCGCCAGAGCCGAACGAACGCACGGCGTTTCGACACCGCGGCCGGGTTGGGTCGAACACGATGCCGAGCACATCTGGTGGGCGGAGTTCCGCGCGATCACCCGCGAACTCCTCGACGCGGCCGACGGCACGACGCTCGACGCCCTCGCAGTTTCCGGCATCGGACCGTGCCTGCTGCCCGCCGACGCCGTCGGACATCCCCTGCGCCCGGCCATCCTCTACGGCGTCGACACCAGGGCAACAGCCGAAATCGCCGAAATGAACTGGGAATTCGGCGCCGCCGCGGTACTCGAGCGCGGCGGTTCACCGTTGACCAGCCAGGCCGTCGGCCCCAAGTTGCGCTGGCTGGCCCGGCACGAGCCGCAGGTCGCGGCGCGTACCGAGATGCTGTTGATGGCGAGTTCATTTCTGGTGCACCGGCTTACCGGACGCTATGTGCTCGATCATCAATCGGCCAGCCAGTGCGCCCCGATGTACGATCTGCGCCAACGATATTGGGCATACGACTGGGCAGCGACGGTTGCTCCCGGTCTGAATCTGCCCGAATTGGCCTGGCCCACTGAGATTATCGGCAAGGTGAGTGCGGCGGCCGCATCGGCGACCGGGCTCCCCGCCGGGCTGCCCGTCACCACCGGAACCATCGACGCCTGGGCCGAGGCCGCCAGCGTCGGTGTCCGGGCACCCGGCGACGCCATGATCATGTACGGCACCACCATGTTCCTCGTGCAAGTGCTCACCGATCCCCGCCCGCATCCCGGCCTCTGGCTCACCTGCGGCGCCTGGCCCGGCACCTATACCTCGGCGGCGGGCATGGCGACCTCCGGCGCGGTCACCGATTGGCTGCGCAAACTCGTCGGCGGCGACTTCGCCGACCTGGTGGCCGAGGCCGCCGAGGTTCCGGCGGGCAGTCGCGGCCTGCTCGCGCTCCCGTACTTCGCGGGCGAGCGCACACCGCTGTTCGACCCGGATGCACGGGGCATTGTCGCGGGCCTCACCCTCGGACACGGACGTGCCGAGTTGTATCGGGCGGTGCTCGAGGGTATCGCCTACGGCGTGCGGCACAACCTCGAAGCCATGGCGGGCGGACAGGCCCCGCGACTGGTCGCGGTCGGCGGTGGGACCAAGGGCGGGCTGTGGACCCGGATCGTCAGCGATGTGACCGGCCTGCCGCAGCAACTACCGGCCGATACCGTCGGCGCCTGCCTCGGTGACGCACTGCTCGCGGCCGAGGCCGTCGGCGTCGATACCGCGGGCTGGAATCCGATCATCGGCGTGGTGGAGCCCGATGCGGATAGTGGCGCGACCTACGCGTCGTACTACGGCCGCTACCGCGAGTTGTACGAAGCCACCGCGGATATAGCGCATTTTCTGGCGGCGGAGCAACACCGATCCGCTCACCTCCCGTAGAGCCGCCACCTATGCGAGGATGCAGGGTTGCATACAGGATAGCTATCGCGAGGACCTCGATGCCGACAATGACCGTGACCCGAAACAATTTCGACGCGACCGTCGCGAACAGCCATATCGTGCTGATCGATTGGGGTGCGCAGTGGTGTGAGCCGTCGCGCCGATTCGCCGAGGTCTTCGCGGCATCCGCGGATCTGCACCCCGAAATCGTCTACGGCACAGTCGATATCGATGCCGAGAAGCAACTGACCGAAATTGCCGGTGTCTCGGCCTACCCGACGCTCATGGCCTTCCGCGAGGGCCTGCTGGTCTATTCGGAGGCTGGCGCCCTGCCCGCGGAAACGATGGAGGAGTTGGTGCAGCAGATCCGCTGGCTGGATATGGACCAATTCCGGCGCGAGCTGGCGCAGCTCTCGGCGAGCGTCTCGGTCGGCGAACCCGAGCAGCCGCCGACCACCATCGCCTATCAGAAGCGCGCGGGCCACGCCGCGGTCACCGATCGATATGGCTGGCCGGGGCTGTGACGGCATCGGAACTCTGGCGGCTCGACGCCGCACGGACCCGCTCGATCAGTGCGGAGAATCCGACCGGGTCCCCCGGTGCCGGGGCTCGGGCAACCGAGGGCACCGGGGCACATGCGGCGCGGCTACTCGGACCCGGCTGGAAAGTCTCCCCCTCCATTCACCTCGATGCTGGCGAAACCGTAACGCTCGCAGATGTTTCCGGCTCCGGCATGCTGCGCCACTGCTGGCTCACTACCGACCGCACAGTGCTGCGGCAACTCACCCTGCGCATGTACTGGGACGACGAACCCGAGCCATCGATCGACCTGCCACTCGGCGATTTCTTCTGCAACGGCTGGGACGAACTGGCACTTGTGCAGTCCGAGATGGTGGTGGTTGCGCCCGCCGGTGGTCTGAACAGCTTCTGGCCCATGCCTTTTCGTGAGCATGCCAGGATCACCCTGCACAACGGCAGCGACCGTGCGGTGCCGGTCTACTATCAATTCACCTATACCGAGGAAGATGTCCCCGACTCCGCCGGATATCTGCGCGCGCTACGCCGCCACAGCAGGCCACTCGGCTCGCCCGCCGTGCACACGATTCTCGACGCGATACCGGGTCCCGGCCGATATGTCGGTACCTACCTCGCGATTCGGCCCGGCGCACCGGGCTGGTGGGGTGAGGGCGAGCTGAAGTTCTACCTCGACGGCGACACCACCCATCCGACCCTCTGCGGCACCGGCACCGAGGACTACTTCGGCGGCGCGTGGAATTTCGATCTCGACGGCGCCTACCACACGTATTCGACGCCCTATCTCGGCCTGCACCAGGTCCTGCCGTCCGATGAGATCTATCAACCGCATCAGCGATTCGGCATGTACCGCTGGCATATTCGCGATCCGATCTGCTTCCAGCAGGAGTTGCGGGTGACGATTCAGGCGCTCGGCTGGCATGACGACGGCACCTATCTGCCGCTGACGAAAGCCGATATCTCGACAACGGCGCTGTGGTACCAGAGCCGTCTAACCTCGGTCTAGCTCGTCGTCATCCGGAAGTTCCATGGCGAGCAGCTCGTCCGCACGGCTCAACGCATCGTCCATCGCCGATTCGATGCCGTCCATGACCGAAAGTCCGTCCAGCAGACCGGACAACTCGCGTCGGGCGGCTTCCAATTCCGCGACCGCGGGATCGAGGCGATACCATCCGACACTCTCACGCCACCAAGCGTTTTCGTCGATCCACGCCCACATGACGTCGCGCACGAACTTGGCGTCGGGGGTGTAAATCTGGAAACACTCGTCCGATGCGGCCGCACGGTGCTCGAGTTCGTACACGCCGTCGGGCAGCAGGCGCGCCTGGATGTAGGCCTGCTCGCCGCGTTCGACCACGATCGCCGGATACTCCGGATCGGGTGGTTCGCGCAGCAGATCGTCGAGCAGCGGATCCGTCAGGGCGGGCAGTGTGGTTCCGTCGCCCGTGCGGACGTGCACCTCTGCGTGCCGGTCCGGGTCGTCGTTCACCGCGACAGTCTGCCTCATCCGAAAATCCGCCATGCGAGCGGAGCGAAATGCGGCGCAGCGGCGGGGGTCGGGTGCAAGGTAGTGCTATGCGCGCGGTCGTGATCGAGACGCCTGGGAAAGTCGCCGTGCAGAACGTGCCGGATCCGACGCCGGAGCCCGGCGAAGTCGTCGTGCGGGTGGATGCGGTGGGGATCTGCGGCACCGATGTGCATATTGCCGATGGCGAATTCCCGCCCACACCGTATCCGATCGTGCCAGGTCACGAGTTCGCCGGTGCGGTGGTGGCGCTGGGCTCGGGCGTCGGTGGTGTGCGGATCGGCGATTCCGTCGCGGTGGATCCGTCGTTGTTCTGCGGGGCATGTCACTACTGCGCGATCGGGCGCGGGAATCTGTGCGAACGGTGGGGCGCGATCGGCGATACCGTCGACGGTGCGATGGCCGAATACGTCGCGGTGCCTGCCGCGAACTGCTACCGGCTGCCCGAGACGCTGTCGACCGCACACGGTGCGCTCGTCGAGCCGCTGTCGTGTGCGGTGCATGCGTTCGACGTGCTGCCGCGTGCGCTGGGCGCGCACTATCTGCTGTACGGCGCGGGCACCATGGGACTGCTGATGTTGCAGCTGGCGCGGGTCGCGGGGGCCGCGTCGGTGTCGGTGGTCGACATCAATACCGCGCGACTCGCGGTGGCCGTCGACCTCGGCGCGGATGCCGCCGCCACAACGGCCGACGAATTCGACCGCCCGCAGGGCTGGGAGGTGGTCATCGACTGTACGGGCGCGATCGCCGCCATCGAGGACGGACTCGGCCGGGTGCGCCGGGGCGGGGTGTTCCAGCAGTTCGGGGTGGCGCCGGGCGCGGCGACCGCGTCGATCTCACCGTTCCGGATCTACAACGACGAGATCGCCATTGTCGGCTCGATGGCCGTACTGCACAGTTTCGGCCGTGCGGTGGAACTCATGGGCAAGGGCGTGATCGATGCGAACACCATGATCACCCACGGCTTCGGATTGGCCGACTTCCCCGATGCGCTACAGACTTTCAGAGCTGGCACCGGCCGCAAGATCCAGCTCAGGCCGGATGCCTGATGGCCACCGTCGCGGGGGTGGACAGCTCCACCCAGTCCTGCAAGGTCGTGCTGTGCGATGCCGATACGGGCGAGATTCTGGACGAAGCGCGCGCCCCGCACCCGGACGGCACCGCGGTACCCGCCGAATCCTGGTGGCAGGCACTGTGTTCGGCGGGCGACGGGTTGTTGGATCGGGCCGATGCGGTGGCGGTCGCGGGCCAGCAACACGGGTTGGTCGCGCTGGACGCCGACGGTCATCCGGTCCGGGATGCGTTGCTGTGGAACGATATCCGATCCGCCGACGCGGCCGAAGAGTTGATCACCGAACTCGGCGGCCCGCAAATGTGGGCCGATGCCGTCGGCAGTGTGCCACTGGCGGCATTCACCGTCGCCAAGTTGCGGTGGCTGGCCGATCATGAACCCGAACATGCCGACCGCACACACCGGGTCCTGCTTCCGCACGACTATCTGACCTGGCGTTTGCGGGGTGGGCCGTCCGATCACACCGTCGAACCGACCACCGATCGCGGCGACGCCTCGGGCACCGGCTACTGGTCGCCCGCGACCGGCCGATACCGCAAAGACCTACTCGCCCATGCGTTCCGGGGACGGACCCCGGAGCTGCCCCGCGTCGCCGGACCCGCCGAAGCGGTCGGACGTACACCGGCGGGCGCACTCGTCGCGGCGGGCACCGGCGATAATGCTGGTGCCGCACTGGGTTTGGGCATCGCGGACGGTGACGTCGTCATCTCACTCGGCACCAGCGGGACCGCCTACACCCGCGCCGCCGCACCCAGCGCCGACGCCACCGGGGCCATTGCCGGATTTGCCGACGCGACCGGCGCATTCCTGCCGCTGGTTTGCACACTCAATGCCGCCCGCGTATTGGACGCCGCAGCCGAGCTGCTCGGCGTCGACCTCGCAGGCCTGGAAACCCTTGCGCGCCAGGCACCGCCGGGATCGGAAGGGGTCGTCATGCTCCCCTACCTCTCCGGCGAACGCACCCCGAATCTGCCGCATGCCACCGGCAGTCTGCATGGTCTGCGACCGGAAACCTTGCGCCCCAGCCATATTGCGCGCGCCGCTGTCGAGGGCATGCTCTGTAATGTGGCGGACGCGCTCGACCACCTACGCATCGTTGGAATCCCGATGCAGCGCGTCTTGCTGATCGGCGGTGCGGCCCGCTCCGCCTTGGTCGCCGAACTCGCCGCCCAGATCTTCGGGCTCACGGTCACGGTTCCGAAGCCGAACGAATACGTCGCCCTCGGAGCCGCCCGACAGGCCGCGTGGACTCTGGGCGGCGACGCACAGCCGCCGCGTTGGCCCGCACATACCCTTGCCGAGGTCCGCTCGCCCAGCGACGGCGGGATCGGCAGGCGGATCCGGACGACGTACGAGAGCGCACGACAGGCCCTCTACGCTCGATGAATACGGTGCAGCGGGAAACACCGGTGGACGTATTCGCGATGTTGTAGTAGAAGTACCACCGCATGCCGTCGAATGAGGATCGATGGCGCCGCACCCCGGGGGATCATCATGGAATCCGCGCACGCACAGCGCCGTCGACTGATCGTCTATGTCGCCGGTCTTTCCGAACCGCCGCATGCGGCGAAGGATCTATTCGACAAATTGCGCCACGAGCCCGGATACGGGCCGGACGAGGCCGTCTACTGGCAATTCCCGGAGCCGGTCACCCGGCTGAGCCGAGGGAGCCTGACCGCGCGCTGCCGCGATCTCGCCGATCGCATCGACGCCTACTGGACCGGACCGCGCCGGACCGAAGAGATCGTCCTCATCGGACACAGCATCGGCGGCGTCATGCTCCGCTACGCCTTCCTGCAGGCATTGCGCGGTCTCGACGGCCCGCAATCGGCCTGGGCCGACGCCGTCTCCCGCATTGTGCTGCTCGCCGCGCCGAATCGCGGCGTCGATCTGGACCGCGCGCCCTGGCCGTTCCGGATGCTGGCCAAGGTGCTGGTGCCGCTGCTGCAGACGTTCACGGTGCTGGAAATGCTCTGCGGTTCACCGTTCATCACCAATTTGCGCATCCAATGGCTGCGCGAAATCGCCGATCTCGGCGATAAGGCACCGACTGTCGTACAGGTGCGCGCACGCAACGACTGGGCGGTGAACAGCGAGGACAGCCGCGATCTGGAAACCCTGCCGACCGGCGTTCAGAAGCTCATGCCCAATGCGACGCACGCCGACATCACCTGCACCAGACGCAAGGTCCGCGAGGATTACATCGGACAGCGCTACGACATTCTGCGCTGGGCCATTACCGAGGACGTCGAATCCACCAACCCGAGCCCGCTGCCCGAGCACGAGGCGACCATCAAATCGGTGGTATTCGCCCTGCACGGCATTCGATCGGGCAATGGCGAATGGCCGAACGAACTCGAGCGGAAACTGCACGAGCTCGAATCGGACGTGCTGGTGGTGACACCGTCCTACGGGCGACTGTCGGCCTACAACTTCGCGCTGCCGTTCACCCGACGCCGCAATCTGCGGTGGTTCGCCGATCAGTACAGCTACCACCTGGCCCGGCATCCCGGCATTCCTTTCCATTTCGTCGGGCACAGCAATGGCACCTACCTGTTCGGGCAATCGCTCAAGCAGATACCGGCCCTGGCATTCCAGAACGTGTTCCTGGCGGGCAGTGTGCTGCCCCGCGAATTCGACTGGGTGGAATGCGCCGACAGCGGGCAGGTCGGCTCGCTGGTGAATGTGTGCGCCAGCGCCGATAAGCCGGTCGCCTGGTTGTGCAGCGCATTGCGTGGACTCGGCATGCGCGATGTCGGGGTCGGCGGTTTCACCGGATTCGATTCGGTTCCGCCCGGCACGCTCCAGGTGCGCTACATCAAGGGCGGGCACGGCGCGGCCCTCGTTGCCAAGCGGCTACCCGGTGTCGTCGGCTATGTCCACGACGGCGAGGCGCCCTGCGAAGCCGACCATGCCACCCCGGGCAAGTTCTTCGAGCTGATGTCGCGTTTCGCGCCGGTCGCGACCTGGTTGGCGGGTGGGGCGCTGATCGGCCTCGGCTGGCTCTCGGTCGCCATGCTCGGCCCGCTGGTCGGTCTCGGCATCATGGCCGGAATGCTGGCGGCGACCTACCTGGCGCTCAAGGTCGCCTGACCTTTTCGAGAGACCGACGCCGACCCGCGCTTACGATGTAGGGGATACCGGTAGTACCGGTATCCCCTACTTGGATGTGAGGGCTGAGATGGCTCGGTGCGATTTGGTGATCCGCGGCGGATCGGTATTCGACGGCCTCGGCACACCGCCGCGCGTCGCCGATATCGGGATCGCCGACGGCCGGGTCACCGTGATCAGCGCCTCGGCATTGCCCGACGGTGCGCGGAACGTGAATGCGGCGGGGAAATGGGTGATGCCCGGAATGCTCGACGTGCATACGCACTACGACGCGGAGGTGCTCGGCAACCCTGGTCTCGGTGAGTCCGTACGGCACGGCGTCACCACCGTGGTGTTCGGGAACTGTTCGCTGTCGACGGTGTATTCCGAGGCCGAGGACTGTGCCGATATGTTCGCCCGGGTGGAGGCATTGCCGTGGGATGCGGTGCATGCCGCGGTCAAGGAGCACAAGGACTGGGACGGTCCGCAGGCCTACGCTCGCGCCCTCGCCGCACGCCCGCTCGGTGCGAATGTGGCTGCGCTACTGGGACATTCGGACATGCGAGTCGCCGTGATGGGGCTGGCTCGGGCCGTGGACGCGGCGGCGCGGCCGACCGAGGCGGAACTGGACCGCATGCGTGAGATGCTCTCCGACGCACTCGATGCCGGTTTCCTCGGACTGTCCACCATCCGCAGTTCGTTCTCCAAATTGGAGGGCGTGCGCTTCCCGACCCGACAGCTGCCGTCGACGTATGCCACCT
>NZ_BDBY01000028.1 GCF_001613225.1 Nocardia pseudovaccinii NBRC 100343
CGCTGATCGCGGGGATGGACGTCAAGGCCGACCGCACCGTCGCGCGGGCCGCCACGACCGCCGCCTGGATCGCGAATACCGTCGGCGGAGCGCGATTCCGGTGGCAGCATCTGCCGGTGCCGTTCGAGGTGTACGCCGATGGCGTCGATCTGGTGGTGTTCGAGGAATTCGGCTCCGGCGTCGCGGCGCTCAATATCCGCGATGTGATGAAGCGCGGTGAACTGCTCGCAGACGAGTCCTACCGGCGGCAGTTCCGCAAGGACCTGGGCAAGAAATACGGTCCCCGCGTATGGCATCGCGACCTCTACGACGCCCAGATTGTCGCCTGCCCGGATCCCGAGGTCATCGGCAAGTCCTTCGGCGAGGTGGCCGACGAGCGCGGCATCCACCCGGCCGATGCCCTGCTCGACCTCACCGTCGAGCACGGTGCCCAATTGCGTTGGCGCACAGTCATCGCCAATGATCGCGACGACGTGATGGACCGGCTCCAGTGCTCCCCCGTCGTTCAGGTCGGCTTCGCCGATTCCGGTGCCCACCTGCGCAATATGGCCTTCTACAACTTCGGCCTGCGCATGCTCGAGCGCGTCCACCGGCGCGCCTTCATGCCGCTGGAGACCGCGATCCACCGGCTGACCGGCGAACTCGCCGACTGGTACGGCCTGGATGCGGGCCGTCTGACCGAAGGCTCCCGCGCCGATATCGCGGTCATCGACCCCGCGGGATTCGACGGCTCCAGCGCCGCCTACGCCGAAGCCCCCGTCCCTGGTATCGACGGCCTGGACCGCATGGTCAACCGCAACGACCGCGCCGTCGCCGCGACCATCGTCGGTGGTCACCTGCTGTACGAATATGGTGACTTCGCAACGGGTTTCGGCACCACGATCCAGGCGGGCACCTTCCTCGAAGCCAGGTGACCTACTCGGCGGTGACCCGCGCGGCGGCGACACCTGCTTTGCGGCCGAAGAAGGTGGCGTCGCCCAGAGAGGTGCCGCTGATGTAGCCCTCGCCGTGGAGGCCGGAGCTGGCGCGGCCAGCTGCGAAGAGGCCGGGGATGGGGAGGCCGTCGAGGTCGAGGACTTGGCCGTCGAGGGTGGTGTGCAGGCCGCCGAGAGTGAAGACGGAGGCGCCGGTGCCGCGGCGGTTGCCGGATTCCGAGGGTGGGCGGACGCCCGCTCTCACGTCGATGGCGGCCAGCGGGGGTGTCAGTGGGCGCAGCCAGCGCGGTGCTTTGTGGAAGTCGGGATCGGTTCCGCACGAGGCGAATTCGTTGTAGCGGTTGATCGTTGCGGTGAGTGCGCCGGACGGCAGGGCGAGTAGTTCGTCGAGTTCGTCGATGGATTCGGCGACGTGCGTCGGGCGCACACCCCAGCGTTCGCGTTCGGGCACCTCCTCGTAGCCTTGCTCGTCGAGCACCACCCAAACGTTCATATCGTGACCGAAGAGCGCGGCCTGGCCGATACGGCCCGGATAGGTGTCCTCGTTGACGAAGCGCTGGCCGCGATGGTTGACGATCATGCCGCGTGCGGCGAAGCCCGGAATCAGCGAGGCACCGACCTGACCGGCCGACATATGCCGCACGGCGGCGCCGACGGCCTGGGCGATGCGGATGCCGCTGCCGTCGTCGGTGCCCGCGCTCACCTTGGTATGGCCGAGCAGACGCGGCGCGTGGGCGGCGAGCATATCGTCGTTGTCGACGAAACCTCCGGTAGTGAGCACACATCCGCGTCGAACCCGAATTGTGAGCTCCTTGCCGTAGCGTCGAGCTACCACGCCGAACGCCGAGCCATCTTCGCCCAGGATCAGATTCGTCGCGTAGGTGTCGTATTGCGCTGTCACACCCACAGATTCGGCTGCCGAAACCAGGCAGTCCAGCAGCAGCGTTCCGCCGAAGTCGTTCGCGGTAGGCCGGTGCCCCCGTGGGGCCGGAATAGCGATTTCGGTGAACGGCCAACTGTTTTCGCCGAGCCACATCAGCCCGTCATCGGTCGGCGGCACCCAGGCGGGCGCATCCCAGAGGCTGGGTTTGAACGGCACACCGCGATCGACGAGCCAGTGGAAATGCGCCACGCTGTGCTCGCTGTAGTGCACGATCTTCGCCACATCCGCGCCCGGCCCGAGCGCCGCCACCAGGAATGCCGCCATCTGCTCGGGACTGTCGTCGAACCCGCACGCCCGCTGGATCGGGGTACCGCCGCCGAGGTAGAGCTCGCCGCCTGACAATGCCGACGCACCACCCGGCCCACCGGCCCGATC
Organism: Nocardia pseudovaccinii NBRC 100343; assembly: GCF_001613225.1. GTDB lineage: Bacteria > Actinomycetota > Actinomycetes > Mycobacteriales > Mycobacteriaceae > Nocardia > Nocardia pseudovaccinii. The sequence continues at coordinate 2,254 of NZ_BDBY01000028.1, forward strand.
CAGCACCACAACCTCGGCACCGGCCGTCGCGGCCTCGAATGCGGCGCAAGCCCCCGCACTGCCGTAGCCGACGACCAGCACGTCGGTCTCGATGTCATAGGACTTCACCTCGGCGGCGGCACGCGGCGCGACCGATCTGCGGACCGTCATGGCATCGAGGCTGCGCGCGTCCACCGGATGACGGAATCGATCATCTCGGTGGTCGAGCCGGGTACTCCCGGTCAGTGGGACTGGCACCGATCGCGACGCCCCGCACTCGCGATGGTGTGTGAACGGCGTCACGTTCGCGTATCCCGGCGCCAGTGAGGAGAGGAAATCGATGCGGGTCCTGGTCACCGGAATCACCGAGCCGAGCGGTCGCGCGGTGGCGCGCATGTTGTTGGCCGCCGGGCACGAAGTGGTCGGGCTGGACCAGCGGCGGCATCGCTACATCGACCCACGGGTGCGATGCACGACCGACCACACCGACGCTGTCGACGGCTGCGCGAGCGTCGTACATCTGGCGGCAAGCGGGCTCGCCGAAATTGCCGCCGCCGCACGCGAAGCCGGTGCCCGGGTGGTGGTTCCAGTCGGTCCTAGCTCGCCAGGGCTTTCCGACGACAAGGCGCTGGCGGTGCTGCGCGCGTCGGGCGCGGACAGCGTGCTGGTGCGCACCGCGCCGATCGCCGGTCGCCGGATCGGGCACGAAACCCGCCGGGCACTCGAGCCGATTTTCGGCTCGAAGTCCGACGACGGATTCCAGCTGCTGCACAGCGACGACCTGGACCGGTTCCTGGTACTGGCCGCCACCGCGCTGCCGTCCGGTCATCGCGAAGATGGGCTCGAGATCGTCGAACTCGCGGCTTCCGGCGTGGTGACCACCGACGAGGTCCGCAGCATGATGCGCGAAGCGGGTGTGCGGTACTCGGCCCGGGTGCCCGGTTGGTCCGGCCGCCACGCTCTCCTGGATGCCACTGTCGCACAGGAGAAGTGGGGCTTCCGCTGCGGCTGGACGGCACGCGAGGTCATCGCCGATCTGGTGCGCGGAATGATCGGCCGCAAGCCCGACGGCGGTGGCTTCCGCACGCGGAAGGGCGCAATCCCGTTGCCGTCACACGTGATTCCATCCCGCGCCGCCACGTCGGACAACCATCCGCTCGCCGATGTCGCCCCGGAAGGTCTCGAAGGCGAATTCGACGATCGGGTCGACGAGCGCTACCCGGTGCACACCGCAACCAATACTTCCGAGGCGCTGCCCGGCCCGATGACACCGCTGACCATCGACCTGCAGGCCGGTGCCATCCGCCTCAGCAACGAGGCCATGGGCGAGATGATCGCCCTCGACGGAATCGCCTTGGAACATTGGACGAGTCGGGTCACCTCGGTGCTCGGTCACCACATCTACATCAATGCCTCGATCGGCGTGCTCGCGGCCGAGAATATGCCGGGCTGGGATGAGGAGAGCATCCGCCGCGACGCCTATGGCAATATTCCGGCCGAAATCGCCCTGCAGCCGCACGGCAAGCCGCCGATGCCGACCGGGCTCGCCAGCACGCTGGCGACGGGGCGCGCGACCTCCCGCGTCATCGCCACCGCCCGTCGTTTTGTCACGACAGCCGAGCTGATCAATGCCGCATCTCATGCGGAAGCGTTGAGTGCGAACGAGATTCGTGAACTGTCCGAGGAGCAGTTGCACGTACGCGCCCTGCTCTGGCGCGATCGTCTGCACCAGGCGTGGCAGGCCGCGGCGATCGGTGTGATGATGACCGGCGCCGCCACCGCCATCCACGCACGCGGCAAGGATGCGGGCGAGGTTCCGATCGACCTGACCCGGTTGGAATCGGCGAAACCCATGCTCGCGGTGGAACGCCTGGCCGAATTCTGCCGCGCCGACGCCGATCTCGCCGAGTTGGCGCGCGCCGGTGATATCGAGGCGGTGCGGGCGAAATCACCTGCTTTCGCCGCCGCGCTCGACGAGGAGCTGGCGAAGGTCGGGCACCGAGGTCCCGGTGAATGCGAGCTGATCAACCCGACATTCGGCGACCGCCCCGCCCTCTTGGTGAGCGCCGCCGCCCGCGCCGCGCAGATGCCGGCGCCCAAGCGTGAAGCCGTGGATTCGTCGCCGAGTCGCACGGCTCGGATGGCCGCCGGAGCTACCGTTGCCCGGGAACGCGCACGAGACGGCGTCGTCCGGATCACCCACTGCCTGCGACTTGCGGTGCGCGAGCGGTCCGATCGGCTCGTTCGCGCCGGACGATTGCGCGAGATCGACGACGCCTGCTATCTCACGCTGGACGAAATCTTCTGTCTCCCTGCGGATGCGGCCGACAAGGTGGCCCGCAGGCGCGCGGAACGCGCTCGACTGCAAACCGTCAGGATGCCCGATGTCATTGCCGGACAATGGGAACCGGTCCCCGACGCGGCGGCACTGACGGTCGACGAAAGCCTGACCGGCATCGGTGTCTGCGCCGGTGTGGTGGAGGGCCGGGTGAAGCTGGTGCTGTCGCTGGATGACGATATCGAGCCCGGCGACATCCTGGTCGCCGCGGTGACCGACACCGGCCACACCGCCATGTTCGCCTACGCCGCCGCCGTGATCACCGATATCGGCGGTTCCGCATCCCATGCCGCGATCGTCGCCCGCGAATTCGGCATTCCCTGTGTCGTCGACACCAAGACCGCGACCACCAGCCTGGCTGACGGCCAGCGCGTGCGCGTGGACGGCGCGGCCGGGACCGTCACGCTGCTGGCCGACTGAGCGCGGCCCGAACTCGGGTCGCAGACTTTGATGAAAGGAACACCCCTCGTGAAGAATTCGCGTGCTTTCCGCGGCACGATCGCGGCCGCGGCCGCCGTGCTGGTCGGCGTTCTCCCGACGCTGGCCGGGCCCGCCTCGGCGGGACCGGCGCTCTCGGGGCCGACGGTGCCGGTGCTGCGGTCCCCAGGCCAGGCCGATCGGCCGGTGGGTCTGGCGCATGCGCCGAATGCCCGCGACATCGGCGGCTATCCGGCTAAGGGCGGCAGCAAGCTCGCGACCGGTGTCGTGTACCGCTCCGACGCGCTGGCCAAACTCGATGCGAGCGAACAGCAGAAGCTGGTGTCGCTCAACATTACTCAGGTCATCGACTTCCGCAGCCCCACCGAAACCGGCCGCGATCCCGATAAGCTCCCGGCATCGATCCGCCGCACCGAACAGCCGGTCTACGATCCGGCCAACGACTTCTACCTCATGGTGGCGCGACTGATCCAGGCCGGACCGGCCGCCCAGCAGGAGGCGCTCGGCGACGGCAAGGCCGCCAAGATCATGCGCGACTACTACGCGTGGTTCGTTTCGAACCCCACCGCGCGCGCCCAGTTCGCCCAGGCGTTCAAGGACATCGCGACCGCGCAGGGTGCGGTGCTGTACCACTGCACGGCCGGTAAGGACCGCACCGGCTGGATGACCGCGATCCTGATGAGCGCCCTGGATGTCCCGAAGGGGCAGATCTACAACGACTTCCTGGACTCCAACGACAACTTGGCGGCCGGGAACAAGGCGCTGCTGGACGGGCTCGTCGCCCAGGGCTTGGTGACCGATCGTGCGCTCTGGGAGCCGATCCTCGGTGTGCAGCGCGAGTTCCTGGACGCGGCGTTCGACCAGGTCCAGGCGTCCTACGGCTCGTTCGACAGCTTCCTCGGCGACGGTCTCGGGATCGACGGCACGACGCTGGCGGCGCTGACCGCGAAGATGCTGAACTAGCACTGAGGTTGTGCCGGTGTCATCGCGAAGGTGGCACCGGCTCGGTGAATCTCTCGGCCGCATCGCCGCGCAGACTTCCCGCTGGCAGCGTCCGGCCGCACAACACCAGCAACAGATCCTGGGCCGAACCCGCGAGCACCGAACCCGAGCCGTAGGTGAAATCGAGATCATCGGCCCGCAGTTCGATCCCGTCCAGGTCGACGCCGAAGAAGTTGACACTCTTCGGCGAGAGCGCCCCGAGCACCATTCGCATGCGTTCGGCCGGGACGACGCGGTCGAGCCCGAGCGCGACGGTGATGTCCAAACCGTGGATGACATCGTGACTCAGCGCACCCGCGTACCCGCCACCCGGCGGCTTCCACGGATGATCCACATTGTCGCGCACCGCGGCGACCAGATCCTCGGCTGTCAGCACCGCCGCAGCCGATCGCGCACTCCTATCCGCCATCTTGTTGAAATTCCCACGCGCCTCGAGCATTTCGAGTGCGAACCGCGGCATGGACATCCGAAACGGCATGGTGATATGGGCAACCACCTCCCGCACCCGCCATCCGGCACACAGTGTCGGCTCATCCCACCGCTCAACCGCCAGCCCGGCCAGCAGCTCCGCCAACTCACCCCGCTCCGCCGCGATCGCCGCCCGCACCTCGATATCCGTCATCGCATCTCCTCCACCCCATGGCCGCCCCCTCCACTACCTAGGACGACCCGCTCCCCCAGAATTCATCGGTCGTCCCGGAGATCAACCAAGATCAGGTGGCACTGGTGGCGCGGACTACTCGCGTTTCGCCGCCATGGTTTCCCCGTGATCACTCGTCCAGCCGAGGGCGCGCAGCGGTGTTTCCCAAGGGTGGCAAGGGAATAACTTTGCGTGCTCGGGCGTCGGCGGCGACCATGCAGGTTCGCTGCTCTTCGGCGGATCGTGCGGGAAGGTGAGACGGATGCGGCTGATCATGATCGATGGTGAAGCCGATGGTGGCGACGCCCTGGCGCAGGGGCTCGAACTGCACGGTCATCAGGTGGAGCGCAAGCATCGCGGGGCCGATCTGCTGCTGGCGCACCACGGCTATCACGCCGTTATCCTCGACATGGGGCTGCCGGATATGGACGGGTTGCAGGTGTTGCGCAAACTGCGCGAGGTCAGCTCGGTGCCGGTGGTGATTCTCGGCGAGCACGCCGATGAGCGTTCGATTGTGCTCGGGCTGCACAGCGGCGCCGACGACTATGTCGTCAAACCCGCGCGCATCGGTGAGTTGGCCGCCCGGCTGGAGGCGGTCACGCGCCGGGTCGGCATTGCCAGCGCCGCCCGGGGTAAGACGGTGACCAGCGAAGATGTTCGCGTAGATCTCGCGGCGCGGCGGGTGGAGGTGGCCGGGGAACTGGTTCCGCTCACCCGGCTGGAGTTCGAGTTGCTGCGGGTCCTGGCCGAGCGGCCCGGAATCGCGGTCAGCCGTGAACAATTGATGGACTGCGTCTGGGGCGACTCGATGCTGGCGGTATCGCGGAAACTGTATGTGCATATGGCCTCGTTGCGCGCGAAGTTGGACCGCCCCGGGCTGATCACGAATATCCGCGGCTACGGCTATCGGTGGGGTCCGGACCGGTACGAGACCACCGCCGAATCGAATTTGCTCCACGCCGTATAACGCCTACCTCCACGCGTTCCGATCACCGGGACTTCCTCCCGACGCGCCGCCACGGCCGCCATAGCGTCACAACTATGGCGTCGTCCGGCATACCCGGTCGCGAGAACATAGGAGGATTCCGATGAACCCAGCATCGCGCAGCGATTCGATGAGGGGTGGTGGTCGGGTGACGGGCGGGCCCAATAAGGTGCTCGATCGGGTTCGGGATCTGCTCCCGGCAATCCGGGAGCGAGCCGCGGAGACCGATCTGCAGCGGCGGGTTCCGGTGGCGAGCATCCGGGAACTGACCGAGGCGGGGGTGTTCCGCATGCTGCAGCCGTCGCGTTTCGGCGGCGACGAAGCCTCCCCGGTGGCGTTCTACGAGGTCATTCGCACGATCGCGTCGGCCTGCCCGTCCACCGGCTGGGTGTCGTCGGTGCTGGGTGTGCACCCCTGGCAGCTGGCACTTTTCCCCCTGCAGGCGCAGGAAGAGGTGTGGGGCGAGGATTCCGACACGCTCATCTCCTCCTCGTACGCCCCGACCGGTCGACTCACGCCGGTCGACGGTGGTTACGAGGTCAGCGGACGGTGGAGTTTCTCCTCCGGCTGCGACCATGCCCAGTGGGCATTCCTGGGCGCACTGGCCCCGGACGAGCACGGCAATCCCAAGGACTATCTGACAATCCTGGTGCCGCGCAACGACTATCGCATCGATGACGTCTGGCACGTGGTCGGCCTGTCCGGCACCGGCAGCAACGATATCGTCATCGAGAAGGCCTTCGTGCCGCATCACCGCGCCTACAGCGCCACCGAGCAATCGCAGCTGCGCGGTCCGGGCCAGGAAGCCAATCCCGCTGCGCTGTACAAGATTCCGTTCGCGGGCGTGTTCTCCAACACCATCACCGCGCCCATCATCGGTGCCGCACAGGGCGCGTACGAGGCGCATATCGAGCGGATGCGCGAGCGGGTCCGGCTGTCCTACGGCGGGCAGAAGGTGGCCGAGGACGCATTCGCCCATGTGCGGGTCGCCCGGGCGGGCTCCGAAATCGACGCGGCCATCCTGCAGATGGAACACAACATTTCCGAGCAACTGCGTTATGCCGAAGCGGGCGAGGAGATTCCGTACGAAACCCGGCTGCGCACCCGCCGCGATCAGGTGCGCGGCACCGAGCGCGCGATCCAGGCGATCGAGCTGCTGTTCGACAATTCCGGTGGCCACTCGATCCGCAAACCCAATCCGATCGAACGCCATTGGCGCGACGCACACGCGGGCAGTGTGCATGTCATCAATGACGTCGAGCGCGCCCTCGCCATGTTCGGCCGCGGCGAATTCGGGCTGCCGGTCGAAGATCGGATGGTCTGATGGACGCGGTTGATACCAGTCGCCACATCACCGTCGACGGGCTGAAACTTCGCTACCACGAGGCGGGTTCGGGTCCGCCGCTGGTGTTGCTGCACGGTTCCGGCCCTGGGGTGTCCGGCTGGGCCAATTTCGGCGCGAACCTGCCGATACTCGCCGAACACTTCCGCTGCCTGATCCTGGATCAGCCGGGCTTCGGCGCGAGCGAGCGCCCCGAGGTGTACCAGCGCAACTATCTGCGCATCGCCGCCGACGCTGTGCTCGGACTGCTGGATCAACTCGAACTGCCGACGGTGCACCTGCTCGGCAACTCCATGGGTGGTGCGGTGGCGACGCTCGTAGCGCTCGAACACGCCCGGCGCATCGATCGGCTGGTGCTCATGGCGCCGGGCGGTGTCGGCGTCAATGTGCTGGGACCCGAACCGTCCGAAGGGATTCGGCGGCTGCTCGACTTCACCGGCGAGCCGACCCGGGAGCGGGTACTCGCCTGGCTGCGGACCATGGTGTTCGACGAGGCGGTACTCACCGACGAACTCATCGAGAACCGATGGGCCGCAGCGGCGGACCCGGCCGCCATCGCGGCGATCCGCGACGCCTACGCGACCTTCGCGAATCCCGCCTTCGCGGAACCGATACCGCTGTGGGCACGGCTGCGCGCGCTGCGCAATGAGGTGCTGCTGCTGTGGGGCCGCGATGATCGGGTCACTCCGGCCGAGGGTGCGCTGCTGCCGTCGCGTCAGCTGCCGAATGCCGATCTGCGGCTGTTCGGGCGCTGCGGGCACTGGGTGCAGATCGAGCGCAAGGATGCCTTCGAGCGCGCGGTCATCGACTTCCTGAACTCCGGCCTGTAGCGCCGATGCCGAGGCGACATAGGCATCACTATGTCCGGCCGATGTCGCATTGATTCGCGAGATCCGGGCGCGGGTTCGGAGTTACAGTCGGCCGGTGACGTGGACCGCACCCGAGATCACCAGAACCAAGCCGCCGCTGGTCGCCGACGAGCGGACCATGCTGCAGACCTGGCTCGACCTGCACCGCCGCACCCTGCTGTGGAAATGCGCCGGGCTCGAGGCCGAACAGCTGAAGCGGCGCTGCGTCGCACCCTCGACGCTGTCGCTGCTCGGCCTGGTCCGCCATCTCGCCGAATGCGAGCGCGGCTGGTTCCGCATCGCCGCCTGCGGCGAACCGCTGGATTACCTGTACTGCAGCGAAGACAACCCGAACGGCGATTTCGACGATATCGCCAATGCCGACGCCGCCGCGGATCTGGCGACGCTGCACGCGGAGATCAAGTCGGCCGACGCCGCTGTCGCGGACCTATCCCTGGACCACGTGTTCACTCATCGCAGCATCGAATTCAGCCTGCGCTGGGTCTATGTGCACATGATCGAGGAATACGCGCGGCACAACGGCCACGCCGACTTCCTGCGCGAACGCATCGACGGCGCGACCGGCGACTGACTCGTCAGATCTGATTCCGGCTCACCCACGCAGCGATCTGCGTCCGCGAGGTGAAGCCCAATTTGGTGAGAATGTGGTCGACGTGGCTCTCTACGGTCCGAATCGAGATCACCAACTCACTCGCGACGCTCTTATTGCTGTAACCCGCCCCGATCAACCGCGCGACTTCACGTTCGCGCCGGGTAAGCACATCCGCCGCAACGGTTTTCACCGGCGCAGCGGGCAACGGGGTGCCGAGCGCGAAAGCGACCGCCTCCGCCAACCCCAAGGCCGCGCCCGCATCGAAGGCTGTCTGAAACTCCTTCTCGCCCATCGCATCGCGCACCTGCAGGCGCACCTTGTCGCCGACGAATTCGGTCATCTCATGGGCGAGCCGCTGGGTACTGCCGCGCCGCACCGTCGACGCCGCACCCATCAGTCGCGCCGCTCGGTGCAGATCGCCATCGGCCGTCGCCACCCACGCGAGTCCGTCGAAACCGGACGCCGTCCACACGCACCGGTCGAACAGACTGAACAGCTCGACCGCCTTGCGTAGCTCCGCAATCGCCGCGGCCTGCTCGCCGTTACGCCAGCGGTCGGTGCCCACCGCCCAATGCCCGAGCCCGCCCAGCAGGTGCGAGCCGTAGTCCCTGGTCTTTGCGAGGAAGCGATCCGCGATCGCGCCTGCCCGGTCGTCGTCCAACACCAGCGCACACACATACGCGAAGGCCAGACTCTCCATCTCGACACCATGGTGGGCGCAGGCACGCGCACGGTCCGAGGCGGCCTCGGCGATATCGAGCGCCTGTCTCGGCTCGTCGTTGGCGAATGCCAGTAGCGCGGCGAGCAGCGCATGTTCGACGAGCACGTCTTCGGCATCGAGTTCCGTTGCGATGTGCAGACATTCGTCCGCGAAACGGGTGGCGGTCAGCGGATCGGACAGCATGGCGGCGATCACCGAGGCAGCGGCGAGTGCGCGGGCTCGATCCTTCGTGTGGTCGAGATCCTTCTCCAGCGCCTCCAGGAGCCAGCGATAGCCCTCCAGCAGGAAGCGGTAGTGCTCCCAGAACGGTCGCAGTTCGGTCGCGATTTCCAGTGCGCGATGGGTGCTTTCCGGGTCGGCGAGCGAGAACTGCAGTGCCGCACGCATATTCGGATGTTCGCGGGTGACGTCACGGAACCAGGTGACATCCTCGCTACCCCAGTACGCGGTGCGACCCTGTGCGGCGATCCCGTGGTAGTAATCGCGATGACGCAGCCGCACCGCCCGCTCACCACCGCGGGCGACCAATCTCGCCAACGCGAACTGACGCAACGGTTCGAGCATGGTGTAGCGCCCGGTACCGTCGCTGTTCTGCCGGTAGCCGAGCACCGACTTGTCCACCAACCCGGTCAACGCGTCCAGCAGCACGTCGGGGACCACACAGACCGCCTCCGCGGCCTCGAGATCGAAACCACCCGCGAAGACCGACAGCTGCTCCCACAGGTGCTGTTCATCCGGCGTGCACAGGTCGTAGCTCCACCGGATCGCGGCCTCCAGGGTCTGCTGCCGCTCCGGCGCGGTGCGCAACCCGGCCGTGAGCAGCCGTATCGCATCGTCCAGGCGTGCGAGCACCTGATCCGGTGTGAACATCCGCAACCGCAATGCCGCCAGCTCGAGTGCCAGCGGTATACCGTCCAGGCGACGACAGATCGCCGCGAGCACCCCGCGATTGGCATCGGTGACCTGGAAATCGGGGTTCGCGGCGACGGCGCGATCGATCAGCAGCCGCAGCGCATCGCTGTCGACGTGCGCTGGACGCGCCTCGTCCTCGTCCACTTCCGGCACCGTGAGCGGCAGCACCGGCATGACCTGTTCCCCGGAGACTCCGAGCGACTCGCGGCTGGTCGCGAGAATTCGCAGGTCGGTGGTCGTCGGAATCAGCCGGTTCACGAGTTCGGCACATGCGCCGATCAAGTGCTCGCAGTTGTCCAGGATCAACAGCAGGGTCTTGTCGGCGAGGAATTCGGTCAGGCCGACGACGGGTGAGGAGGTGTCGTCGCGCAGACCGAGCGCCTGCGCGACGCTCAACGCCACCAGATCCCCGTCATGCACATGCGCGATCTCGACCAGCCAGACACCGTCGGGAAAGGCGCGGCGCACCGTCTCGCCCACCCGCCGGCTGAGCCGGGTCTTCCCGACGCCGCCCGGCCCGGTCAGGGTGAGCAGCCGCGTGCTGGACAGCAGCTTGCGCGCCGTGGCGACCTCGACGTCACGACCTACGAAGCTCGTCACCTCAGCGGGGAGGTTCCCTGTCACGTGCCGCACCACGCTGCATACCTTTTCATGCGCGGCCGCCGTCCCTGGCATTTTGACCGAGATGTCGTATCGGTACCCCTCAGGAGACTATCGCGTTCGCGGCTCGGATGACCGCGGCCAGCGATGCGGTCAGGACCGAATCGCCGCGTCCGCAGGCCCACCCGTTCCATGCACCGATGCGGTATTCGAGATAGGTGAGCGCGCTCCCGTCATCGCCCGTCCCGAGCGATTGCTGGGTCGATCCGAGCACCTCGACCGGATGACCCACTCGGGCCAGTGCCGCGGTGAGCGCCTCGACGGGACCGATGTCGCGATATTCGCTGCGCTCGGCGACACCACCGATGCTCAGCGTGACCTCGGTGTATCCGTCGGTGGTCCGCCATTCGG
>NZ_BDBY01000029.1 GCF_001613225.1 Nocardia pseudovaccinii NBRC 100343
GGCCGTATTCGGACTCCAGCAGGTACGCGATCCCGCCCTTGCCGGACTGGGAATTCACCCGGATGACCGCGTCATAGCTGCGCCCGATATCGGCCGGATCGATCGGCAGATACGGGACATGCCAATCGAGTTCGCGTTCGTCGATTCCGGTCGCGGCCGCTCGTTCGCGATGTTCGGCCATCCCCTTCTTGATCGCGTCCTGATGTGTGCCGGAGAACGCGGTGTGCACGAGATCGCCTACATACGGATGCCTTTCGTGGACCGGTATGCGCGTGCAGTATTCGACGGTCCTGCGGATCTCGTCGATATCGGAGAAGTCGATCATCGGATCGATGCCCTGCGCATGCAGGTTCAGCGCCAGGGTCGCGATGTCGACATTGCCGGTGCGTTCGCCATTGCCGAAGACGCAGCCCTCCACGCGTTGCGCTCCGGCGAGTACTGCCAGTTCCGCGCATGCGATACCGGTACCCCGGTCATTGTGCGGGTGCACGGACAGGATGACGCTGTCGCGGCGGGCCAGGTTCTTGTGCATGTATTCGATCTGGTCCGCGTACACATTCGGTGTCGCGACCTCCACCGTGGCAGGCAGATTCAGGATCACCGGCCGCTGCGTGGTGGCGTCCCACAGGGTCGTCATGCGGTCGCAGATATCGAGTACGAAATCCGGTTCGGTCAGGTTGAACACCTCGGGCGAGAATTCGAACCGCACATTCGGCAGCTCACCGGCGAATTCGAGGACGTCGCGGCCACCTGCCATGATCAGCTCGCGCAGTTCGTGCGTGTCCTTGCCCAGCACCACATTTCGCCATACCGGAGCGGTCGCGGTGTACATGTGGACGACGACCTCGTTACGGATGCCGCGCACCGATTCCACCGTGCGTTCGATGAGATCGCGGCGGGCCGGGGTGAATACCACGATCGTGACGTCCTCCGGCGCAATCTCTGTCCGCGCGATCATCCGGACGAAATCGAAATCGGTCTGCGATGCGGACGGGTAGCCGACCTCGATCTCCTTGTAGCCCATGGCAACCAGCAGTTCGAAGAACCGCTGCTTGCGCACGGGATCCATGGGTTCGGCCAGCGCCTGGTTGCCATCGCGCAGATCGACCGGCACCCACAGCGGCGCGTGGGTGAGCCGGGCATTCGGCCAACTGCGTTCGGCGAGTGGTACTTCCACGCGATCGTAGACACTGCGATAGCGATGCGACGGCATCTGTGAATGCCGCTGCCTGTTCCACGCCGAGACGGCACCGGCGGGCGTGGCAATGGTGGGGAACATGGTCATGATTGCTGCTTCCTGGCCTGCGCGGCCGTCACAGAGAACGGTGACCGGCCACGACGAAGCCCCACGGCGGGCGGCCGGTCGTCAGGCCCCGCCGTGGCGGCTAAGCAGAAGCATGGTGCGCATGATTGCTAGACTATACACAACTCCTCAGACAAGTAGAGAGGTTCGGATGATCTCGCAGGTGCGGCGGCATCCCCTCGCGGCGCAGGCGGCAGAACTGCTGCTCACCCGCATCCGCAACGGGGAATGGCCGCTGGGACATCGCCTTCCGGGTGAAACGACCCTGGCCGCGCAGCTCGGCGTCGGCCGCTCCACAGTGCGCGAGGCGATCCGCGAATTGGCGGGTAAGGGCGTGCTCGACAGCCGTCAGGGCGCGGGTGTCTTCGTGACCGCGCTGGATGTCACCGAGGACTGGGATGTGGTGCTGCGCCGCGCCACCATCGCCGCGGTCATCGAGGCCCGCATCGCGATCGAGGCCGAGGCCGCCGCTCTGGCCGCACAGCGCCGCACCCCGGCCGACCTGCGCGCGATCCGCCGCGCGCTGGCCGCGCGGGAGGCGCACGGCGAACCGATCGCCGACCATGTCGATGCCGATATGGCATTCCACCGCACAGTCATCGTCGCCGCCCACAACGACGTGCTCACCCAGCTCTTCGACAGCTTCCTGCCCCGGCTACGGGTGGCCATGATCGATATGCTCGAGATCCGCCCGGTCCTTTCCGAGCCCGCCGACCACGACGCGCATATTCGGCTCACGGATGCGATCGCACATCGAAATCCCAGTGCCGCAGCGGAATTCAGCCGAATGCATCTGACCGCTCTGAAAGACGCGTTCACGTGATGACCGAATGGAGATCTTCCGTGTCCGAAACCCCGGTGCTGCAACTGAGCGAGGTCACCTTCCGCCGCGAAGGCAAACAGATCATCGATGGCATCTCGCTGACCGTCCACGCGGGCGAACACTGGGCGCTGCTCGGACCCAACGGCGCGGGCAAGAGCACCCTGCTCGGCTTCTGCGCCGCGGTCACCTTCCCGACCTCGGGCACCGTCGATATCCTCGGCCAGCGAATGGGCCGGGTCGATCTGGCCCCACTGCGCCACTCGATCGGGCATGTGAATCCGCGCCATCCACTGCGTTATCCGCTGACCGTCCGCGAGGTCGTGCTCACCGGCATCACCGCCACCATCGACACCCCGATGCGCTGGACGCCTACACCGGAAGATCTGCGCCGGGCGGACGCCATGATCGACACCGTCGGCCTCGAGGGCAAGGCCGAGGAGATCTGGCCGACGCTGTCGCAGGGCGAACGTGGCCGCACCCTGATCGCACGTGCCCTCATCGCCGAGCCGCGCCTGCTGCTGTTCGACGAGCCCTCGACCGGACTCGATGTGGCGGCCCGCGAACAACTGCTCGAAACCATCGACGCACTCGGCGAAACCCATCCCGAGGTCGCCTCGATCTTGGTCACCCATCATCTGGAGGAGCTGCCGAGCACCACGACCCACGCGCTGCTCATCGCCGACGGCCAGACCGTTGCCGCTGGTCCCGCCGCCGAAACGGTCACGACGGATACCGTGAGCGCGGCCTTCGACCATCCGGTGGCGGTCCGCTACGACGACGGCCGCTGGACCGCGCGGGCCGCCGTGCGCGCATGGCCCGCGTAACAAATCCGGGTTTCCGGAAGAATCTTCCGGGAGAATGTCGATTCGAGCCGATGCCGTTCGATGCGTTGAGTGAGGGTCGGACAAGCCGATCACCGAACCGAGGATGGCCAGATGCGACACATGATGCTGATCCGAGTCGATCCGACGAATGCGCCGGTTCCCGACGAGGCGCTGATCGAGCAGGTCAACAAGGTGATCGAGGAGATGACCAAGGCCGGGGTGCTGTTGGATACCGCCGGTCTGCATTCGATCACCGAGGCCACGAAGATCACCCAGACCGGCGGCAAGCAGACCGTGCTCGATGGTCCGTTCACCGAGTCGAAGGAGGTCGTCGGCGGGTACTGCCTGCTGCAGACGAAGACGAAGCAGGAGGCGGTCGAATGGACCTCGCGCTTCCTGGGCGTGCACGGGCCGGAGTGGGATATCGAGATCGAGATTCGCCAGGTCGTCGAGGGCTGACCCGATAGATGAGCCGGTCGCCCGAGCAGATCCGCGATGCCGTCGAAACCGTGTGGCGAATGGAATGGCCGCGCCTGATAGCCGGGCTGACCCGGATCGTCGGCGATATCGACGCCGCCGAAGAACTCGCCCAGGACGCGCTGGTCGCCGCATTGGAGCAGTGGCCGCACGACGGTGTGCCACCGAATCCGGGCGGCTGGCTCATGCTCACCGCGAAACATCGAGCGATCGATCGGGTGCGCCGCAATCAGAACCTCGCGCGGAAGCTGACGCTGGTCGGTCATGAACTCCGGACCGGTCCGGAGCCCGAGGCGGCCGAGGACATCGAAGACGATCTGCTGCGCATGATCTTCACGGCCTGTCATCCGGTGCTGTCGCAACCGGCCCGGGTGGCCTTGACGCTGCGATTGCTCGGCGGATTGACCACCGAGGAGATCGCCCGGGCCTTCGTCGTACCGGAATCGACTGTCGCCCAACGCATTGTGCGAGCCAAACGCACCATCGCCGCCAGGCGCGTGCCCTACGCTGTGCCGCACGGCGACGAGCTGGCCAGGCGTCTGGATTCGGTACTGGAGGTCGTCTACCTGATCTTCAACGAAGGCTATTCGGCGACGGCGGGCGATGATTGGATCCGGGTCGAATTGTGCGAGGACGCCCTGCGCTTGGCGCGGATGCTGGCGAATCTGCTGCCCGACGAACCGGAAACACACGGCCTCGCCGCACTGCTGGAATTGCAGGCATCGCGCTCGGCCGCACGGACGAGTCCCACGAAAACCGTTGTCCTGCTGGCGGATCAGGAGCGTTCCCGGTGGGATCAGCTGCTGATCCGACGTGGTTTCGCCGCACTCGGCCGCTCCCACGCGACCAGCCGCAATCGTGGGATACGGCCGGGCCGCTATGCGCTGCAAGCCGCGATCGCCACCCTGCATGCCATGGCGCCGAGCACCGAGGAGACCGACTGGCGGCGCATCGCGGGACTGTATGCCGTTCTCGCCGAACGCTTTCCGTCACCGATCGTCGAATTGAATCGAGCGGTCGCGGTCAGCATGGTGCACGGCCCCGCCGCGGGTCTCGAACTCGTCGACGCGCTCGTCGCCACCGGCACATTGGACAACTATCACCTGCTTCCCGCTGTCCGCGGCGACCTGCTCGACCAGCTCGGCCGACCGGACGAAGCGCGCGCCGAATTCGCCCGCGCGGCCGAGTTGACCGGGAACAATGCTGAACAGGCGCTACTACTGGACCGCATGGCCGGGTGTGAATAGTCGCGTAGTCGCCTCGAGCCAGCGCTCACGCGCGGCGGATGGCACCTGCGCCGGGCCCGGGGCTATCGGGATACCTCGGCCTCGGCCAGTTCCTTCAGCGTCAACAACTGTTTGCGCATCATGAGCACATCGCCGAGTGCCAGCACGCGGGCGACGAACCATGGCGCGCCGCAATGCATTCGGACCGTCAGACGGGTGCCGCGTCCTTCGGGTCGTACCGCGTAGGTGACGCAGATCTTGCCGGAGGTCAGGGTGATATGGCGGCACAGCACGAAGGAGACGAGGGTGAACGCGGACATGAACCGCTGTCCCACTTCGAGTTCGGTGAGCGCCGGATCGCGGTGGCGCGGGCTGCGCCTGCCGAAGTTGTCGAGCAGGTCGTAGCTGTACGGCGCGACCCGCAGTTGGCACAGCCAGCCGTACACCACACTGGGCGGCGCGTCGATGCTGATGGCCCGATCCGCCTGCACTCCACCGGGTTGCACCTCGTCACAGGGCAGGGGGAGCTCGCATTCGGCTTCGGTGGCACCCCAGACCAACCCCGGAATCATGCCGCGGCCGCGATTCGGCGAAGCATATCGCGCACCACGATCTTGTGGCAGCCGGTGCCGATGACCAACGCGCGGTAGATCTTTCCGTGCAGACCGGGGAATTCGGCCCAGCTCTGCGCTCGGACCAATGTCCGGCTCGGCCCTTGCTCGTCGAGTTCGAAGACCAGCGCATAACGCGAGAACCAGTGCCGCCCCCGCAGTGCCAGCCGAGCGGGCTCTTCGGCGGTGTCGAGCACGAACCCGGTCGGCGCCTTCGACGGATCGTTCGGATCCTTGCAGACAACTTTCAGCAGGGCTTTCCACGCCCGATCGCGATTCGCGTCCACCGATCTGGCATGCTCATCTATGTAGGGCAATCGCTCCATATAGAAGGAACGTACTAGTACATGGCGCCTCCCCGCAAGCACGACACCGACGTGATCCTCGACGCAGCGCGCACCCTCGTGCTCACCGACGGTCCCCGCGCCGCCAGCGTCGCGGCGATCGCGGCGGCCAGTGGCGCACCCGTCGGCACGCTCTATCACCGCTTCGGCAACCGCAACGGTGTGCTGACCGCGGCCTGGCTGCGGGCACTCGAACGCTTCCAGGACCGGGTCGAGGCCGCCGCCGACGAACCGGACCCGGTCGAGTCCGGTGTCGCGATGGCCGTGGCGAGCATTCACTTCGCTCGCGAATTACCAGACGACGCAAAGCTTTTGCTGAACCTGCGCCCCAGCGATCTGCTCGACGGCGGACCGGACGCGGAATTCCGTGCCCGCCTCGACCAGATGAACGCACCGCTCATCGACCACCTGCGCCGCATCGCCGCCGCCCGCTTCGGCTGCGACGGCGACCGCGAAATCGACGCCGTCAGCCGCGCCGTCGTCGACCTCCCCTACGCCGCCCTGCGCCGCCATGCCCAGGCCCCCGCCCTTCCCGCCTGGCTAGAAGCCGACCTCACCGCCGCCGCCCGCGCCCTGCTCGAGTCATATCACCCCTGACCCCGCCCCGGGATCCGCGCATAGGAAGCGGCTTCATGCCGCAGATCTTGACGCCGCGTGATGGGGATGTGCCCATGAACTCGACACCAAGGCGTTCTGTACGCGGCTGTGGCGATGGGTTCATTCCCCGGCGACGATCTCAGGGGTGAGTTTGTCGAGGGTGTCGATCACCTCGGCGGCCAGGGCGAGGGCGTCCGGGGCGGGTGGATATTCCGGGCGCGGTGCGGCGATAACGCGCATACCCGCGGCATGTGCCGCCCGCAGTCCGTTGCTCGAATCCTCGACGGCAGCGCATTCGGTGGACTTGTGCCGCATGAAGGCGGCCGTCGCCACGTACACATCGGGTGCGGGCTTGCCCCGATCGACCTCCTCGGTCGAGAAGGTGACGCCGAAGAATTCGATCAGCCCGGTGCGGCCGAGCACCGTGTCGATCAGGCTTCGCGGCGACGAACTGGCCACGGCGAGCGGCCAGTGTTCACTGATGCGCTGCACCGCCTCGACCGCCCCCGGCAGCAGTGGCACCGATTGCTCGTACTGCCGCGCCATGCGATCGATCACATCGTTGGCCACGGTATCCGGCGGCGCACCGACTCCGAGTTCACCGCTGAGATAGTCCGACCACTCCCCCGTACTCATCCCCATCAGCCGCTGCTGCGTATCAGGTAGCCAGCGCCCGCCCCGCTCCGCCACATACGCGCGGCGCACCTGCTCCCACACCGGCTCCGAGTCGATCAGAACGCCGTCCATATCGAAGACAACAGCAGCAATGTGCATATGAGACAAAGCCTTTCGCCGGGCAGCACCATTCGGCGACGACCCGATGGCCGACCCATCGACCCGCCCCGCGGTGCGGGGTTTCGGAAGACCTGATGAGGAACGAGTACCCACACTAGGCGAGCTAACCCTGCCCTCGCATCCCACCACCAATTCGCCGCCCCCATTAGGCGGCTTCGCCCGATTCCAGCGCATCGCGCGGCCCCTCCGAACGAGCATTCGACCGGCAACCGATAACGTGTTCTTATGAACGAAGAGCAGGTCGGCAACTCGCTGCCGAGCGAGGAGCACCACGAGGGCGGGTTCCGGCCGATGTCGGAGCTGATCGCCGCCCAGCTGGACGACCTCGATATTTCGCGCGGTGGCCCGCACTACGGCGCATTCATCGAACAGGTGCGCAGCCTGATGGATCGGGCCCGGCTGGCATGTCCGACCGATGAGCTCGCGCTGGAGACGATCGGCGTCCTCAAACAGCTCAACGACAAGCTGGACGCCGCGATCGTCGACGAATGGTCCGCCCCCGCCTGGACCCGGGCCGACCTGCCGTCGCGCGGCAATATCACCCTCCCACCGTTCGTCGTCGACAAGGCGAGCCGGGACGGCGTCGATGCCCGCATCACCTTCCGCACCTTCCACCTGGGCGGCAATAAGGCCGCCCACGGCGGACAGGTCGCGGTCGCTTTCGACGATCTGCTCGGTATGGCCGCGGCAATGCACGCGGGCGAGGTGACCCGCACCGCATCCCTGACCGTCGACTACCGCTCCATCACCCCGCTCAACACCGAACTGCGGGTGCACGCCTGGACCGAACGGCAGGAGGGCCGCAAGGTCTACGTCCGGGCCACCCTGCACGACGGCGAACGCCTCTGCGCCGAGGCACAGGGGCTGTTCATCGTGCTCAGGCCCGGTCAGCAGTAATACCGAGACCAGGTGATCACACCTGGTCTCGGGCGCGCCTAGCTCGTCGGGAAGTGCATGTTGCGGTATTCGGCGAAGCGGTTATCGACCTGATCCGCAGTCAGGCCGAAGTCCGCGAGCGTGTAGCGATGCACGGGACGGGCCGCGCCCGAGGTGCTTTCCGCATGCAGTGCCGCCATCGCCGCTGCGGCCTCGGAGCTCAGCTCGATATCGAAGTGCCGATAGATCGAACCGACGGTGTCGATCGGGTCCGCGACGAAATCGTCGTAATACACATCGCAGAACTGAGCGGCATTGTGCCGCTTGCGATCCGCGAGGAACTTATCCGCTCCCCTGGCCCACAGATCCAACTGCGCGGCACCGACGACCGGACCGCGGAACTTCTCCGACCACCCCGCCGAGGCCTGCTCGTTCAGACTGCACACCGAGGCGATGATGGTGCGCGGGTCCCGGTGCATCTGGATCACCAGCGCATCCGGATACACCTCGAAGATCGCATCCAGCGCGAACAGATGGCTCGGGTTCTTCAATACCCACCGCCGGTCGGCATCGGGCATCCCGATCAACTGCAGGTTGCGCCGATGCCTGCGATAGGCAGCGGTCCAATCCTGTTCGCGCAACCACTCCGAATAGCCGGGCAGATAGCCGAGGCATTCGTAGGACACCGACATCAGCGACTGCCGTAGCAGCTGCCAGCACTCCTCCACCTGGTCCGCCGAAATATGGTGCACGCCCATGAATTCCGGATGCTCCACATGATGCTGTTCGAATGCCGCCTCGATCCGCTGATACACCGGATTGTCCGTCCAGGTCTCGCGCGGCGGCCGCGGCTGCGGCATCTCGGTGAGCCACATTTCCAGGCCCTGATGCGCCGGATCCGCATTGAGCAGCCGGTGCACCGCCGTGGTACCCGAACGCGGCAGGCCCGTCACGAAGATCGGGCGCTCGATCGCGACGTCGGCATGTTCCGGAAAGCGTTGCCACGCAGCCTCACTCAGCAACCGGGCAATCAGCGCACCGCGCAGGAAGGCCCGATTGACCTTGTTACCAAAGGGCGTCAGCTCGGCTTCCTCGGCATAGGACTCGAGCAGCACTGCCAGCCCCTCGCGGTAGCCGTCGTCGCCGAAATCGGTCAATCCGACGACCTTGGTCGCCGAGGCGTGCAGATCGTCGATGGTGCCGACGTCGTCTCTGCCGATCACAGTCATCTCCTAGTGGTGGTATTCGCCGCCGTTGACATCCAGGCACGCGCCGGTGATCGCCCGCGCCAGATGCGAGGCGAAGAAGACCACGGCGTCGGCGATCTCATCGGGTTCGGGCAGCTTGCGCAGATCGATGGTCTCGGCCGTTTCGGCGTACACCGCTTCGGGGGTGATGCCGCGCTGCTTGGCCTGATAGTTGAAGTACCACTTCAGGTTGTCGGCCCAGATATAGCCGGGCGCAACGGTATTCACCCGGATGCCCTTGGGCCCGAGTTCGGTGGCCAGGCTCTGCGCCAGCGCGAGCAGGCTCGCCTTGGCCATCTTGTACGGCCCGAAGGTGCGCCGCGAGTGCCGCAGCACCGCCGAATTGATCATGACCACCGAGCCCGTGGACTCGGTCAACGCGGGCACGAACAGACGCGTCAACCGCAGTGCGGCAAGCACATTCGTCTCGAACCCGGCGCGCACATCATCGAGGTCGACATCGGCCAGATCGGTGATCGGCGGAATCGCGAAGGCATTGTTCACCAGGGTGTCGACATGACCGAAGGCGCTCTGTGCCGTCTCGACCAGATTCGTCACGGCCGCTTCATCATTGATATCGGTAGGCACCACCACCGCGCGCCTGCCGAGTTCGGTGATCTCCTTGGCCACCTCGGTCAGCCGCGATTCGGTCCGCGAGGCCAGCACCACATCGGCGCCCGCGCGCGCACTCTGCACCGCGATGGCCCGGCCGAGCCCCGGACCGACTCCGGAGACGACAACTACTTTGTCCTGCAACAACATCAGCCGAGCATCCTTTCCGCCACGGCAACCTGACGCGCCGCGATCCGGGCCTTCCATTCTTCTGGCGTGACCCGAGCTTCCTGGTAGTACGGCAGCCGCTCAGGCAATTCGGCGACCGATACCACCTCCACCGTCGGGCCGTCCTCGGGCTTCAGCTCCCGCGACAGCTGTTGCCAGCGGAACTGCAAGTACCCGCGCGCATGGCCGGTGCGTTCGATCCAGTTGGTCAGCCCGGGGTCGCGCTCGCTGATGACCAGCCGGATCATCCCGTCCGGATCCACGCGCGCCTGGTCGGCGGTAAGGCTGGTCTGGTGGTTGATGTAGTCCAGCGACACGTACCACATGCTGCCGAGTTGGAAACCCTGGTACGGCGAATCCGATTTCGGCACGGTGAGGATCATCGCTTGATCGTCGTCGAGTTCGTAATGGCCGACGGAGGAGAACTGGGTGGTAAGCCCGCCCGGGGTGGAGCGCGGTTCGGTCATCGTGTTGACCGGCAGGTTGAGATAGAACCACTTCGGGAACGCCAGGAAGGTATTCAGCCGCGAAACCAGCATTTTCCCGGCGATGTCGTACCGCTTGCTCATCAGGTCCCTGGTCGGCGGCGGCGGTGCGTCGCCGCTCCGGTCCACCCGCTGGATGCGGATCGTGCCGGGCTTCTCGATGGCCCAGTCGCTGTGTACCTCACGGACCACGAGCATGGCGGAGTCGGGCGCGAGATGAACATAGCCGCGGCGCGCCTCGCCGGGTCCGAGACGGAGCTCGTAGGACCCGTCGGCCGCGATATCGAGGGCGCGGGCGTCGAAGGCGGTCTCGCTGTCGGGGACGTCCACCGGCGAGTAGTTGCCGTTGAGCACCTGGAAGCTGAGGTCACGAGTGGTACCGCGGGTTCCGGTCACCACGTACTCGGCGTCGGGGCGCAGATACGAATGGAAGTAGAGGGTGTCCGGGTTGTCCAGACCCATCTTCGTATACGGGCCGGTGGACATGACGAAGAACGGAAAGTCCCGCTCGAAGGCCCACGCCATCTGGATGGAGGCGCGAATACTGCCCGCGAGGTAGTCGTAGCCCTCGACGAGGTCCTGTTCGGTTCGAATATGCGGTGCGCCGGTGATGATTTCCTCGGCGGCGGCGATGGCTTCCGCGAACGGCTGTGTCAGCAAGAGGCTTCTCCGAAGTAGCTGTTCCAAATATGTACCGCTCTGGTACATTTCGATACAAGCAAGATTAGAACCTGTTCTAGGAGTTGTCTATGGTTGCCCGCAGATCCGCCCCGACCGCACGGGTGGTCCAAGTGCTGGATTTCTTCGTCGAGCGGCGCGGCAAACGCTTCGGACTCTCCGAACTGGCCCGGGAGCTCGACCTGGCCAAACCGACCTGCCTGGGCATCCTCACCGAACTGACCGCGGGCGGCTATCTCATGCGCGATCCGAACACCCGCACCTACGGGCTCGGACCTGCGCTGATCGCCGCGGGCCGGGTGGCTCAGGACAGCTTCGCCATCGCCTCCATCGCGCGCGCCGAGCTCGAGAAACTCACCGCGCTGTACCGCACGACCTGTACCGCATCGGCCGTGGTCGGCGAACAGATCATGGTGCTGGAGAGCACCGGTCCGGGCCTGGTCAAGGTGGGTGCGGCCTACCATTTCGCACCGCCGGTGGGTCTGATGTACGTGCTCTGGGATACCGACGCGGCCTTCGACGCGTGGTTGCGCAAGCCGCCGACGGTGCCGCTGCGCCAGGACGAGGCCCGGCTGCGCCGGATCGTCGCGGAGTGCCGCGAGCGCGGCTACCTGATCGAAAGCCTGACCGCGGCCGGGCGGCGGCTGTACGCTTTGCTGGCCGGGGTCGCGGCCAGCGACCTGCCCAATGAGGTGCGCGAACTCGTCGGCGAACTGGTGACCAGCCTCGGGGAGCGGGTCTATCTCGGCACCGATCTGCGCCCGCGCAAGGAACATCCGGTCAGCCTGCTCGCGGCGCCCACCTACGGCGGCGACGGCAGGCAGAACATGGTGCTGACGATGTACGTCGGAACCTCCATCACTGGTGCCGAGATCGACCGTCGCGGAACCGCACTCGTGGCGGCCGCGGATCGGGTGACCGCCGAATCCGGGGGTCACAAGCCGGATTCGAACCATTGACCAATGACCGAAACGTGTTCTAGTTTTGGGGCGTGAGCCAGTACGCGAAGTCGACGGCGAGCACCTACGAGCTGCCTCATCTGGACGCGCTCGAGGCCGAGTCGGCACATATATTCCGGGAAGTCGCCGCCACCTTCGAACGGCCGGTGCTGCTGTTCTCCGGCGGCAAGGATTCGGTGGTCATGCTGCACCTCGCGGCCAAGGCCTTCTGGCCCGCGCCGCTGCCGTTCCCGGTGCTGCATATCGATACCGGACACAATTTCGACGAGGTCATCGAATACCGCGACCGCACCGTCGAGCGGCTCGGCCTGCAACTCGTGGTCGGCAGCGTGCAGGACGATATCGACGCGGGACGGGTGAAGGAGGAGACCGGAGCGCGCGCCTCCCGAAACCGGTTGCAGACAGCCACTTTGCTTCGTTCGATCCGCGAGGGCGGATATGACGCGGTATTCGGCGGTGCGCGCCGGGACGAGGAGAAGGCGCGCGCCAAGGAGCGCGTATTCAGCTTCCGTGACGAATACGGGCAGTGGGATCCGCGCAATCAGCGACCGGAACTGTGGAATCTCTACAACGGTCGGCACAGCAAGGGCGAACACATCCGGGTGTTCCCGCTGTCCAACTGGACCGAGCTCGATATCTGGCATTACATCGCCGCCGAGGGCATCGAGCTGCCGCCGCTGTACTACGCCCATCGCCGAAAGGTGGTGCAGCGCGACGGAATGCTGTTGGCGCACACCAGATTTCTTACCCTGCTCGACGGCGAGCAGCCCTATGACAGCACGGTGCGATTCCGGACGGTCGGCGATGCCACCTGCACCGGCTGCGTCGAATCGACCGCGGCGAGCCCGGCGGACGTGGTCGCCGAAGTCGCCGCCACCCGGGTCACCGAGCGCGGCGCCACCCGCGCCGATGACCGCATCTCCGAGGCAGGCATGGAAGACCGCAAACGCGAAGGGTATTTCTGATGACGACCACCACCCTGTTGCGCCTGGCCACCGCGGGCAGCGTCGACGACGGTAAGTCGACGCTGATCGGCCGTCTGCTGTTCGACTCCAAGACGATCTTCACCGATCAGCTCGCCGCGGTGGAGCGGACCAGCAAGGCGCGCGGTGACGATTATCCGGATCTGGCACTGCTCACCGACGGCTTGCGCGCCGAACGCGAACAGGGCATCACCATCGATGTGGCGCATCGTTACTTCGCTACCCCCCGGCGCAAATTCATCATCGCCGACACCCCGGGCCATATCCAGTACACCCGCAATATGGTCACCGGCGCCTCCACCGCCGACCTCGCGCTGATCCTGGTGGACGCACGCAAGGGCATCGTGGAACAGACGCGGCGGCATGCCTTCCTGGCCAGCCTGCTCGGCATCCCGCACCTGGTGCTGTGTGTGAACAAGATGGATCTGGCCGGATGGTCGCAGGACCGGTTCGAGGAGATCCGGGAGGAATTCGTCGGCTTCGCCACGAAACTCGATGTCGCCGATCTGTCCTTCATCCCGATGTCGGCGCTGCACGGTGACAATATCGTGCACCGTGGTGCGAGCATGCCGTGGTACGAGGGCTCGCCCCTGCTGCATCACCTCGAGGAGGTGCATATCGCCTCCGACCGCAATCTCATCGATGCGCGATTCCCAGTGCAGTATGTGACCCGCAGGCACGCAGAGGATTTCCGCGGGTATGCGGGAACCATCTCCGGCGGCGTCTTCAAGCCGGGCGACGAAGTCGCCGTGCTGCCTTCGGGATTCACTACCACGGTCGAGGCGATCTGGGGTCCGGGCGGGACGCCGATCGCGGAAGCCTTTCCGCCGCAGGCCGTTACCATCCAGCTCGCCGACCAACTCGACGTTTCCCGTGGCGATCTGATCTGCCGCCCCGCGAACCGGCCGCATGTGGGACGCGATCTGGACGCGATGGTGTGCTGGTTCGCCGAGGATTCCGAACTCACCCCCGGCGCCACCTATACCATCCGGCACACCACCCGCACCGCGACCGCCGAGGTGCGCACCCTGGACTACCGGCTCGACGTGAATACCCTGCACCGCGACGAGAGCGCGAATTCGTTGTCGCTCAACGAGATCGGCCGCATCCAGCTGCACACCCGCCAGCCCCTGCTGTTCGATCCGTACCGCCGCAATCGCACCACCGGCAGCTTCATCCTCGTCGACGACACCACCAACAACACGGTCGCCGCGGGCATGATCACCGGACCGACCCTGCCCTCCTCTCGCGTCGTCTGGCATTCGACCGCCGTCGGCCGCGACGAGCGCCCGACCGCAGGCATGACCGTCTGGCTGACCGGGCTGTCCGGCTCCGGAAAGTCTTCTGTCGCAGTGGAACTGGAGCGTCGCCTGGTCGCGGCGGACCGCCCGGCCTTCCTGCTCGATGGTGACAATCTGCGCCACGGCCTCAATGCCGACCTCGGGTTCGGCGCCGCCGACCGCGTCGAGAATATCCGCCGCGTGGGCGAAGTCGCGCGGTTGTTCGCCGAAGCCGGTGTGGTCGCGGTGGTTTCCCTGATCAGTCCCTACGCCGCCGATCGCAACAAGGTCCGGGCCGTGCACGAGGCCGCTGGCATCCCCTTCGTCGAAATCTTCGTGGATACGCCACTCGAGATCTGCGAAGCCCGCGACCCCAAGGGCATGTACGCCAAGGCCCGCGCCGGTGAGATCCGCGGTTTCACCGGCATCGACGATCCCTACGAGGCACCCACCCGAGCCGAACTGGTGCTGCGTCCCGAGGACGGCGATCCGGCGGCCATGGCCGCGGCCATCCTCGCCAAGCTGGCGGATCTGGACTAATCGGCCCGCAACGCGGCACCGAACCAGTCGAACACCGGACCGAGGGTCGGCGGGACGGGCCATCCGTTGATGACCGAGAGGAGTCGCCAATAGCGTTCGGCGCGTGGGTCTCCCGCGACCTCCAGGCGGGTCAGCAGCCAGTGCCGTAACTCGGTGTCATCGGGACGGCCGAATGTCGTCGCGTATGCGGCGGTCAGCTCATCGACAATGGGTCGGGCCGCAGCCGACGACGGCGCTGTTCCAGCTGCGAGCGCCTGGCCGACTCGTTCGCGCACGAGTTCGGTCAGCTCGTGGTGCAGGCCGGTGGTATCGCCTTCGGCGCGCTGCGCGGCCTGGTATTCCGCCATGCGGCGCACCGATGCGCGGAAATCCGGATCCCGGGTGAGTTCGGCGAGTTCCACCCAGGCCTGCACCTGGGCGGGTTCGGGGTCGTCGGGCAGTTCCGGCATTGCCGAGCGGATGAGGTCGACGAATTCCGGGTCGGCATCGGTGCCACCGAAGGTGTCTTCGACGAATTCGGTGATGAGGCGGCGCTTTTCGGCGTCGGAGAGTTCGACGAGTTTGTGCATGAGTTCCATCTCCTCGGGGGTCGAGCCCCGCTCGGCTATCGCTCGTAACACCGTGCGCCGCACCCGCAGTGTGCTGATCTGGAACTCCAGCGCATCGGCATGTGCGGCCGCGACCTCGGGCACCGTCAGTGTGCGGTCGAGCACCTGTCGGATGGCGGCCAGATCTATGCCGAGTTCGCGCAGGGTTCGCACCAGTTGCAGGCGGGCGAGCGCATCGTCGTCGTAGAGCCGGTAACCGGCGGGGCTGTGAGTGGTCGGCGGCACGACACCGGTATCGGCGTAGAACCGGATGGTCTTGACCGAGAGACCGGTCCGTTCGGCCATTGTGCCGATCGGATGAAGCGTGACGCCGTCCATACCCCTACCCTCGTGTCTCCCCTTGGTGGAGACGCAAATCCCCGCGATGCTACGGGTCCGGCGGACTCAGCCGATGGTGCGGAAGAATTCGCGGAAATCGCCTGCATTCAGTCCCGGTGCCTCCGGTTCGGAGTTAGCACCACGTCTTCCTTCAGGGACTCGCACCCCAAAGCGATCACCTATGCCGGGCGTATCACGAAGACAGCCCCCAGCTTTGAGGCTGGGGGCTGTCTGCTAGCGACGTGTCATGGTCGGTCGAACTCGCCGTCGTGCACACCAGCGGTGAACGCGTTCCATTCGGCTGGGGTGAAGACGAGCGCTGGGCCGGTCGGATTCTTCGAGTCACGCACTCCGACCATGCCCCCGTCAAGGTGCGCGACCTCCACACAGTCCTGGCCGGTGTGGCTACGGCTGCTCTTGTACCACTTCGCAGCCGATAGGTCGATATTCACGCTCGGTACTCCTGTTCGATCTTCTGTAGCAGTGCCCTGGACTGCGGCTCATCCAGCGCTACCTCCTCGATAGCCGACAGCGCTGCTTGATACGACTCGATCTCCGTCGGTTTGTCCAGGTACAGAGCTCCAGCGTAGCTCTCGATGTATACGACCGGTGGCTGAGTTAGTGACGGGTTCAAATGTCTCGGGAACTCGAGCAGCACGAACGAGCCTGTTTCCAGTCCTAGATAGCCTTCGACCGTCAGGGGAACGATCCGGATCGACACGTTCGGCAGCGCGCTCAGCTCGTGGAGATGCTGTGCCTGGGCGGCCATTACCGACGCACCACCGATTCGGTGCCGTAGCGCCGCCTCGCTGAGCCATACCTCCAGCGTCAGTGGATTACTCGAATCTGTAAGGCGTGCTTGGCGTTTAGCTAGCAACTCGATGTGCCGTTCGATCTTCTCGGCACTCAATGCTGGCCTATAGTTCCGCGCCATTGCACGGCGGTAGTCGGCCGTTTGCACGAGTCCGGGCAACAGCGTCAGTTGAAACGACCTGATACGGTTCGCGGCCTGCTCCAGACTGAGGAACAGATCGGCATACCGGATCGCATCGCCGTAGGACTGCCACCAACCGTCCTTGCGGGACTCGTCTGCCAGCCACAGCAGCCCGAGCAGGTCATCCTCGCCGACCTTGTACACCCTGCACAGCGCTCGGATGATCGGCTTCTTCACCTCTGAGGTGCGCCCATTCTCCAAGCGCCACAGCGTTTGTCGGCCGATCTCGGCAAGCTTAGCCGCCTCGTCGCTCTTGAGTTGCGCGGCTTCGCGCAATTCGACCAGCCGTCGGGCCAGCAGCCTGCGCACAAGGGTCGTTGTCTCTGTCGCCATCAGAACTACCTCGCCCGTCGTTAGCTCCGCTACTTAATTCAGCTTGATTGGAACGTTTTTATCTTGCCACATATCACTGTGGATCGGTTCCAAACTGGCGCGGTTCGGTGTCTACTCAATGTGTGCAACGCGGTAAGGCAGTCAACCAGCAAGCCGCACGCACTTCAGTCGCCATCGCACCAGGGGGTCACGATGCTGAAACCACAACTACCTCAGCGGATGCCGCTCGTCGGCCCACCCGCCGCACTCGCGGTCGATGTCCCCGCCGATGTTCTCGAGCGGTACCTGAGCGCCCTATCCGAGTGGCAACCCGATCAAACCCGCGCTGAACAATCCGACAAAGAGGTCTGAAACCGATGGACCACACAGCTTTTGGCGATAGTCCGAGATCGCGCTGCCACTTCTATCGGCGAGTGTGCGATCTGCCCGCGAGCATCGATCCGCCGCACCTGGGCCGCATCATCATGAAGGCGGAACACGTATGGGCACTGATGCTTCCCGGTCACCTCGGCCAAGCCGTGAAAATACATATGCAGCACCAGGGTTCGGACATCGGTCCGATCCTGTCGCATCCACGCTCGGACCGCTGGACCTACTTGGTCAGACCGGACATCCCCGACGATGCGCGCCTGTTCGCCGAAATGTTCCGCCTGAACGTATCGGTGGTGCGAACCGGTGGCACTGTCGCGCTACCGTCGCCCGCCGACCAAGGTGAACAGTTCCGGCGCTGGATCGAACCACCCCGCTGCACCTTTCGGCCGTCCGGACTAGTGGTGGTCGACGCGATCCGCGCCTGTTCAGGGCAGTATCGGCCGGTGCGACGGAGGGCCGCTCATGCTTGAGCGGCCGTGGATCGGCGCGTGGGTCCTCGACGACCGCGCCGACTTCGCGCCCAGCGGTTTCGGAGCTGTGCGCCATGAATGAGGTTGAACGGCAGCGTAGGACCGAGATCGCGCCGTCGGTGGCGGCGTTGCTGAAGGTTTTTCATGAACACACGCCGGAGAAGTTGAAACTCGCGCCGGTCGATAGCGTCACGCTCCGCCACACCGCCGACGGGATTACCGAGGTAGACGAGGACGGTTGGTGCGTTGACCACGAGGACAACGGAAGCAACGACGACGTGATAGATGTCCTGCCGGTCAGCCTCACAGATCGCGAGAACCCATGAGCGCGAAAGCATCTCCGAAGCCGGGAGAGCCAGATGTGCATCTCAGCGTATTCCTGCACGGAGCACGGTTCGACTTCGTCGCCTGTCTCACCGCGGCACTGACTTTTATGCAGGAGCACCAAGCGCGGCACTACGCCGATGCGGTGACCATGGACCATGGCGACGCCAGCGGGTACCCACGTCTCCCGAATGAACGGTTATATCTCGAACCCTGATCGAACACGCTCTTGTTGATGATGTCGAGCGTCACCGGTGGCACCAACAGCGGACGGTCCGCAAGCGGTGCCACCTCAGTACGTCCGCAGCTCGGCGAACCAGCGAATATCCGGCCCCAGTCAGTACGGCGCGGCTAACACTACGGCTGGTACTGCTCCTCGATGGCGTCGATGTGATCGGTTGCATCAACGTGGAGTTGCAGCACGCCATGGTATTTGGGCAAGTCTGCGGTGAACTCGGCTTTCGAGCATGACTTTTCCGGCGTCAAAACCGGATCGTTCGGCGAACACAGACCGAATACGCTGGCGATCCTCACGCCTGCAGCCAGAGGCAGCCGGTATTGTTGCGGCCGGTCCGGATCTGCCTCGAAATGCCCATTGTTCGGGCCGCCCGCAACGTGCTTCCTGACATGGAATATCAGCATCTGCGTCGATGCATCGAAGCTGTCCGGAGCTGCGTAAAAGGTGGTATTGGGGAACATCAAGCGAGGCGCAGGCTCGGATGATGCAGTGACACTCGCACCCACCGGAGATGCGGTCGCGGCCGGAACGATCGCAGTCGCAGTGACAGATGCGGCTTGATGCGAATTGCCGCACGCCGCGAGCGCTGCGACGTAAATGCCCAACGAGCCGACCTCGCCGAGGCGGCCGAGTTGCCATGTCATTGCGCGAATGTAGCACGGGCGCTCGCCGCGAAACGCTAGCCCGACCAGCCACGAGACGCCGAATCATGCCCTGACACAAGAAGATATGGTGGCGCCACGAATGCGAATACAGGCTGTCCGCACCAGGGATACGGCTCTGGCACACATTCCATGATCGCCCGCCGTTGCCGTCCACCCGAGATGCACTACTGGACAAGTGATCACGTGGAACTGACGGCGGCGCTCTCTCGGCCGATGCCGCCACTAGTTCCACCTGATCGACCGACCAACAGCGCAGAATGTGGTCTGATGCGGAGGCGGACAACTGCTTGCGCGCGTCGATGAGATTGTCGTGGTGTATCCGAGTCTCGGAAGCGAGAGTCTTTGCGACAGTTCCGATCTGCTCTGCTTCGCCCCGCAGCGCGTCGATGCCTCCAAGATATCGGCCACCTCGGGCGCCTGCACCGCGCTGAAGGAATCGTGCACTCCCTTCAGCGTCGTCGGCGAAGTCGCCAACTCGTGGCTGTACGCGAAGGTGTCCCAGGCGGCGGACGCGGTGTCGAGTGCATCGGCGCGGCCGTTCGGCGCTCCTGTCCACCTACCACACGCCAGCACCGTTGTCGCCGTTCGGATCCGGGATTTCAGGGAAGCCCCTGGCGTCCAACGGATTCGTTGTCGCGCGCACGACGATATTGAGGACGCTGCCGAAGTGCCGCAGGGCGACGGCATAAGCCAGGACCGCTGTCCGCACATCGCCAGCGTGCTTGCGGTAAGCGGTATTTCAGCCCGTAACCGCTGGAAAGTTTCCACCCATTCCCGAGCTGGTGGTCAGACCGGGAACGAGGTCACGGGGTGACAGCGGTACCGATCTCATCGGCCAGTGTGGCGAGCTTCTTTCTCGCCTCGTAGTACACATTCAGGTCCACGACCAGCACAGACCCTCCAGGCGGGGCCATCAGCACCCATCATGTAAAACAGCGACCCCCATAACATCTCCCACCCGACCGAGTATCCATCCGCATTATGGTTATTGCGGGTCAGCCTCGGATTTCTTACCGTAGCACGCCGCACGGAAGCCCCCTTTCCGCTGCGCCACCTCGGCGCCGAACCGATGCGGGAACTCACCGCGCACCAACGGGTTCCGGTATTCTACGCCGAGCGCGACGAGCAATCGCCGGATGGCGGCCGAGCTGTTCATCAGCGGCAATACCGCGGGCATGCACGTATCGCGCATCCTCACCAAACTCGGTGCCGCGACGCGGACCGAAGCCGCCGCCGTGGCCCGCGAACACGGCCTCGTCTGAAGCGACCTCAGGTGGCCGTGCGGATCAGGCTCAGCAGCGCGTCCGCCGTTCGAGCGCAGAAGGTTTCGGCATCGTCCATACCGTAGGTGAGTCCGCGCATCAACGTTCTCGCGATCAAAATCTCGAAAACCAGGTCAGCCGTTGCGGTTCCGTCGCCGTCGGCCGGTATGGCCGAACGGATTCGAGCCGTGAACGCCTGACGGGCGGGGAGGTCGGCGCGCTCGTGCAGTGCTCGGTAGCGGTCAGGTTCGCGGTGGTAGGCCGAGATGAGGCCCGGAATCGCGGCGCGTGCGGACGGTTCCGCGATGCGGGCCAGGAAGACGCGCACCCACTCGATCAGGTCGGTGTGTAGATCCTCGGTTTCGGCGGGCAGCCAGAGACTTCCGGAACCGAAGACCGCGTCCTCGATCAGCGCCTCCTTACCGGGCCAGCGCCGATAGATGGGCGCGGTCCCGACACTGGCGCGGCGGGCCACCGCGGAGATCGAGGTGTCCTGGTATCCGACCTCGGCGAGCAATGCACGGGTCGCATCGAGTACGGCCCGATCGATCTGCGCGTCACGCGGCCGACCGGCCGACCTGGGGTTCGCGGAATCGGTCGACGTCATATCGCGCAGCGTACCCGGGCGATTTCGCCGAAACAATTACGTTGCGGTGTGCAACGTATTATATTCGCCGGTGTACCTACGAAGGAGCTCGGATGCTTGTACCCGAAGACGAAATGCTGTCCCACCAACTCGCGACGACGTTCGATCACGTCGGCCAGAGTGATCTGCGCTGGACCGAACGCGTGGTGATGTACGGCTTCGACAAATCCGGCGAGATCAGCGTGATGACCGGTCTCGCCCGATACCCCAACCGCAATGTCATGGACGCGTACGCCATGGTGACCGTCGGCGGCAAGCACGCGAAGGTGGTGCGGCTGTCGACCGAATACAACCACCGCGCGACGACGCTCGGCGCATGGGACGTCGGCCCGTATACCTACGAGGTGACCGAGCCGCTGCTCGGCACCCGGGCCACGCTGGCGGACAACGACCACGGCCTGCGCCTGCAACTCGACTTCCACGGCACCTTCCCCGCCTACGAACAGACACCGGCCTTCCACCGTTCCCGCGGCCGGATACGCGAGGACGCGCGCCGCTACTACCAGAACGGCACGGTCACCGGCTGGATCGAGATCGACGGCAGGCGCATCGCTATCGACCCCGACCAGTGGTGGTTCGGTCGCGATCACTCGTGGGGCGTGCGGCACGGTCCCGGCGGCGGCAGCCTCGACGAGGGTCCGGGCCTGCAGCCCACCGAGGTGCCCGACGGTGTCCTCTACTACATGGGCATCTTCCAATTCGATGACGAGCTGGTGCATTTCGCGCAGCGCGAGACCAGCACCGGCGCACGGTGGCAATTCGAAGGCGAGGTGCTGTACCCGATCGCCACCGGCCGTGATTCGACACCGATCATCGATGTCGAACACGAGCTGACCTTCGAACCGGACCTGCGCGTCGCCACCGGCGGCACCTTCACCGTGCACCGCGGCGACCACACCACATCGGTGCTCGAGGTGCGCCCGAACTGCCGCTTCTGGCCCGGATTCGCCGGATACAACGAATACCGCGGCTATGCGTCGGGCATGTGGCGTGGGACGGCGTTCAGCGATGGCTTCACCGTCGATATCACCGATCTCGATCAGGTCCGGCCGATCAGCCTGCTCAGCGAGACGCTGTGCGAAGTGCGAATGGGCGACAAGATCGGGCACGGCCTGTTGGAGATGGTGTGCATGGGCAGCTACCCGCGCTACGGCTACACCGGCTGGTGAGAATATGAGCGCCACCCGACTCACCCCGGACGACCTACCCGCCCACGTGGAACCCCTTGTGCACCAGCATCTTCCGGATGCCGAGCGGGCCACTATCGCGAACTGGAAGCGCGCCGACCAGGGATTCGCCTCCGACACCTATCTTTTCGATGTCGAGGGGCTGAATGCGGCACCCGGACACGCCGGTTTCGTATTCCGGCGACCGCCCGAGATCGCCCTGTTCCCCGACTACGACCTGCGCAGGCAGTTCCTCGTCATGAAACGCCTTGCCGGAACCGATATTCCGGTTCCGACGGTGCGTTGGATCGATATCGGGCCGAATCCGCTGGGCACCCCGTATTACGTCATGGACCGCATCGACGGCGGCCGCACACCCAGCGATGTCCCGACCTATCACGAGGCCGGGATGTATTTCGAGGCGACGCCCGAGGAGCGGGCGCGAATCTGGTGGTCCTGTGTGGACACCATGGTTCAGGTCCACCGGCTGGATCCGACCGCGCTGCGCATGGACTTCCTTGGCATGCCTCGTCTCGGCGCCGAACCGCTCGAACAGGCGGTGAACTATCTGGACTGGGCCGTGCACTGGGCGAATCCGACCCCCGAACCCATCTTCGAGCGGTCACTGGACTGGCTGCGTGGGCATCGCTACCGACCCGAGCACATCACGCTGTGCTGGGGCGACAGCCGCCTGTCGAATGTCCTCTACGCCGACGATCTTTCCGTGCTCGGCGTCCTCGATTGGGAGATCGCCTATCTCGGCGATCACGAGGCCGATCTGGCCTGGCTCCTGCTGACCGACTGGTTGTGCAGCGACTTCCAGGGCCGAGCGCGGCTGCCCGGCACACCGGCACGCGAGGAAACGATCGGCGGATACGAAGCCCGCACCGGCTGGCCGGTCCGCAACCTGCGCTTCAACGAAATCCTCTGCGCGATCCTGCTCTCCGTCCCGCTGCTGCGCATGTCCAGCCACCTCGGCATGGGTGATCTCTCCCTGGTCTGCGCGGCCCGCCTGGACCAACTGCTCACCGAAGGGAGCTGAACCCCGATAATGGTCGGACTATGACCGAATCCCTGCTCCACCAGCGCTTCCCCGAACTAGCCAGCACACTGCCGTTCGCCCGGCTCGGTATCGCGCCGACGCCGGTCCGCCCGCTGGACCTCGGCACCAACAGCACTGTGTGGTGCAAGGACGAAAGCGGGTACGGCTCCGGCGGCTGGGGTGGCAATAAGATCCGCAAGCTGGAGTGGCTATTGCCCGAGGCCCGACGGCGCGGTGCCCGCACCATTCTCACCTTTGGCGGCACCGGAACCAACTGGGGTCTGGCCACGGCGCTCTACGCCCGGGAATTCGGCATCGACACCGCGCTGGCGCTGGTCGACCAACCGGTGGACGACCACGTCCGCGCGCAGCTGCGACGACTGGAAAATTCCGGCGCCACCCTATATTTCACGCACAGCAAGTTGCGCACCGTCCTGGCCGTACCGTGGCTTGTGCTGCGGCATATGCACGGACGCACCCCACCGTATCTGCTGCCCGTCGGCGGATCGTCGCCGATCGGCGCGCTCGGCTATGTCGAGGTCGCATTGGAACTGGCGGCGCAGATCGCGGCGGGCGAACTACCGCAACCGACACATCTGGTGACCGCCGTCGGATCTGGTGGCACGGCAGCGGGTTTGGTCCTCGGCCTAAGGCTTGCCGGACTACACACCCGTGTCGTCGGTGTCGTCGTCAACGACTCGCTCCCCCTCGACGCGCGGCACATTGTCGGGCTGGCGAGCCGCGCCGCGATGGTGCTGCGCGCACGTGGCGCGGAATTCACCGCTCCCGAGCTGCGCCCGGACGACGTGACGATGGTGCGCGACTGGCTCGGCCCCGGCTACGGCCATGAAACCCCGGCCGCCGTTGCCGCGAAGAAGCTCTCCGCGACCAACGGGCTGGAATTGGAAACCGTCTACACCGCAAAGGCTTTGGCCGGACTCCTCGAGATGGATACCCGCGGCGACTTCGGCGACGGACCCGTTCTGTTCCTCGATACCTACGGGCCGCGCTGATCCGGATCCAGCCCCAGGATCACCGCCAGCACCGCGCGCAACCGCTCCACATCGCCGCGAAGGCCGGTCACCGCATCCTGATAGAGGAAGGCTTCGATGAGCCGGACCAGCGCATAGGCGAAGGTCTGGGTATCGACCCGGTTCTGGTAACCCTGCACCATCGCGGTATCCAGAATCTCGGCGACCACCCCGACCACCTTCGGCTGGACCGGCCCATCGCTGGTGGTGATGATGCGGCCCGCGGTGGCCTGTTCGGTCGCGATGAAATAGCGGTAGGCCTCGCTGCGCGTCATCCACTGCGCCACCCGGTCCAGCAGGGCGAGTACCCGCGGCGCGCCGGTGCCGTCCTCGCGCGTCTGCGCCGCGACGACCATCCGCTCGAATTCCGACACCATGACCGCGCCGAGCAGACCGTCGCGCGAACCGAACCAGCGGTAGATGGTCGCGCGCGACAATCCGAGTTCCGCCGCGATCGCCTGCACATCGACCCGCTCGCAGGCCAGGAACTGGGCGCTGGCCGCGGCGAGCACCTGGTCCTGG
The DNA here is from genome assembly GCF_001613225.1 of Nocardia pseudovaccinii NBRC 100343. GTDB lineage: Bacteria > Actinomycetota > Actinomycetes > Mycobacteriales > Mycobacteriaceae > Nocardia > Nocardia pseudovaccinii. The sequence goes on from NZ_BDBY01000029.1 coordinate 24,820, forward strand.
GAGGCGGCGGCGGGACGGCCGACAGGACGGGCGGCACCGGAGGTTGTGGTCATCCCAGCCCTGGGATCGATTCGCGACACATGCGTAGTAACGTACCAAATCGACCCGAGCGAGTACCGCGCCCGTCTGGGCCAGTGCTCCGTCACCGCGAGAGGATGTGCCCGTGCGCTCGACTCTGATCTCCCGTAGGGACCTGGACTTCCTGCTCTACGAATGGCTGGGGGTCGAGGAGCTCACGGCGCTGCCCCGGTTCACCGAACACTCCCGGGATACCTTCGACGGCTTTCTCGACCTCTGCGAGGATCTGGCCACCCGGCACTTCGCCACCCACAACAAGCGCAACGACAGCAATGAGCCGACCTTCGACGGTGAGAAGGTCACCATCATCCCGGAGGTGAAGGCCGCGATCGAGGCCTTCACCAAGGCCAATCTCATCGGCGCCGCGATGGATGAGGAGATCGGCGGGCTGCAGCTGCCCGCCACCGTGGAGGCCGCCGGATTCTGCTGGTTCCAGGCCGCCAATGTCGGCACCACCGGCTATCTATTCCTGACCGTCGGCAATGCCAATCTCCTCGCCGCGCACGGCACCCCGGAGCAGATCGACCGCTTCGTCAAGCCCATGGTCGAGGGCCGGTTCACCGGCACGATGTGCCTGTCCGAACCGCAGGCGGGCTCATCGCTGGCCGATATCGTCACCCGCGCGGAACCGCAGGCCGATGGCACCTACCGGCTGTTCGGCTCGAAAATGTGGATCTCCGGCGGTGATCACGAGCTGACCGACAATATCGTGCACCTCGTGCTGGCCAAGATTCCGGGCGGACCGGCCGGAACCAAGGGCATCTCGCTGTTCGTCGTGCCGAAATTCCTGGTGGCCGAGGACGGTTCGCTCGGCGCGCGCAACGATGTGGTGCTGGCCGGGTTGAACCACAAGATGGGATATCGGGGCACCACGAATACGGTGCTGAATTTCGGCGAGGGCAAGCACAATCCGGACGGCGCGCCCGGCGCGGTGGGTTACCTCGTCGGCGAACCGCATCGCGGCCTGTCCTACATGTTCCACATGATGAACGAGGCGCGCCTGGGCGTCGGTCTGGGCGCGACGGCGTTGGGCTACACCGGATATCTGAAGTCACTCGATTACGCCCGGGAACGCCGACAGGGCCGCGCGGTCACCGCCAAAGACCCGTCCGCACCGCAGGCGCCGATCATCGAGCATGCCGATGTGCGGCGAATGCTGTTGGCGCAGAAAGCTTATGTCGAGGGTGCGCTCGCTCTGCTGCTCTACTGCAACCGCCTCGTCGATCTGGAACGCACCACCACGGACCCGGCGGCCGAACGCGAGCACACGCTGCTGCTGGAAATCCTCACCGGCGTGGCGAAGAGCTGGCCCTCGCAATGGTGCCTGGAGGCCAACAGCCTCGCCATCCAGGTGCACGGCGGCTACGGATATACCCGCGAATACGACGTCGAACAGCACTACCGGGACAACCGCCTCAACCCCATCCACGAAGGCACGCACGGCATCCAGGGTCTGGATCTGTTGGGCCGCAAGGTGATCCAGCACGACGGCGCGAGCCTGCGGCTACTGGCCGCACAGATCGAGCGGACCGTACTCGCGGCCACCGAGGCGGGCGGCGAGTGGACCGAGTTCGGTGGCCAGCTCGACGCGGTCTGGCAGCGGCTGCTCACCGTCACCGGCTGGATGTTCGCCTCCGGCGATATCGCCGCCGCCATGGCCAATTCCAGCGTCTACCTCGAGGCCTTCGGGCACGTCGTGGTCGCGTGGATCTGGCTGGAGCAGGCTCTCGCCGCGCACGGCAAGGAAGGCGACTTCTACGACGGCAAGCGCGCGGCGGCCCGCTACTTCTTCCGCTACGAATTGCCCAAGACCACACCGCAATTGGATCTGCTGGAGCTGATGGACCGCACCACGCTGGAAATGCGCGACGCCTGGTTCTGACCCGTCAGACGACCAGTGGTCGCCGCCCCGGGCGGGTGCGGCGCCACGCCACCACCAGGAAGACCAGCAGGCCGATCAGCGGCAGCGTGCCGATCGTCCAGCTCAGCGGCAACGGCGGTCCGGGCTGGTCGAGCACGGTGACATCGCCGAGGGTCCCTTCGCCGTGTCCGAGCGGGCCGTCGATCGCGAAGGTGAAGGTGTAGGTGCCGGGTGCGTCGAAGGCCCTGACATCCAAGCCCCAGGAGTCGCGTTTGCGGGGATGGCGGACCAGGGGCGTGGCGCGGCGACCGGGCCTGATGGCTGGTCCGGTCAAGCGCAGCGTCCCGGATTTGTCGGCGATGCCGCCATCGGGCATGAAGGTGAAGTCCAGCGATTTCATCGCGCGGATGGGCCAAGTGGAGAAGCCGACGGTCACGCCGTACGGCCCCACCTGGACGCGCTCGGTGTGCACGATTTCGACCGGCGCATAGGCGGAGGCGGGGGCGACGGCGACGAGCGACAGGGTGATCACGGCCAGCACGGTCACGGCGAGCCTGCGGAGTACGGACATCACGCATCCTTCGTTGCGGGCAGCATGGTGGTGAACCGGCCGCCGAGGAATCCGGCGAACAGGCCGAGCGGAATGCCGAGCAGCGCGATCGTCACGATATCGGCGACGGCGATATGCGACGTGGCGCGGACGAGGTTCAATTGCAGCGGGAACGTCACGCCGATGATCACGCCGGTTACGGCACCGGCCACCAACACGATCTTGCGCGCATCGAGACCACGAGTACGGGAAAGCCAGAACAACCCCTCGACCGCGATCGCCGCGACAATCAGGAACATCGGCATCATGACGGGCAGGTCCGGCGGCCGTCCGGTGAGACCGTCACGCAACGGCAGCCCGATCGCCGACGCATAGACTTCCGCGGCCCAGGGCGAGAACCACCAGAGGAACGCCTGCATCGCACCGAGCGAAACCGCGATGGCAATGGCCGCGCCCGCACGAGCCAACAGTGCGGCCCCGAGGATGAGCAGCATCGGCCCGAACACGACGATACCCAGAATGGTCGGGTCCACGGGCAGATGCAGGTTGTTCAACGCATTGGTGGGAATCGGGGCGAAGGTGATCAGGATCGGAATCGCGACGGCGATGCCGATCCGGCCCCAGCGGTGATCGCGGTGGGCGGCGAAAACAATGATGCTGCCGATCATGGTGAGCGCGTTGGACAGGAACAGCGCCACATGCGACGGGGTATTGAGCACCGCGTCGAAGCCGTAGATCGAATGCCACTCCAGATCGAGCAGGCCGTAGAGCAGGAAGAGCGCCGCACCGGCTCCGGCGATCATATAGCCGAGCGGTGCGGTCAGGTTGCTGCCGAAGACACGAATGGGGGTGCCGCCGAGGCGAGGCACGGGCCTGCCAGCCCGTTGGGCGGAGGTCGCGATGAGAACCATGGCCAGGCTGGCGAATCCGGAGATCGCGCTGCCGGAGTACAGGAACAGATGCGGCAGGGTGAAGAAGGTGTCCGGACCGACTTCGTTGTGCCACTGGATATCCCAGCTCAGTCCGACCAATGTCACTGCGGTGCCGAGCAATACGCCCCAGGCGCCGACGCGGGCCGCGATAGTGTCATCGGAGATCTCGGGTCCGGTGTCGGCCTCGACCGGCGCTGTCGTGGTCATGGTGATCATTCCTCCTGATCTGTGCATGTTTTCAACCGCCGACCCAGATCGGCACCGCGAGTTCGTCGAGGCTGTCGTGTTCGTCGATCGATAGTCGGAGTTCCCACTGTCCGGTCATCATCAGTGGTACCGATGCGGCATGGAAGTGGCCCGCTCCGGTGGCCGTCGCCGTGATGGGCTGTCCCGCGTGGCCCATGAGCGGCTGATTGGCCTGAATACGCACTGCGGCATGGTCTTTCGTTGCGCCCATGCGATCGGTGACGGTGATATCGATAGCGGTGGTGCCGATTCGGAGGCTGTCGATGGAGACCGTTACCAGGTGCTGCGCGGTGCCGGTTCGCAGTACGAGGGGACCGGATGGGCGCGGCCAGACGAACCAGGCGAGGGCGGCAACGACGATCAGCGCTCCCCCGGTAAGGAGAATGCTTTTCCGTGTAGCGCTCATGGCCGCGCTCCCGCCGCGACATCGAGAACGACCGGCACCGTGAGCACGGTGTAGCGCCGTTCGACCTGGATCCAGAGGCGATATCGGCCCGCGAGCGGGAAGGTGTAGGTGAACGGCACGTCGGGTCCGTATGCGGCGACCGTCTCGTCGGGCGCGCTTTCGCCGTTGGCGGGTGGCATGAGCATGGTGCCGCGGCTCGCGGCGGGCTCGGTCATATCCATGCCGGGCATATCCATCCCCGGCATACCGGACATCCCCTGCATCGACGTCACACCCATCGAATGGCCGTGACCCCAGACGGGTGAGTTCTGCACGGCCGCCGCGATATCCGGGTCGCTCGGCAGTGGGCCCGCCATGATCAGGTGGCCGACCATGCCGAGCCACGGTTGCAGATCGGCGGCATCGCCGAATTCGGCGGTGATGGTGGTCGGTGCCCCTGCTACCGGAGTAGTCGTCCTGACGGTGACCGGGTTACCGTCGATGACAGTCGACGCGGCCTTATCCGTACCCCCGAGATGCACTGTGGTGCTGGAAGATTCCGCTGCGGCAGCACCGGTGACCGTGAAACCGGTTGGCACGCGTACCATTTGCACACCACCACCGCGCCGCGCCAACTCCGCGGACAGCGCATACCGCCCGGCCTCGGGCGCGGCAAGATGGACCTGAAACCGGCCGGGCCCGATCCGGATCGGATGCAGATGCGACAGGCGGCCGGTCGGGCCCACGATCAGCAAATGCATGAGCGCACTGTCGTGCACGACCAGATCGTCGACGGGTGCACCGGTGGCGGCATCGATCAGAACGAGGTCGAGATCGCCTGGCTGACCGGCGTTCACGGGCCCACCCGCGACCGTGAGCAGTACCGGCGGCCGCGAAAAGTCCGAAATCAACGGCTGATGCACCGCATAGGGATCGGTGACATTGTCGAGCGTGGGATCGAGCTGACCACCGGGTTGCGGCGGCAGCGGCAACGATGCCGAAAGTAGTGCGGCGGTCACCGAGACCGCCACCCCGGCCACCATCCCGGCGGCCGGAACCAGCGCCCATGCGCTGCGTCGAGCACGCATCGCGATCACCACCGCGACGGGCAAAAGTACGCCCGCCACCAAGAAACCGCCGTAGACCAGGCGCTCGGGCGGCGAGGTCACCTGCGCGGGCACGATGAACGGAATCCGCGCCACCCGCGTACCGTCGCCGACCGCCAGTTCCCATGGCCCGGCACGGTCCATTCGGACGGTCGCCGAGTACATCCCCGCAGTGCCGCCGAGTTCGACAACCGCCTCGGCGGTGGGCGCGCCCGGTCCGGGCCGCATCGGCGTAGTCGACACCCCTGTCGGCGCCGCCGCGAGCGTGAGTTGCCCGGGCGCGGTACCGGAATGGGTGACCACATCCACCCGCAACGGCCCCGGCACGCTGGTCACCCGGCGCAAGATGATCGTGAGCTCTCGATCACCGAGCGACTGCGCGACCGAAATATCCGACCCGGAGGAAGCCGAATCCGCCGATACCGAACCCACCCCGATCGACACCAACAACGCACACACCCCTGCGACCAGCAGAGCGCGACCAACACCGGCGACAACAGCCACGCCCGTCATGCTAGGGATGCGTGCCCGCCAGAACATCACCCCCAGTGGGGATTTCGCCTCCCCCGCCGGAGTGATGCCGCCCTGGATCGGCTTCCGGATAATCCCCCAGCTCACGGCGGCGTTGGCTCGCTCGGTCAGCGCAACCGTCGTGGCCGGATCACCGCGCGGAACCTGGTCTTGCGGGCCCGGCGGAGTGCGACATTGTTCCGAACCCCCACCCGCCCGGCATTCGAATCTGTGTGATCGAAACTGATCGGCCGTGAACAGGGTGGCGCAATGGCCACTCCGTGACTCATCCGCCCAGGTCAGAGCCGGTAGCAGGCGGCGCAATAACATCCGCTGATTTCTGGCGCTCGCTTGCGGGCATTCGAGCGTCTCCGCGGCAACTATCGTCGCTGTCCATGCAGGTCAGCGAGAGAAAGGTGGCGGAGGTGGGAGCCGAGGCGACGCCCGTGCGACGGTTGCGGGCCGACCAGGCGCGCCGGATAGCCGACGTGCTTCGCCATCAGATACATGCGGGCGCGTTCGACGACGTGCTGCCGAGCGAGCAGGAATTGGTCGCGGAATACGACGCGTCGCGCAATACCGTGCGCGACGCACTCGCGCTGCTCAAGGACGAAGGGCTGATCGATCGGGTGCCGAAGGTGGGCACCCGGGTCGCCCGGCGCAAATACGATCACGGGCTCGATGCGCTGCTCGGGCTGCAGGAAACCCTCAAGGGCCACGGCACGGTGCGCAACGAGGTCCGCGCGGCAATGCATATCACCGCTCCACCCGCCGTCGCACGCAAGCTCGGGCTGAATCCCGGTGAGCGCGTGGTCTATATCGAACGACTGCGCTATCTCGCCGACCTACCGTTGAGCCTGGATCTGACCTATCTCGCACCCGATATCGGCACCGAGGTCCTCGGCCACGATCTCGAGACCAACGACATCTTCGTACTCATCGAACAGATCAGCGGCGGACCGCTCGGCTCGGCCGACCTCGCGCTGGAAGCGATCACCGCCGACGCGCACACCGCCGCCACCTTGGAAGCACCCGAGGGCGCGGCGCTGCTGATGCTCGAACGGCTGACCCGCCTCGATGACGGCCGACCGGTGGATCTGGAGTACATCCGGATGCGCGGGGACCGAATCACCATGCGCGGCAGCCTGATCCGCAGCACATCCGAATGGAAGGTCATCTGATGGCACTTGCGAACCAACGCACCGATATTCCGGTGACCATCGACGAATCACTATGCATCCAGGGTTGCACGCTGTGCGTGGAAATCTGCCCGCTCGACTCGCTGGCCATCAATCCGGAAAACGGCAAGGCCTTCATGCACGTCGACGAGTGCTGGTACTGCGGCCCCTGTGCCGCCCGGTGTCCCACGGGCGCCGTCACTGTCAATATGCCCTTTCTGTTGCGCTGAACGATCCGGAAGTCCCATGAAGAAACGCCTCGCTCCCCTGCTCCTCGCCGTCGCACTCGCCGCGGCGGGCTGCTCCCTGCAGAGTTCGGACAACACACCCGAAGGCACTGTCAAGGTCGTCGTCGGCTACCAGTCCAAGACCATCAATACCGTCACCGCGGGCACCCTGCTGCGCGCCCAGGGCTATCTGGAGCAGCGGCTACAGAAGATCACCGACAGCGGCGGCGCCAAGTACCAGGTGGAGTGGCAGGACTACGACACCGGCGCGCCGATCACCGCGCAGATGCTCGCCGAGAAGATCGATATCGGGTCGATGGGCGACTATCCGTTGCTGATCAACGGATCTCGCACCCAGTCCAACGAGCGCGCGAAGACGGCGCTGGTATCGGTGACCGGCTACAACCCCAAGGGGGCGCTCAATATGGTTGTGGTGCCCCAGGATTCGACGGTGACCGGGATCGGTGACCTGACCGGGCAGAAGATTTCGGCCAGCGTCGGCTCGGCCGGGCACGGCACCCTGGTGCAGGCGCTCTCGCGGGCGGGTGTCGATCCGGCCAAGGGCGTCGAGGTGCTCAACCAGCAGCCGCAGGTCGGGGCGACCGCATTGGAATCGCATCAGGTCGGCGCACTCGCGCAGTTCGTGGCCTGGCCCGGACTGCTGGTCTTCCAGAACAAGGCGAAATTGCTCTACGACGGTGCGGAATTGGGTGTGCCCACCTTCCACGGCGTGGTCGCGCGACGCTCCTATACCGCCGATCATCCCGAGGTGCTGCAGGCCTTCCTCGCGGCCCAGCTCGATGCCACGAAGTTCCTGAACGAGAAGCCCTTCGAAGCCGCCAAGATCGTCGCCGACGGTTCCGGATTGCCGCAGGAGGTCGTGTACCTCTACAACGGGCCCGGCGGAACGTCTTTCGATACCACACTCAAGCCCGGACTGATCGACGCGTTCAAAGGCGATGTGCAATACCTGAAGTCGATCGGCGACTTCGCCGAACTCGATATCGATAAGTTCGTCGATCCAGCGCCGCTGCGCAAGGCCTTCGCCGACAACGGCGCAGGCGACTACGACCAAGCGGTGGCGGCCACCGTCAACCCCAGCCGTGTCACCGGCACCGACCCGGTCTGCGCGCGTCCCGTGAGCAATGCCGCACAGGCCGGTGAGCTGTGGCTCGACGGCACGGATCGACCGCAGCCCGCCGCCGATCCGACCTGCCTGTTGCGCGCTGTTCAGGCGGCCAAGGCGCAGGGCAAGGTGATCCGCGCCGCATATGTGCCCGATGCCGAACTCGGTACGCGCTGGTTCGCCGATAAGGCGGTGTGGTTGCGCGACGGCGACAGCTTCCTGCCGTTCACGACACCCGCGGCCGCGCAGCGCTATCGGCAGGCGCACCCGGGTGCCGCCGCGATCTCCTACGACCAGGCCGTCACGGAAGTCCGACCATGACAGCATCACAGAGCGCTTCGTTGTTGCGGGATGGCGCAGCGACGGGCGAGCTCACCGCGCCCCCGGTCGGCCCGATCGCGGCCGACGGCAATGAAACCGCCGAAGTACGTGGGAGTTCCGCATGGCGCACCCGGCTGCTCCAGGTGGCGTCGGTCGCGACCGCGATCGGACTGTGGCAGCTGCTCACCGCCAATAATGTGCGGTGGTGGTTGCGCTTCGACACGCTTCCGACGGTCACCGAGATCATCGGTGAATTCGGCAAGCAGCTCCAGTCGGACCAGTTCTATGTCGATGTCGCGCAATCGCTGATCCGTATTCTCACCGGATTCGGGCTCGCGGCCGTGGCCGGGGTGGTCGCGGGTATCGGTCTCGGCCGCTCCGGGCTCTTCGCCGCGGTGCTCGGACCGCTCACCGAGTTGGCGCGGCCGATTCCGGCCATCGCGCTGGTGCCGGTGGCGATCCTGCTGTTCCCGAGCGACGAATCGGGCATCGTCTTCATCACCTTCATGGCATCGCTGTTCCCGGTGCTGGTCAGCACCCGGCACGCGGTACGCGCGCTGCCGACCATCTGGGAGGACGCGCTGCGCACCCTGGGCGCATCGCGCGCCGATGTCCTTGTGCGAGTGGTATTTCCAGGCATCCTGCCCGGCGTGTTCAGCGGTCTGTCGGTCGGCATGGGTGTGGCATGGATCTGCCTGATCTCGGCCGAGATGATCTCCGGGCGGCTCGGCATCGGCTACCGGACCTGGCAGGCCTACACCATCGTCGATTACCCGGCGGTATTCGTCGGCATGATCACCATCGGCATCCTCGGCTTCGGCACCTCCGGAATCGTGGAATTGGCCGGACGCCGGATCACTCGCTGGCTGCCGAGGGAGGTCGCCGAATGACCACGACAACCGCACCCGCCACCCCGACCACAACCGGAATGCGGTTGAGCCTGGACGGAATTCGCATCGCCTATGGCGGCAAAACGGTGCTCGAGAACCTCGATCTGGCCATCACGCCCGGCGAAATCCTGGTCGTGGTCGGCAAATCCGGCTGCGGCAAGTCGACGCTGCTACGGGCGATCGCCGGACTGCGCAAGCCGGACCACGGCGTGATCCGCGCCGACGGCATTGCGGTGACCGGACCATCCGCCGACCGCGCCCTGGTCTTCCAGGACGACGCGCTGCTGCCGTGGCGCACCGTACGCCAGAACATCGAGCTCGCACTGCAATTGCGCAAAGTGTCGCGGGCCGAACGCAAGGCGAGCGCCCGGCATTGGGTGGAGGAGGTCGGACTCACCGGCTACGCCGATTATCTGCCGCGCGATCTGTCCGGCGGCATGCGGCAGCGAGTCCAGTTGGCGCGCAGTCTCGCCGGATCGCCGCGCGTGGTGCTGATGGACGAACCATTCGGCGCACTCGACACCCAGACCCGGACAACCATGCAGCGCTTGCTGATCGACACCTGGCGCGCGCACCCCACCACCGTCGTATTCGTCACCCATGACCTGGACGAGGCGCTGCTGCTCGGCGACCGCATCGCGGTACTGGGCGGCGGCGCGCTGCACACCCTGGTCGATGTGCCCGAGCCCCGCACACCGGCGGATCGCCGGTCGGTGAAGGCCGAAATCCTGGAGAAGTTGTGAATATTCCCGAGCTATCCGATCGGATCCGGCTCGACTGCGATGTGCTCGTCATCGGCGGCGGCACCGCGGGGACCATGGCCGCACTGACCGCCGCCGAGGCAGGCGCCGATGTGCTGCTGCTGGAGAAGGCGCATGTGCGGCACTCCGGCGCCTTGGCCATGGGTATGGACGGGGTCAACAATGCGGTGATTCCCGGCAAGGCCGAGCCCGAGGACTATGTCGCCGAAATCACCAGGGCCAATGACGGAATCGTCAACCAGCGCACCGTCTATCAAACCGCCACCCGCGGCTTCGCAATGGTGCAGCGACTCGAACGCTACGGCGTGAAGTTCGAGAAGGACGAGTACGGCGAGTACGCGGTACGCCGGGTGCACCGGTCCGGGTCGTATGTGCTGCCCATGCCCGAGGGCAAGGACGTCAAGAAGGCGCTGTATCGCGTACTGCGCCAACGCAAGATGCGCGAGAAGATCCGCATCGAGAACCGGCTCATGCCGGTGCGGGTACTCACCGATGCGGGCCGCGCGGTGGGTGCCGCCGCATTGAATACGCGCACCGGCGAATTCGTGGCGGTGGCTGCCAAGGCGGTGATCCTGGCGACCGGTCCGTCCGGCCGCTTGGGGCTGCCCGCATCAGGTTATCTGTATGGCACTTACGAGAATCCCACCAATGCGGGCGACGGGTATTCGATGGCCTATCACGCGGGCGCGGAGCTCAGTGGTATCGAGTGCTTCCAGATCAATCCGCTCATCAAGGATTACAACGGTCCGGCCTGCGCCTATGTGGCCAATCCGTTCGGCGGGTACCAGGTGAACGCCAAGGGCGAACGCTTCGTCGACTCCGATTACTGGTCCGGGCAGATGATGTCGGAGGTCAAGCGCGAGATCGAATCCGCGCGCGGGCCCATCTATCTCAAAGTGTCACATCTGCCCGACGAGACCCTCACGACGCTCGAAGGAATCCTGCACACCACCGAACGCCCGACCCGTGGCACCTTCCACGCCAATCGCGGCCATGACTATCGCACCCACGATATCGAGATGCATATCTCCGAAATCGGCTTGTGCGGTGGGCATTCCGCATCCGGCGTATGGGTCGACGAACACGCCCGCACAACCGTGCCCGGACTCTACGCCGCCGGTGATCTCGCGTGCGTGCCGCACAACTACATGATCGGCGCTTTCGTCTTCGGTGATCTGGCGGGAGGTCACGCCGCATCGACACTGCCCGAAGTCGCTGCGCCCGTTGAACTTCCGCAAGACCAACTGACCGAGGCACACGAACTGATCTACCGGCCGCTGCGGCAGCCGGACGGCCCGCCGCAGCCGCAGGTCGAGTACAAGCTGCGCCGATTCGTGAACGACTATGTGGCGCCGCCGAAGACGGCCGCGAAACTGTCGATCGCGGTCGAGACCTTCGAGCGGATGCGCGGCGAAATCGTCGAAATCGGCGCCCGCACACCACATGAGCTCATGCGCGCGGTCGAGGTCTCCTTCATCCGCGACTGCGCCGAAATGGCGGCGCGCAGTTCACTGACCCGCACCGAATCACGGTGGGGGCTCTATCACGAACGCGCCGATCTGCCGCAGCGCGACGACGACGAGTGGCGCTATCACCTGAACCTGCGCAAGAACTCCGATGGCGCGATGGAATTCCTGAAGCGGCCGGTCGCGCCGTATCTGGTACCGGTGCCCGGTCTGGATGACCTGCCGTCGACCGACCCCACTGTGGTCCCGGTCGCGCAACCGGAACTCGTCGCTGGGCGCGCACCGGCCGACGCGCCGCGCACCGTCCGCACATCGACGACACCACCGTCGCCACGATTGGTCAGCCTGCTGGCCCTGGATTCGCCTACGGTGCAGGATCTTTCGACCTATCTGTCCGATGCCGATGCCGGTGTTCGAGTGGCGGCACTGTCGGTGCTGACCGAGAACACCCCCGAGGGATTCACATCGGTATTGATCGGCGCGCTCGACGATGACGCGGCATCCGTTCGTGCGGCGGCCGCCGCGAGTTTGCGCGAACTCGTGGAGGTGCTTCCCGATTCGACCGGCCTCGCCGATCGACTGCACTCCCCCGACCCGGTCGTCCGGGCGACCGTCGTGGATCTGCTGCGTGCGCTGCGGGCCGGAACAGCGGCGCAATTCGTTGCAGCGCTGGCTGATTCGGACCATCGGGTGCGCATCGAGGCGGTGCGGGCTCTGGTATCGCTCGACGACTGGCAGGCCGTCTCGTCGGCGGCGACCGATGAGAACCGCGAGGTGCGCATTGCCGTCGCGCACGGGTTGTCGGCGATCGGCGGGCATGGCACCGAAACGGCGCGCTCTCTTGCCGAGGATCCGGATCCGCTCGTGCGTGCCGCCGCGCTGGCTTCCTTCGCGAATCTCGGTGTCGCGCAAGATGACACGGTGCTCCTTGTCGGCGCGCTCGCACACTCTGCCTGGCAGGTGCGAGTGGGTGCCGCGCGGGGTCTCGCGGGCGCGGACCCCGAATTCGGCGTCACCCCGCTTTCCGAAGCTCTGCACGATCCACACCTCGATGTGCGCAAAGCAGCGGTATTGTCGCTGTCCACCTGGCCGCACAGCGGGGCGGCGCACGATGCACTGAAGCTGGCGATCGATGACGGCGATGCGGATGTGCGCGCCTATGCGCGCCGCGCGTTGGACAGCGTGCATTCCTAGCCGTACGTTCGGCGATCCGCATCAGAACCATCCGCGTCGACACCGGGGCCTGGTGCGACCCCGCCTCGAGTCGAAACCGAGTCATGCGCAGCGGAATTGGAAGCCCGCCACCGGTGTCGTGCCGGGTGCCACGTCGACCTGAACATAGGCGATGCTCGCCAGCTCGCAGCCGGACGGAACGGAGGTGACCTGCGCCTGGTAGCAGCCGTTCGGGAACGTCTGCGCCACGGTTCCATCGCCCCCGGTCGTCAGGGTGGCCAGTACCGGACCGGCGGCGCACGTCGTAATGCCGACTCCGACACCGGTCACCGGTAGTTGATCTGTGCCCGTGGTCGCCTGCACCTTCAGCGGACCATCGCCCGGTGGCTGCGCACCGGCCGCGCCAGTGGGCAGCATCGCCACCAGTGCGGCACCGAGTACGGATGCGACGAGCAGCGTGTTGCGCAAACGGGTCTCCTTCGGTGGATGTGAGCTGATCCGGGCGATCGCCCCTGCCACCGTATTCCAAACCGACCGGCACGGCCACGACCCGAGGCCGCCAGCGTCCATCGCGCCGAGGCTCAGGCGGGATCCGCGACAACCACCACACCGCTCGGCGCATCGACCAGCGAAACCGTCCGCGCGGCAGCATCATCCACGTGCACGCGCGGATGATCGGGCAGCTCGGATTCGTAGTACGTACCCGGACCGTAGAATTGGCCGTACTTCACGACCACGCCGCCGATATCGAGCACCGCGGCCTCGTGTTCCTGGATGACGGCACCGCGCCCGGCTGGCGGCTCCCACGCAATGCTCTGGGCGACAAAGCGTTTCGCGCCCGCAGCCTGCGCGGCGGCGATCAGATTGCGAGTGCCCTCGGAACGGATGCGCGCATTCGCACCGGCGAGTTCCGGGAGCAGCGCGGCGTCGTCGGGGAGATCGGTGAGCTGATGCATCACCAGATCGGGCCGGAAGGCGGCGGCCGCCGCGGTCAGCGCGTCGAGGTCGTACACATCGCAGACCACCGGTTCCGCACCGGCGGACCGCACCTGGTCGACCTTGGTCGCGGACCGGGTCATCCCCGCAACCTCGTGTCCGGCCTCGATCAGCAAGGGCAACAACCGGGTTCCGACAACGCCGGTCGCACCGGCCAGATAGATCCGCACCCGATCCAGCCTAATTCCCGGACAGATAACGGGGAACGCCGCCGCGTAGCTGGTCGTATGCTCTATGCCCAGCGGTATCGAGGGAGATGGAGGATCCATGGCGGATCGGGAAGTGCTGACCTGGGAGCTGTTCGGGACGGCGAGCCGCGAGCTCGCCACCGAAATCGCCAAGGACGGGTTCGAACCGGATCTGATTCTCTCGATCGCACGCGGCGGCCTATTCGTCGCGGGGGCGCTCGGTTACGCGCTGGACGTGAAGAACCTGCACGTGATGAATGTCGAGTTCTACACCGGTATCGATCAGCGCCTCGACCTACCCGTCATGCTGCCGCCGGTCCCGCAGGCGGTCGATCTGGCCGGTTCGACAGTCCTGATCGCCGACGATGTGGCCGATACCGGCGCCACCCTCAAACTCGTGCGCGACTTCTGCATCGACCATGTCGCCGAGGTGCGCTGCGCGGTCGTCTACCAGAAACCGCATTCCGAGGTCGATTGCGAATACGTCTGGCGCCGCACCGACCGCTGGATCAACTTCCCCTGGTCCACCGAACCACCTGTCGTCGACCGGCAGACCCGAGTGCTCGACGCCTGAGCCGCGCGACTCGGCGCGCCCGGTGTCACGGGTGCACCCACCGACCGTGCGGAAACTCGAAGCGGCCGGATTCCGCGCCGGGACCAGGCAGCCGTTATCCGCCCGATTTGGATCCGGACCCGTCATCGAACCGGGACCCGGACCACGGCGTGGCCCTCGGTGGACCGCCCGATCGTTTCGACGGTGCGAACGCCTCGGGTATCCGGGATCCGCTTTCGGCGACCTCCGCGCGCAGGAGTGCGAGATCTTTCGTCTTCTTTCCCGTCCATATCTCGCCTACGCCCCTCCTCAGCATTTCGCGTATCCGGTTGGAACCGGTTGCGCCCCAGACCGCGAGGCGCATTCCGGCCTCGGCGGTCTGCCGCGCGAAATCCTCGGACAGCAGGGCGTAAGGGATCGCGACACCGTCAGCCCCCGCGCGGCGCGCATCGTCGATGATGGAATCGATCTTCTCGGCCTCCGGCCGCAGGGCGCTGGCCATCCATCCGGCGGCGCCACGCATGCCCTTGGCGACTACGGTCAGCGTGTTGACCATTGCCACGCGCTGCCGGTCCGGTGCCAGCTCCGCGGCTGCCGTCAATACCCGAAGGTCGAACGCGTGCAGCTCTCCTCGGATGCCGTTCCGCTCCAGCGTTGCCGCGATCTGCGCCACCTTCGCCCGGACCTTCGACTCGGACCAGGTAGGCCCCGCGAGCACCTCCACCGACAGTGCCACATCCTTGAAGGCTGCCGACCGGCAGATCACGTCGAGGGCAGCCACATCCCCGGCAGCCTGGCCCACCTCCACGATGATCGCATTCACCCCGATCATCAGGGCGTCGGCACACGCCTGCCCGGCATCCGTGTGCCCGCCTTTCCCGAGTTGCACTGCGAGCCTCGGCCCCACCCGTGCTACATCGGTCGAACCCACTGCCGCTCCGGCAGCCTCGACCGGCCCCGACCACAGGCTGCCGACCCCTTCGGTCGTCACTCCCGCGGCAGGTCCCGGCAGGTCGCGACGGGACCGGTGATCGCCCGGTGCCGCGAGCGCCGCGTCCAATTGCGGCGCACGGCGATCACCGGCCGCGTCGACCACACTCGCGCGGATGCGGTGCATCACGCCTGGATTGTCGACAGTAGGCCGGTGCTGCTCCGTGGGCACCTCATTACCCCGCCCGGCGAGGCACCATGCCGCGTGCCGCAACGACTCCGTGGGCTGTGCGGCGCCGACCAGCGAATACTGCAGATACTCGCCATGCCCGTCGAAGGGAGCCAGCGAATATGGGAAACCGCGTTCGGCATGTACTCGCGTCGCATCGGTGTCGGTGGCCGGATCGGTCCCCAGCCCGAATGGCCCGTCACCGAGCACGCGGCCACGCGCATCGGGCGCATCCCCGCCGAAACCGGTGACGGGGTCGTCGGACTGGGCCAGCACCCAGGAGCGGCGACAGCTGGCGTCCATGGCACTGTCGAACCGGAGACCGCGCCCGGGCGAGCCCATGACCACACCGTGTTCGAAGACACCGTCCAACCGGCCGCCGACGCCGCCTTCGGCAACGACCGGGGTCCCATAGCTGTAACCGAGCTTCGAGAACCTCGCGCCGGTCACCGCACGCAACGCCAGCACGTCGCGTGCGAACAGCCTGCCGCCGGCCTCTGCCAATCCCGGCCTGGAGGCCCATGCTTCCTTGTTGTTGGCGGGCGCTTCGTAGCCGATCCAGCACACCACGGCGACCTTGGTAGAACGATCGGCCCGCACCAACTCCTCGTACAGATTCCGCGCACTCGCCAGGCGGGCAGGCGCCGACTGCAACCTCGTATTGACGCCGTCCACGTACCAGATCACGTGGTCGGCGTCCTCGAGCCGGCAGTTGCCGATGACGAACGTGCCGGATCCGTTGCCTCCGAACGCCTGCGGATCCAACGCCACCGTCGCGACGACCGGCGCCGGGATGTCGCGGTGCACAGTGACCGAGCGGGTGAGTGCCTCGCCGACGGCGTACAGGTTTCGGAAAACCTGGCGCTCGGTCCGACTGGCGTTCTTGCTGCCCTTCGCATGGATGGCGGAGGCGGTGGCATATCGCCAATAATCGTTCGCGTAATTCGCTACCTCGGTCGGAAGTCCGGGGGCGTTGCCCACGATCTCAGGGCAGTACGCCACGATCGCGCGCTGCTGGTCGCGGTGCAGCGAATTCCACCACCGCTTGTTGTCGGCAGCGAGCCGACCGGCCCTCGTGAAGTCGTCCGGTAAACCTCGATGCAGCAGGACTTCGGGCCCCGCGCCGAGGCCACCGCGCTTCTCGATCGCGCTCCGGGCGAGGGCGGCGGCGCCGCTGGCCTCGCTCAATGTGGGCGTGCCACTGTGCGGGTCACGCGGCAGGATGCCGGAATAGACGGACTCGGACTGCTCATCGACCGCGCGTTCGATGCATTCGGCGAAGCGGACCCTTCCGTCCTGCGCGGGGTCATGGCGGGTAACCCGATCCGGACAACCGGCCAGGATGTGGCCGATATTTTCCAGCGCCTCCGACGGCGCCTTGGTGCGATCGTCGATATACAGAAGGAATTCGTCATCGATCGGCTTGCCCGCCTCGAACGGCTCCTTCTCGTATCTCTGCGCCTTATCGCGCATATCCTTCAGCACCGCATTCGTACGTCCCGCATCGCCGGTAGGAAACCGGCACGCGTATTGCACGCCTGGCGAATCCTTTGCCTTTCCGGGGGCGCTCGCCCGGGATACGACTCCGTAGTACATGTCGCAGGACGATGCGATGCCCGCAAGTGCATCGCTCATCGTCCTCAGATTCGGTTCGCCACAGACCACCACCGTGTCGAGGGTGCGGGCGGCCCACTCATGCGCCAGAGCCTTCTTTGCGGGTCGGCCGCCGTTGCCGTGGACAATCAGCTGGCGTTCCGGCCGTACCGCCGGATGCGGCGATGAGCCGGTGTCCACATCAGCAGACAGCACCGCCATGTCGCCAGCTAGGCGGTGACCGTCGGTCCCGGACCACACCACCACCCTGACCGGGCGCTCCGGGTTCTCCCGCACCGCGACCTCATAATGGTTGCACGCCAACTGCATTCGCTGATCGAAGCGGCGCAGATCGCGGTCGGTGCCGTCCACGTGCCACGCCTCCGCGACGGGATTTCCGCTGCCGAACGAAATCATGATCGAGCCGGTACCCGGGTCGTCGGCATCGAAACGCTCGAGCAGCACGGTCGGCACCGGCACTCCAGGTGTCACGACCGTCGCGGCCCGTTGGCCCGCCCGGATCAACAGGTCCTCGACATTCAGTAGATACTCCCGCAGCGCCCGCTCCCGGCCGCTCAGCTTGGTCGTCGCTGTCGCGATCTCGAGTGCGGCCCGCGTTTTCGCGAAAGCCCAGCGATTGGCCTGGTCGCGCACACCGCTCGGGAATCCGCCTGCCTTGCCGACGAATTCGGGCCACACCCGCGCCAGCGCTCGCAGCTCGTCCACATTCAGATTCCGCATCCGGCGCACGTTCCGGGCCGCGTGCTCGGCACATTCCTGAACGGCGGGCAATGGCCGTTTCGCGGTAGATCGCCGCCACCGGTACACCAGATCGTCCGGGCTGGCCCCGGCTCCCCAGTGCGCACGTAACACCCGATCGGCCCGCCTGCGCATCTCGGCATCGGGCGGAATGTAGGTGGGCAGCCCGGCATGCGCGTCGACCGGCCCGATGAGATCGGCGGAGGTGTCCGCTCCGGCACGCCCCGGCTCCGCCTGCGTGTCATCCTCGGGCCGGGTGCCGATGAATCCGCCAGGCCCGGTGCTCGGTCGCTCGTCGGCCGACACTTCGGCTTCCCAGCCGGGATAGAAGCGACTCATGAACGCCGCGGCGATATCAGCCGGGGCATCCAGTCCGGCGAGTAGGCGCAGCGCGTAATCCGGGCTGATGCCGAATTCACCCCGGGGGTTCTCCGCGCGCTCTTTCTGACTCAAACCGCTCAGGCTGACACCCGCGCGCGCGGCCAGCTCTGCGCGTGACAGTCCCTTACTCGTGCGAGCGGCGATGACCCAGTCCTTGGGATGACGCAGCCGGTCGGACCGGGGATCGGGTAACTCGCCGTCTTCGTCCGGGAAGTACTCCCGGATAACTGCCTCGGCCACCTCGTCGGGAGCCCCCAGACCCGCCAGCAGCCGTACCGCCATATCCCGCGTGATCGTCACACCACGCTCCAGCGAACCGATATATTTCGCCGAATTCGGCACGCCCATGCGAGCGGCCAATCGGGCCTGAGTCAATCCGCGAGCCAGGCGAGCAGCCCGCAACCACCGCCGGAACGGCTGGGTGCCGTCCGGGGTCGGCCACGCTGCCGGTGACGCCGACCCGCCGGGCGGATCAGCGGCGAACTCCTCGACCCGCGACGGCTGCGGGGCCGTCTCGGCCGCTTCTCCTCCGCCGCCGACACCAGCATGTGCAGCACTGTCCGAGAGCCTTGACCATGGCGTCGTCTGCGACGGCGTCTTGCGTGAAGACGCCCCCGGTTCGGGTGGTCTGCTCCCGATGAATCCGCCCGGCTTGGTTGTGCCCTCCTCTGGCGCCGAATCGGAGTGCGACGCCGATGGAATCGGCGGCTGATCCGGCTCCGACCTCGCCTTGCTCCACGGCGTCGGCCGGTTCTGCTCGTTTGCGGTGGCGTCGGCGGGTTCACGATGATCGAACGCAGCGCGCAATCGGGCGATCGTATCGGCGAGAATGTCAGTCGCGGCAGCGGCCTGCAATCCCAGCCGCTCGGCGGTGCGCGCCAAGGACATACCCTCGACCAGGTGCAGCATGACCAGCTGCTCCGCAATGGCAGGGTCGGCCATGTCAGCTAGTGCGGCGCGCACTGTCAGTGTGAAGTCGGTGTCGGAGAACCCGGCGGGAGCCGGATCGGCGGTGTCGCGCTGCCGGGACCCGTCTTTGCCGTTGATCGGTGCATTCAGCGACAGGGTTGGGTGGGCAAGGATTTCCCGAGCCAGCGCGACATCGACCACCTTCAATCCCGTTTCCCGCGCGATCTCGGTGTCCTCGACCGCTGCACCGGCGGAAACCATCCTGCCGATCTGCGCTTCTACTGTGCTCACGATCTTCCGTGTGCGGTTGTCGAGATCGGGGAATCGGAGCGCGAGGCGGTACCGCAATATTGCCCCGCGGCAGCTGGCCCAAGCATGAGCCGCGAACGACGCGGAAGGAACATGGCTGTGGATCGCGCTCAGCATTCCGATCGAAGCGGCCTGTACCGCGTCGTCACGGATATCCGGACGTTCGCGGCGCGCCACGGCATTCGGGACCCACGCAAACCTTTCGAAGATCTCGTCCCGGATCTCTTGTTCTTCGGGTGAACCCACCCGAGTCAGGACATACCGCTTGAACAGCTCTTCTTCGTCTCGATAGCCGGAGCGCTCGTACCGATCCGCATAGAATCGCTCGACAATCTCCAACAACAACTCGCCACGGATTCCCAGCGCCCGACACAGTTGCCGCAATTTCATCAAACGCGGAAGATACTCATTGTTCTCGATACTGGATACGGTGCGAGGAGGCATCCGAGCTTGGCGCGCGAGATCGGCCGCGGACATGCCTTCGTCGTGGCGTAGCGCCTTGATCCAGCGCCCCAGCAATTCGTGTGAAGCGGGATCGATATCGGCGGTGATATCCGAGTAGAAGTCACGCACCGCCTCGATCAGCATCCCACCCGAAACTCCCAGCACCCGGCAGATTCGCCGGAACGTACCGAACCGCGGGCGTCGATTCTCGGTCTCGACCTGTGCCAAGTACTTCGTGGACAGACCGGTCACACGGGCGAGTTCGGCGCGGCTCATGTCCCGGTCGTGACGCAGCGCGGTGATCCACTTGCCGAGGTCGTTTGCGGTCGGCTCGAGGTCGAGATCGATGTGCGGATAGAAGTGCCGGGTTGCGATCTGCAGCAGTTCGTCGTCAATCCCCAACACCTCGCAGATTCGCCGGAAAACCGCGAATCTCGGCACATAATTTCCGGTCTCGATATGGGCGAGATGACCCCACCCGGGCCCGACTGCTTTCGCGAGCTCGATTCTGGTCATATCCCGGTCGTGACGCAGAGCCACGATCCAGCTGCCGGGTGACGCGGGACTGTGCGTGTCCGGATCGAGACCGAGTTCGAGATCCGGATAAAAATGGTGTGTGGCCGTGCTGAGAAGCTCCGGCGCGACTTCCAGTGCCCGGCAAATCCGCCGGAAGATGATCGAGCCCGGTGTGTAGTCTCCGCCCTCGATTCCAGCGACGTATCCCGCCGACGTGCCCGCCGTGCGAGCCAGCTCGGCCTGGGTCGTATCCCGGTCATGGCGCAGTGCCGATATCCAGTTTCCGGGTGACGCCGGATCGTGCGCGGACGGATCGAGATCGAGCACGAGATCCGGATAGAGGCTACGCGTAGCCTCCGCCAGTGCCTGCGGTCCAACGCCTAATGCTCGAGCAATCCGGAAGAAGAGGTTCGGCGGCGGGCGATCCCCGTTCTCGATTTCCCCGATCCGCGTCGGCGTCACCCCGACCGCGCGTGCGAGGTCCGCCTTGGTCATGCCTTGGTTGTTGCGGTGCGCGGCAACCCAGCCACCCGGCGAATCATGCACGGCCGCATCGGTTTCGAGCTCGACATCCGGATAGAACCGCCGAGTAGCCTCGGCCAGCGCCTCGCCCCCGACTCCCAGCACACGGCAAACCTGCTGAAAAGTGCCGAGCGCCGTCCGTCGCCCGTTCTCGATATTGGACAGTGCGGCATTGGTCAGGCCCGCCGCTTGCGCAACGTCCTTCTGCTTCAGCCCCTGTTCGAGCCGCAACGCCTTGAGCCACGCGCCCCGCGCGGCGTCCAACGACGGATCGGACTGCTCCCGGGGACGGCTGCCGATGAACCCGCGAGGGCGGTTCCCGTCGCCTGGCCGGTCTTCCTCGGTATCTGCGCGAGTCGCCATACCGTGTTCTTCTGTCACACCGCGACGGTTTTCGGGTGGAGTGACGGGTGAACCATCGCCCAGCCGACCCGGCGACCCCTGCTCGGGCTCGGCGTTGTGAGATATGTCGGGTAAGGGTATCGATTGTTCGGACCCGTCCGCATCACTGACCGGCGAGTACCGGTCGATCAGGACCAAGTGCTCGACCGCTTGCGAAGACGCCGAGAAGAAGCCGAGCCGCGTAGTACCGTGAAAATCCATGAGCTCGAACTGCCGCTCATGCTGACTGACCAATGGGACGCAATACCGGCCGTTGTACACGCCGTCCTCGGCCATTCGACGCCTGATCTCGTCTTGGGCTTGCCGGATCAGCTCCCGATTGTGGTCGTAATTCAGCACGCGTGTTTCGGGGTCGGTCGCTAATCTCGCCGGTAGATCGACGATGTGTCGTTCGATCCATGCCTCTTTGTATCCGGTTCGGCGAAAGGCGTCACGGACGGGCTCGGCAACCGGCACATTAATTCGTTCACCCGTTACCGGGTCGGCAACGATGCGTTCCTCCGAAGACACTTGCCGACCGCTATAGCAAGGAATTATGTAGGCGTTGTCCAGCGAGTAGCTGTAAATGTTCTCCTCATCCGGCGGACGAAATGTCGCGTCGCACGACAGATGACTCTCTTGCTCGTCGGTTGTCTTGACTTCGTTGCGCAAAGGTGTTGTCTCGATGATCGCACCCAAGGGCATGACAACTATGGCACCGAGCGGATCCGGCAAACGCGACCGATCACCGAGGGAGTGCGACAATCCCGCATATCCGACGTACATGTTGAAATCCTCGGTGCCCGTCAAGTCGCCGGATTTGATGAAATGCACTCCGGAGGAATGGGCGCCGGTGGTATTGATGATTTCCTCATGCGCGGCCGAGCGGATCATTCCATCGGTGGCGATGGCACGGATGTTTGGTGTGAAGTGCAGATACAGCGTGTCGGCGGGGTCGACGAACCGAGCGAAGTCGGAACGGCGTCGAGCTGCCGCGTCCGCCACCCTGTCCGCCACCGCGTGGCTGGTCTCGGGCAGACCCATCATGCTGCATATGCGGGAGGTCACGTCGTCGAATCCGGCAATATGCCGAGCGTCCCGCTCCCGCATCACGAACCCGCGCAGTGATGTTTCGGCATAGATGCGCTCGAAGGACTTTTCGGATATCACCAATGCCTGGTTGACGCGGTGGGAGATGTGCAAAGGCTCACCGACTCGAGTGATCTTGTCGATGACGTCGTCGCGAGTACTTTCACCGCGAGCGAGTGCTGTGAGCAATGGCCGCAGTTGATCATCCGACAGGGTGCGCCATTGCGATGTGATGTGTTCACGCGCGGTCGAGACGGCAGAGCGCAGCGTAGCGATGCCGCCAAGTAATTCCTGCACGGTCCGTGTGGAGCCATCTCCGTGCAACAAGGTCCGCTTCAAGCCGTCGATCTGTTCCCGAACGCTGTCGTTCAGGGCACGGACAAGCTTGTCCACTTGCCCCGTCGTAGGTTCATCGGTCTGGAGCTCTGCAAGTTTGTCTCGGGCCGCCGCATGCAGTGCCTGGGCGTGACGATCCTTCGCCCAGGGAATCAACGCGGAGATCCCACTGTGCTCGATCGGGACCAACTCGGCAAGCACTCGTATATCGCTGTCATCGAGACGCGACCGCGCGGTGACGTCACGGAGGGTCGCGAACATACGATCGCGCCGTCCCTGTGGAGTTTCGGCGTATGCGTTCAGTTGCTGGTCCAAAAATGTCTTCAGCTCATCGGCGATACCGGTGAGCGACACCAGGTCCACCGCGCCCGATTCACTGATCAATGAGGCGAGAGCGTGCCCCAACTCGCGCACCTGATCGGTGATCCGGTCGGCTGCCTGATCGCGCTCGGTCAGTGCCACCGACAGGGCGACGGCGTGCTCCTCGGTGAGCAGAAGCTGCTGGGGAGAGCCAATAGGCCCTGCCACCCGATCGTCGGCGAAATCCCCCGTGCGGACGAACGGTATCTCGTTCGGCGATATGCGCTGGTGCTGCCGAGGTGACCGCGACCAGGGCATTGATGTCCGACGAGTACCGGCTTCCGATGCCGAGTGGCCGTCATCAGCGGCTTGGTCGACATCCTCCGGTGGACGGCTGCCGATGCGCCCGGACGGTCCGATATTTCCCGGGTCGCCGGTGCTCAGCCCTGCGATCACTCCGGCCACGTACCCCGGGGGCGGCAGTTGGGGTTCCGGTACGTGGTCCGGCGCCTGCCGGGTCGGGGCAGTAGCGTCCGAGACCCCATCGGCCGGGTCGCGCCCGGCAGCGATGGCGCTGTTTGCGGTTTCGGGTCGAGTGAACGTCACGACGACGTTGTGATAGTGGCCCCGGACGCCCTGGAGGAGATCACAACGGATGTCGGTGAATCCGCGGCGGGCCGCCATCCGCCCCGTGAACGTGCGACCGGCCGCCGCCTCCGGCGACAGATCCGGATTCTCGCGGAGCAAGGTGTTGAACTTGTCGATGTTGGTGGTCAGGCCGTCGTAGGTGTCGGTCCAGAAATCCTGGATCCCGGTGACCAGATGACCGATCTCGGCTTCCATCTGTGCGACCATCGCGAACCCCCGGGGTGTGCGTTCACTCGCCCGCACCTGCAGGCGGAGGATGCCGTCTTTGTCGACAGAGGCGAGCACGCCCTCCGGCGGGAGCGGCCGGCCGTCGTCGTCGACCAGGGGCGTCAAGCCGTAGTCGTTGTCGTACCGCCGGACGGCATGCTGGACGCCAGCGTTGTACTCGGCTATCGGATCGCCGCGGCGAGCGCCGTCGGGCGGACCATCCGACGGCCTGCTGCCGATCAAATCCTCGGGACTGGATCCGTTGGCAGGCCTGGTGAAGTCGAGCCGGAGACGATGCCAGACCTGGCCCTGAGGCAACGGATCGGCGGTCTCGACGTCGATGCGGCAATCCACGTCGGACAGGTCTCGGCGCAGTTGCTCAGCCGTCACACCCGCAGCGGGATCGGCGGGGTCCGGGCGGGTGTAGTCCAGCTGTGCGACCAATCGCGGTCGGCCTTCGGCGTCCTGCGACGAGGTCACGACGATTACGGGGGCATCCCCTGCCCGGGTGCGAGCGATGTCCGCGACCCGCAGTATCGCCTCGATGACGTCCAGGGACATTCCCAAAGGATCAGATTCGGGCAGTCGAGCCGCGACCGTGTCGGCGAGGGTGTCGGGGTCCGAGGCGTCAGCGCCGGGCCGGACGACCAGCTGCCAGCGGAACCCGCTGTACCCCTCCCGCATTTCGGCCGCGTGCGAGCGGGCGTCGCGATAGGCGTCCAGCGCCGTATAACCAGGGTCGTATGCCAACCGGTCGGCGATCTCCCCGAGCTTCGCGGAGTGGTCGCGGCGCATGTCCCGGTTGGCCAGCAACCACCCGTCCGGCGGCCGGTATCCCGTGTCGGGATGAACGAAGGTGGCACTGCCACGCAGGCGGTTGACGAGGGCCTGACGTACGGTGACATGGTCGTCTTCCGGTGTCAGACGTCCGAACCTGTCCGCGAGCCGCAGCGCCTCGCCGATGTCGCTGACCCGTGCACCCCATTCGGACAGGACTCGCCCGAAAACGCGTGCCGGGTCGAAGCGCCGTGACATCAGGTCTTCGAGGGCCAGTTCGATGCTCCGCACCACCGCGTCGGGCTCCGACAAACCCTGCAGGTCCGCGGCGGCGACCCACCGGGCAACCCGCATTGCGACGTCGAATTCACCGTCGGTCAGCTCCCCCCAGCGCTGCCGCATCTCCCCCACGGCCGCAGCGGACGCGATCATCTGGGTTCCGGTCCGCTCGTCGAATCCTGTGCCGTTCACCGCGAATGCCAGGATCCGCGCGGCGCTCGGGTCGAACCCGTGCGACAGGGCGCGGTCATGGAGCAACTCCGCGGAGCGCAACTCGTCGTAGCCCTCAGGGTTGTCGCTGCGCCGCCCGCCACCGTAGACGAGGTCGCTCCAGGCGTCGGCGGCCATCGCCCAAATGATCTCGCGCAGGCCGACGCCCTTCAGCACACCGTTATCCACGATGTGGCGCAGGTCCTCGGCCACGTCCATGCCGTTGTGATACAGCGCCGCCACCCCGAACTCACGCAGTTCGAAGGCCTCGTCGTGGATCTGGTTGACGCGACCGACGTCGGGGTGGCCGTACAGCGTCCGGTTGGCGAACAGTCCCTCGGCCGCCAGCCGGATCCCGCGCCGGAGCAACGGATCGCCGAGCTCTTCCCTCGGTATCCGCGCGCGCAGGATCTCGGTCACCTCGTCGATCTCGCGCTCGATGACTTCCGCGGGCAACGGCGGACGCGCCGGATGCAGCAGGTGATCCTTGATCCGGTCCGCTGTCGCACGGTCCTGCGTCTCCTGCATCCAGGCATAGACGTCGGCCAGCAGAGCGACCTTCATCCCACCCGCGGTCGGTCGCCACGACCGACCAGCCAGATCCTCGTGCGACACCCTGTCGGTCCCGACACCGGGCCACCCCACCGACACCCGGAACCGGCCATGCGCCAACACCGAGCGCTGTGCGCCGACCGGCGCCCAGCCTTCCGCCTCGCACTGCCGGTACAGCCACTCCGGAACCGACAGCTCGACGACATCATGCCCACCCGCAGGGTCCGAACCCGATATCTGCGCCGCCGCCGCACGTCCCACCACAACGCCGTGCTCGGCGAGCACCCCACCGAGCTCACCGACGTCGATCGGCCCGGCCACTCCCGGTATCCCGGCCTCCGCCGTTCCTCGTTCGGCGCGGCCTGCTGGATCC
>NZ_BDBY01000030.1 GCF_001613225.1 Nocardia pseudovaccinii NBRC 100343
CGCAGGATCGGTGAGTCGAAGTCGCGGAAAATCGCGTCCGAGTAGTGGAAGGAGGAGACCGCCGATCATCACGGCGATGTTGGAGCCCGAACCCTGGCGATGGGGTTCGATGCCGAATCCCTCCAATGACTGCCGGAGTTGTGCGGTGGCTGCCTGGGACGCTCCGACCGGCGCGAAGGTGACGAAACCCGGGCATACTCCGCCGCGGTCGCGGGCACGTGCTTGTTTCGATTCTCCGGTGATCGCGATCGACGTGATCTTCTGGTTCGCGGTGTCGAATTCGATAGCGAAGCGTGGCGGATTGCGGGGTTCGGTGAAGTCACCCAGCGTGGTGAAGGTGACACCGGCCATCACGCTCAGGCGGCTGGCGAATTCCAGGACACCGTGTTGGATGCTCGCCCACGACCAGCCCGCGATGACGTCCGCGTGCTCGGCGAGGCTGTCGAGAAATCCGCGCAGCACGATCTGGATGCTGCCCATGTTGGTTGCGGCGCTGAGCACCGTCTTGTTTCCCGGTACAGGGAATTCGTCGACGGAGTAGGCGGGCAGGTCGAGCTCGGCTCGCAGGTGCGGCGGGATCGCATCCAGGATCGGTGCGCGGTCGCGGGAGCGTTCGTCCTTGATATTCGCGAGTTCCTGCCATACGGGCCCGTCCACGAGGTCCCACACCGCCGTCAGATGCTCGACCGCAGCTTGCATGAACGCGTGTCGGCCGCTGTCGCGACGGTATCCATCCTGGCCGTGCATTACGTAGTCGTCGTCCAGCCAGGACGCGAAGTAACTAGGTTCGACTTCGGAATAGCTCGACCGCAGCGCCGCGCTCACCCGCTCCGGATGACTCATCATCTGCTGCAGCGCCGTTTCGGTCAGCTTGTACTGCAGGCATCCCGATGCGATCGACCGCTCCAGCGAATACCGCAGATAGGCAAGCTGATCCGGTGGGAACAACTCGGTCAGCAGCCTGGTTTCGCCACCGACCTTCAACGGCAGATCCGTCTCTGCGAACCGCTGCCCGATCTCGCCGATAAGCGCCCGCGCCCGCGCTGGATCCGCCAACACTTCCGTCATGCCCTCCCGGGACAACCCACGGATCAACGACACGACCGTACGCGGCACCTGCGCCGACGGCAGCCACTCCAATGGCCTGCTGCCGATGTATCCGCCCGGGCTCAGGTCGCCCTCGCCGCGCTCTGAATCGTCGCTCGGAGTCGCCGGTGAGGTGCGAGGCCTCGACAGCTGGTCCGGTTCCGTTCCCAATGCGTGCCACGGCGTGAACGGCGGTCGGTCCTGATCGGCGGCCGGCTCGTCGGGTCTGCCGCCGATATGGTCGCTGCCTGTCGGGCTGCCCCCGTCCGGCACGGAATCGCTGTTGCCGTTGGCGTATCGCCCACGTTCGGGGTCGGTGGGTCGCGCGACCGCCCCGCGGCCGGCTCGACGGCGACCCACCCAAGCGAGGGTGGCGCCGAGTCCGGCGGTGATCTGCGCGACGTTGGCCAACGCCTCGGTGGGCAGCCCGGTCGCCGGATCGCGGTGCAGATAACCCTGATGAGCGGCCTCCACGCCGGCGAAGTCCGGCGAATCGGGGAACTCGGCGGGGATTCGAGTGCCACCGAATGCCTCGGAGGCAGGATCCATGCCCAGCCCCAACCTCCGGTGGAAACGGCTCCGCGCGCCGGGCTCGTCCGCACCGAACATAGTCACCACATCGCGCCACGACGCGGCGACATAGACATTGCCCGCCCCGATACCGAACTCCACGGCGTGGCGAACCGGCCCCGCCCCCGGCGAGCCCGACAAGGTGATCGAGCCCACCAGACCGGCGAGCCTGCCATTACGGCCCGCATAGCAGGTGGTGACCGAACCATAGCTGTGCCCGTAGAGTCGGTTGACAAGCCCGTCGGGAGCGGCGGTCCCGGCGAGAGTTCTGGTGGCATGGAATGCCGCGATGTCACACAGCAACCGGTCCCCCCCGACCCGTGCACGGCGCCGGAAGGCAGCCTTCGCATAACCGGTGTTCACCGGACCGGCCGGCGCGTCGTATCCGATCCAGATGATCGAGGCCAGCTCGAGCGACGGATCGACCCGCAGCGTCTCCTCATACAGGTTACGCAGCGGCTTGAACTGGTAGGCCAGCGACGAAGACGTCGTATTCGTCCCGGGCACATGCCAATTCACCGTGCGCGCGGTGTCCACATTGCCGAGCGCGGCGACGGCCTTGCCTTTGCCGTCGAAGGCGGTGGCGTCATAGGACAGCAGATGCACCGGCGGACTGCCCGGCACCTCCACGGCCTGTCGGTCCAGCTGTTGCAGGTGATTTCGGGTACGGATCAGGTTGCCGAACTGCTTCCTCTCGGCATCGGTGAGCTCGCTGCGCAACCAGTTGAGCAGCCTCTGCTCTGCTGGCTTGCGGGCTAGGAACTCACCAAGATCGCGGCTGACCGACAGCCGGTTGGCGTGGTCGCGGATCGTAGCGGGCAGGCCGTCGGCGTTACCGATCTGGTGTGGATACACCCCGATCAGCGCCCGTTGCGAAGCACTCAAACCACCCGGTTCAGCGGGATCGCTCAGCGAGTTCCACCATTCGCCGTTCTCGCTCGCACGGCGTTGCGCCACGTCCGCGAGCAGGCGATCTCCTGAACCTCGCAGCATGTCCGCGACACCGAAGCCGCCCACACGAAGCGCCTCCTCGGCCAACCGCTGCTGTTCCTCATCGAAACCGTGATCCACAGGCAACGACCGCCAGCTGTATGCCAGAGCCACATCCGCCTGCGTCTGATCCTGCCGGTCCATCCATTCCACGACCGCGTCCAGACATTCGTTCGTCGTATACGTCTGGACAGCCTCGGAATTCCTGTGCTGCACCGCGGTAAGAAGTTCGTTCGCCGCGAGATGTTGCCCGCGCCGGGATTCGCTTCGGTCCGAACCGTTTTCGTCGTCGGTGGACATTCCCGCGAGGGTCGCGATCCGGGTCGCTACCTGTCGGACGATATCGACCGCGCGTACGCCGCGCACGGAGTCCTCGGGCTCGAAGGTGGCAGGTGATGTCGCCAGTCCGAATCGGTTGATCAGAAGTTGGCTCTCGGCGTCGGTGAGTTCGTCGAGTGCCGTCCGCAGGTCGGTCGCACTCGCCTCGGCCAGCGCGGTGGCCAACACCGCCTGCGATCGGTTGTGCTCGGCCGCAAGCGCATTCACTGATCGACGAGCGGCCAGGAGCGCCATATTACGCATCACCTGACTGCGCGCGCCCGCTCGGACCGGGCGTAGCGCTTCGCCATGATCCGAACCGAACCCTTGCATCGTGCGGTCCAGCTGCTCCGGGCTCGCCTCGGCAATCAGTTGTCGCGGATTCGGCTGATCGGCGCCTATCAAGGCGGCGTACATGGCCGCTCGGAAACGGTCGGATTCGGATGTCGTGGACGGGTCGGCAGGACGGCCCGCCCTCACCAGCCGTGCCCGCTGATTTCCGAGCTTACGGCGGACACTGGCCAGGTTCGCCCGCACATCACGCTCGGGAAGATCGAGCATCGTCGCGATCTCGTTGTGCGTCATGCCATTCCGGGCCTGAGCGAAAACTTCGGTTTCGATGGGGGTGAGCGATAGTCCGTCGATCACCTCGCGCGACCATGGCGTCATCTCGCCCGGTCGGCTGCCGATACGTGGTCCGTCGGGCGCCCCCCGCGACCATGATGTCCGCGCATCCGTCTCGTCCGGTCTGCTGCCGATCAAGCCGCCCGGGACGTTTGTGTATGGCCGGGCGCCGATAAACGGTCCGTCGTATGACTCCGATGTGCCATCGATACTGTCCCAGTTGCCTTGCGGAGCCGCTGGTTTCAGCTGCACAACGTCATAGCCCCCGGCGCGGAGCGCGGCGCGCAGCCCGAGGTTGCGCAGCAGCATGTCTGTCAGGGCGTCCTCGTGGCGGCCTTCCTCCGCTATCACCGCCACGGTGCGCCCCGGCAGCAGGATGGTGTTCGGCGTCACCAGCACGGCACCGGGGCTACGCCGCGTCACCTCCGCGGCGACCGTCGCGACGGCGGCGTGGTCCCGCGTGCCCTCTTCCGCCCACCACCGCGCGGCCTCCTCGGCCAACTGCTCGATCGTCGCGATTCTCGCCTCGATCGCCGCCAGCGAACTCGACCAGGCGGCGGAGACCTCGGCACCCCTCGCATCGCGCGCCGCCATACGACGTCTCGACCGGAGTTCTTGGGCGGCGTGGTCGCGCAGGCGGGCGAGTTCGGAGGACCACCCCACCGGGTTCAACAGCTCCGGAAATCGGACCCCCGCCTGGTGCCCCAGGGTGTGGCAACGCACTTCCCGCAGTCGGCTCGGCCGGACAAACGTCGCCTCGACCCTGTCATAGTCGCCGGGTTCGCCGTCGAGAACATCGATGACAACCTCGGTAAACCCTCTCCGGCGCGCCATCTTTCCGGTGAACGTGGCGCGCGCCGCATCCTCCGGTGACAGTCCATTTCGGATGCCCGCGTTGAACGTATCGAGATTGTCGGTGAGCCGGAAGCGCTCCCGAGCCCAGTGGCCTTCGATCCCGTGCACGATATCGCCGAGTTCGTTCCACACATCATCGAACATCGCCCGACCGGACGGCGTGCCCGCCGCGGTCTTGAAGACGCTGCGCAGCTTTCCGGCCAGGTCGACCTCGCCCTTGGCGCCGACGGGGAAATACCCGTCGTCGACGTCACCCGGTTCGGCCTCGTACAGATTCCGGTACCGTGCGGCCGGCGTGGACATGATCCGATCGGTCAGCTGCAGCATCGTGCGCTCGTACCATTTTCCGCAGCCCCGGTTCTCGAACTCGGTAGCGAGCCCGCCCAGCCGATGCCACAGGGGCAAAATGTCGGTCAAGAGCCCGTGTTCGGAACGGTCGCCGAGGACGGTTCTGCCCCGCGTCGAATCGAAATGCATTGCGAGTGGCCCTAATACGGACGTCAACCAGCCGAATTCGGGAATGCCGCCCCGCGCTTGCGATCCCGCCCCGTCGGTATCGGCCGGATTCCACCCTGCGGCAATGCGATCGCTCCAGGGACGCGCGCCGACGGCTGCGTGCCCATCCGACGGTGGCCTGCTGCCGATGCGTCTCGGCGGTGAGGCGGCCCGTTCACGCACGCTCGGTTCGTCCGTTCGGTGAGTCGAACCCAGTACCTGCGCCGCCGCCGCACGTCCCACCACCACGCCGTGCTCGGCCAGCACCTCCCCGCGGCCGCCGGCATCGAACGGCCCGGCCGACGACAGGACGCCGGGAAAGCGCTCTCCGACAAGCCCAGCGACGTCCTCGCCGGAGTGACCGCCCGGGTCCGATGGAGATCTGCTGTCGGCGGGAACGACGTGTTGACCCGACCCGAACACGGCCTGGGATCCAGGCTGAACTTCGGGGGTGGGAGGGGCCGCACGGATGCTGTCCGGAGGCCCACCGTCACCCGGTGTGCGATGGCCTGCCAGTGCGAACTGGCCCCGTCGAAGTGGAGGTGCACGGCTCGACCACAGCGATGGCGGGGACAAACCGGGCCCCTGGGCGGAAACGACCGGACGCTGCGTGGTGGACAAGCGGACGAGAGGTTCGCCCGTACTGTCGAATTCGATTGCGAAGATGTTCCGGTCCGCCGCGTCGAGTTGGTCGATGAAGGGCTGCTGTTCGCGCTGCCACTGCCGGAACGGGACAGCTTTGTTCAGCAGCGCGCGGGATTCGGCCAGATCGGCGTGGGTGATCGGAGCCTCTCCGGCGGCGGCCGCGATGTCCAGGACGACCAGGTTCGGGGCATCTGCCCGGTCACTGTCGTTGACCACGAGCACCAGGTGGCTTTCGACCTCCCCCTTGTTCATCCACTTGTAGACCAGCGCCTGGCTACCCCCGGGCCAGTCATTCAGCGATTCGGCGGCCGCGTCCAGCGACCTGAATGTCTGGAAGGCACCGCCGAAGGCCCGCTCCGTGTCGTCGGCGTCGTGGCCTCGCAGTGGCATGTCGTCCGGCATGTGGTAGGCGTGCTCGTTATCGGGGTACAGCACCCGCATCATCGTCACGCCGTTGTTGACGCAGCTCTTCGGGCTGCGCTGGTGGATGGCGACGGTGAGATCGAGCAGGGCGGTGACGGCCAGGTAGGTGGAGGCGGCGAAAACGAGAAGTTCGGTGGCCGGGTCGTCGGCAGTCTCGGCGGGGGCGAGCAGGCGGGCGACCGCGTCGGCGAGACCGTCGCGGGCGGTGGCGGCGTTCACCTCGGTGGCCGGAACGTCCAGCAGCTCCGCCAGCTCTTTGCGGGCTGTGTCGACCGCGGCGCCGACCTGGCGCACGCCCTCCGCACCGGCGACCTGGGTGGGTTCCCAGCCGAGTTCGGCGGCGAGCCGGTTCCGCTGCGGCGTCAATTGATTCAGCGCTTGCTCGTCGGTGAGAGCGTCCGCCCGCATCACCGCCGCAGGCGGGGCGTGGTCGAGGTGCTGATTCAGCGCTTCCACGGCAGCGGAGGAGACGCCTGCTCGTTCCAGTAGTCGGCTCAGCGGGTCGTCGTCATCGCCGGTATCGAACATGGCCGCGGCCGCCTGGGCCGATACGGGAATCCCCAGCCACCCCGCCAGCCGGACGAACCGGTCCCCCCGCAGGTGCGATTGGACGGCGTCAGGCTCGGCGCGCACGGCCTCCATCGCGGCACGATCGATATCTGCCCCGGCGTGGTCAGTGGCTGCCCCGGCCTGGCCGACACCCGCATGGATGGTGCCCAGCCCCGTGTCGAGAAGTCCCGCACCGATGGAGGTCTGCGCCGAGGTGGCAGCGGGATCTCCTGCGGTCGGCGGCGCGTGGGCTGGGTTGGCGCGCCGCATCGCGCGTTCCAGGTACGCACGGTCGGCGGCGTCGTTCTGCAGTGGCGAGGTCAGGCTGCGCATCTCCCGCTCGGCAGCGGCGACATCGGCGGCAGCGGCGTCGAGCTTCGTCTGCGCTTTCCGCACCGCCTCCCTCGGTTGCGCCGCCTCCGTATCGCCCGCCTGACGGGCGGCTTCGGTGTATTCGGCGGTGGCCTCGGCGTGCTTGGCCACGGCGGTCCGATAGTGGGTGACCGCGACCTGCGCACCGTGATGCTGCGCCGCACTGTAGAGACGGTCGGATGCGGCGACGTTGAAGCAGAAGCTGCCGTTGCGGCCATTGCGGCCCGCGCGTGCCGCCCACTGATGGTCCTCGTCCGGATTTGCGGCAGAACGCCCCAGCATGTGCGCGTGCACCCCGCCCAGCTGATCGACCTCGTCGCTGATCGACACGTCGAACCCCCGGCCCAGCATTCCCGTGCCGACCGTCACCGCACCCCGGCCACCCGCGGTGTCCTTGACCGACAACAGGTGTTCCTCGGCGGCATTGTTGTCCCTGTGCTCGGCGAACCACCGGGCGTCGATCGCATTGTGCTCCACGCCCGCCTTGGTCAACATCAGCGAGAATTTCCGAGCCAGATCGTTGAACGGACAGATCACCAGCACCGGCCGTCCCTCGGCCTGCAACTGCCGCACCCGGCCCACCGCGTCCCGCAATTTCTCCGGCTCGGTGAGATATATCCGATCCTGCTCCCCCACCAATTTCGACCGGCCGAAGTCCTCCACCTTCGCCAAACCGCCCTCGACCGGGAAATTCTCCTTGATCTCCGCCGCGGTCCGCTCCAACGTGCCCGACATCAGATGCAGGCGTTCGTATCCGGCGAGCACGTCCTCCACGGTGACCTGTTTCGACCCCGTCCCGTCGGAATACACCGGGGCGCCGAACATCGCCTCCACCATTTTGTGGCGGCCGCCGAACCAGCGGCTCTCGGTGCCGATCTTCGGGTCACTCCGCGGTTTCCCGTACTCGTCGAGGATCTGGACCTTCTTGTCGGACTGCTCTCCGAAGATCTGGAAATCCCGGTTCAGTTTCAACCGGCCCGCTTTCACATCCAGGAACGCACGGGCCATCTCGGTTTCCTCGGCGGTGAACTTCCGCCCGGCATACCGTTCCCACAACCTGGTCACCGTGTCGAGGCACTGTTCGGGTTGCTCGCGCAGCAATCGGGACGTCAGCGTCCGTGCCGCTCCGATCTCCGGCGCTGTCAGCGTCCGTACCGCCTCGACCTGATCGGCCGTCAACGGACCATCATGGAGTGCCTGCTCGAGACGCACCGGCAGATCTTTCGCGGCCGTGATTCTGCTGCGCAACACGGCTTTCAAGAAGTCCCGCACCCGGTACACCCCGGCGGCCTCGGTGGCCGACGCGAGCTCACGCTGCCCGTCGGACTGGTAGTGCACCGTCTGGTTGTGCACCAGCACCGCGTCCGCCTCATCGATCGTGGCAGTCTTACCCGGCGGCGGCCGGTCGAACAACTCGGCGGTCGCGCGCTCGTCGTAGGTCATGTAGTAGACGGTCGGGTGTTCCGGCTCGCCCGGCGGATTGTGCGGATCCCAGCGCGCGACCTCGTACCCGAGACTGCGCAGCATCGGCGCGAATTCCCGGACCCCCTCGTTGGCCAGAACCTCGGTTGTGGTGATCACATGATGAACTCGCACCGATTCCCCACTCGCCAGCACCACCGGCTCCCCGCGCGACAGCTGCCACAACGTATCCAGCGCACCGACCATGGACTTGCCCTGCCCGGTGCCCATCTGACGCATAAACCCGTGCTCACCGAGCAGGAATGCCTTGATCTGATTCCACCGTGGCGTCTTTCCCGTCCCCTCACGCATCGCGTCGATGAACCGCAGCACCGACTCCACCCGTTCCCCGTGCTCCATCGCGTGCCTGCGCTGATCCCACGACTCGCCCGCCAACTCCTCGTGCCGCAGCCGGTACAGCGCAAGCGCCTTCTTCGCCGCGGCCTTGAACTGCGCCTGCTGCTCGGCCGTGAGGTCCTTCTTCGACACCGGATCCGTCGACGGCAAGCCCAACAGCTGCTGCGCCAGCTCCTGCGCCGGACGGTCGGTTCCGTCGTGCACGGACGGGCTGGCGTCAGCCGGTACCGCATCCCCGGAATGCGCCCCAGACGGCGGCTCGTGCGCCGGTCGCACGTCCGCCTGCTCAGGTGCCGTCACCCGGGCCGGACGCTCGACACCCGCACCGTGGCGGCCGGACGCATCGCCCACCACCGCCGGTGGTTCGACCCTGGCCGACCCCGCCCCCGACCGCGCTGCGGTGGGCTCCTGCCCGGCCGCGACGTCGACGACCGGATGTCCCCGGGTGACCCGGCCAACGCCCACCGCATGCGCGTCGCCCTCACTACGATCTGCCGACTGCTGCGGTTCCGACCCGGGTTGGTCGCTGCCCACGCCCGGCAGGACCGCACCGGAAACCACACCACTGCCAGCCTGCGCACCACCCCCAGCACCGAGCACACCACCGGCCTGCGCATTGCCACCGCCACCTGCACCGGGTGCGCCGCCATCGGCCAGCCCATTGTCAGCTTGCGCACCGCCGCCACCCCCGGCCTGCCCGCCGTCCCCGGTTCGCGCATCGCCGCCAGCCCGCGCACCACCGCCATGCGCACCAGCGCTATCTCGCGCATCACCACCGGCGTGCGCAGCGCCACTACCGCCCTGCGCACCCCCACCGGCCTGTGCACCCCCACCGGCCTGCGCACCCCCACCGGCCTGTGCACCGCCACCGGCGGTGAGGTCTGCGGGCACCCGATCGCCAGGACGGTCTCCAGATGCCTGGTCGCCTTGCCGCGCAGGCGAATTGGGGTCCCCCGATCGCCCGTCTGCCCCCGCCTGACTGTTCGGGTGTTCGTACGGGGCCGGAGCCCGCTCACCCGATCCCGAATCAGTGAGGCGCCGCGCCAGGTCCCCCGACTGATCCCGCCCGTGCTGTCCTTCGCCCATCGCTCCAGGCGGACCCGACAGAACCAGGTTCCCTACCGGCTGCGATGCTTCGACGCCCGTAACGTGGCCGGGCCGGTCCGCGGGCAGCGGGGTGGTGCCGCCGTTGCTGTCCACCAGAGCAGGCGTCAGCGATTCCGTACCCGGGGGAGCCCCCGCCAGCCGCATCACGGCATCCTTGCTGAGACTTACCGTAGAAGAATCCGGCGGGGCATAGCCCCCGCTGCCGTCGACCACTTCTCGCATCGGGGAACCGAGATCCGGGTGGGTGCCACCGTGGACATCGACGACTCCGCCGAATCCGCCGTTGAGCAGCGACGCCAGGACGTCTTCGGAGTTTTCCGGCCAGCCCGTGATCAATGCCGCCGCACCCAGACCGGACATCGCGCCCGCGCCCCCCTGCATCAGCCCGAGCGCCGAGCGGCTGATCCCCAGCCGGGGAACGACCTTCGGCGCGAAGATGCCCGCGGCCATGCCGCCCAACGCACCCCCGGCGGCCGACACTCCTGCGGCTTCGATCGACGTCAGATCGATGCCGGTCGGGTTCTCCCCGTTCGGGCCCTTGACGGTCAGGTTCCGATCGCCGGATCCGACTTGCATCAGCTGTGCCCCGAGATCCACCCCCATGGGCACCGCGGCCGCCTTGCCGACCGTGAGAGCCAACCGGAGCGGCCCCAACGCCGACAGCCGGGTCGCCGTCTTCGCTGCGCCCACCTTGTAGGCCTGCTCCAGGCCCGCGCGCATCAGCGCGACTTTGCCTCGGCCCTCGACCAGCATCGACTCCACCACGGGAGCCGCCGCAACCTCTCCGGCCGGACCGGCCGCAGCGGCCGCTGACAGTGTCCTGATGATGCGCGCGGCCAGCTCGACGCCGAACGCGAACATCACGCACAGCGTCTTCTCCGCATCGTTGGCGGCCGCGTGCGCTTGATCGGCCAAGGTCAGCGCTTCCTCCCGCAGCCTGGCCGCGCCCTCGTGATGCTGATGCAATATCTCGCGCACTCGGTCACCCAGCGCGCCGAGTGAATCCTCTTGCGCCAATAGCTTTTCCGCGTCCTCCGCGTGAGCGTTCATGGCGGCGGCCTTGGCCCGCAGCTCCGCGGCCATCCACCGCATCCCGGACACGTCGGCGCGCGGCAGGTCTCCCCCGAAGACCACCAGTTCGATCGGGCGCCGCGCCACGGTGGGCAAACCCTCGAACAATTTACGCAGCTCCACGACCGGATTGAGCGTCCAAGAACCGTCCACCTGCGCCGCCTAGCTCCGCCGCGACGTCGCGTCGACCAGCACCGCATGCAGCACTCGCGCCTGGACGCTCGCCTCGTCACCGCGCACCACGACATCGGCGAACGCGGCGCCGAGAGCCCGGCTCACGTCGAACCCGCCTGCGTCCCCGGCCAATTCGGTACGCCAGCGCCGATAGCCGCTTACCACCTCGGCGAGGGTGCTGTTCGGTCCTGCCTCCAAACGCAGGTACTCCGCGATCAGGACGCGCTGGGCCTGCCTGCGTGCGCGACCACCACCGGCGAAGTCGAGCGCCCGGCCGAATTCGCGCAGCGTCGCCGCGTAGATTTCCAGCTCCCCCGATTCGGCGGCGGACTCCGCCGTTCCGGTCGCTCGCCTCGGCTCCTGCGCGGTCCGCTGGTCGAGGGTGATCGACCGACCGGCGCCCGTGCCCTGGATATCGCGTGGTTCGAGACTCCACCGCACCGGTTCCGATTCGGCATCGAGCTCCGCCACCGCGACGACATCGAGGTCGATCATCGGGTAGTCGGTGAGCACCCGGTCTACCGCGGCCACGAATTCCCGCACGACCGGCAGCTGCAAACCGGGGGTATCGAATCCGGCCACCCGCACGTCGTGGTGTTCGGCCAATGTCCGCGCCAGCCACCCGACCACGGGATCGGAAACCGGTCGCCCGCCGGAGCCGCGCCGATCACGCCCCCGCTGCGGTTCATCGGTGGGCTTGTTCGATCGCGGCGGGGAACCGTACCGAGGGCTAGGAGGTCTCGGCTGGGCACCGGCGGGTGGTCCGGCCGTTCTCGGCGGCTGCCCGGACCACGGGGTGTCTCGCCGTCCCGCACCGCCTGGTGGGCTGACCCTCGCTTGCCGCCCGGCTGAGGCACGGGGTGAATCGCGAATGGCGGCCGGGGGGAACACCGCAGAGGCAGGCGACCGGCGACCTGGGTCTCCGGCAGGCTTGCCGGAGTTGCCGCTGCCCGGTCCGCCTACTCCACCGGCCGCCTCTCGGCCGGCTGCCCGATCCGAAGGATCCCGCTGCGGACCGCCCTCCGGCGTGGAGCTTCCCGCATGCGCATCCGGTGTCCGCGACCCGCCGGGGATGGATCGTCCGGTCGGGTTGGCCCGGTCCGTGGGATTTTCCGCGTTCGTGGGATACGCCGGGGCGACCGCTGCCGGAAAGGTCGCCGCGGGATCGGACGTCACGGGTGGCTGTGCGCCCGCGGGCGAGGGCGTGCCCGCGCTACCGCCCGCCGAGGACGCCGGTTCGCCGATCGGATCCGGGTCGTCGGCAGTAGTGCCGACCAGGCTGGCCCCGTACCTGTCCTGCAGTTCGAATTGCCCTGCGGCGTCCACGATTCCGGCGGCCGTGCTGTGCAGGCTTTCCTCCATTGCCCGCAGATTGGCCAGCAATTTGTCGGCGTGCGGCTTGAACTCCCTGGCGAAGGCGACACCCAGATCGTCATCGCCCCAACTGCCGTCGGTGCGCGCCAGGGATTCGCGCAGTCCCGCATAGGTTTGCCCTACGCGGTCACCGAGTTCAGCCAGCCGCGCTCCCTGATTTCGCAGGTTGTCCGGATCCAACCGGACTTCACCATTCACGTCGCGCCCCCTCCGGTCAGGCTCGGCCGTTACCGCGCAGCCGGAACCGTCGCTCGAAACCGGTAACGAAGACCGACAGCGGCACCGACGTGGTCGAGCGCTCCACCACACCATCGTCGGCGACATAGAAAACCGCACGGTCCAACGCCATTTCGCCGTCCGGCACCGGCGAACGCACCAACCAGCCCACGCTGATGCGATCGGCCCGCAACGTCGACAACGGGTATCCCGTCGTGTCATAACCCTGTCGTCGGATGTGATCCCGGACGAGGTCGAGCGCATCCGTCTCGCCGATTCCTTCGGCGTGGTTCGCGTCCAGATCCGCAAGCACGAACTGGAACATCGCACCATCGATGTCGGCGCCGTCGCCGAAGACCTGCACGATCGCCTCGCGAGTCACCGCACCGGCCTGCGCGGCCGACACCAACAACTCGGCCGCGTCCGGCGTACCACCCGACCGGTCGCCGAGCAGACTGCCCACGACACCCGCCGCGGTGCCGACCGTCCACACAGCGGGCAGCGCGGACGCACACTCCCGGATCGGCACGGACTCACCCCGGTACCACTGACCAGACGCCCACCAGTAACAAAACGACAGCAAACCGGTTGCCGCCCGCGGATTGAGCACTGGGTCGGCCACCCAATCCGGCGCTCCCGCAAACAATTCCGGCATCGCCGCACCCGCGTTGTACGCGGCGTCCAGTACCGGCGCATCCCACACGCCCCCCGACAGCACGGCTCGGTCACCGGGCAGTAGCGTCAGCGTCGAACCGCTGCGTCCCGCGCCTTCGAAGATGCCCACCGACGGACCGATCCGCGGCCCCTGCCTCGAGCCGACCGCCACGAAGGCTGCCGCCAGCACCGCCCACCGGGCCCACAAGACGGCCAGTTCCGGCAGTTCGTTATCCAGGGCCACCGCCCGCAAACCCGCACGCTGGTCCGCCCGCATCGCGGTGGCCGCCGCGCGCGGCGTACGTGTCCGCTGTTCTCCGCGCCCGAGGTAGGCCGCCAGCCACACCGGCAGCCGGTCCCGCGGATAGCGTTCCAAGTCGGCGAGGTATGCCTCCGGTGCAAACAATTGCTCGCCGGGGAACGGCGCCGCACCGTGATCGGCAGTGGCCTCGACACTGTCCGCATCGATGCGCACCAGCAACCGCCACCACGGCCCGCCCTCGCCCCCTGCCGATACCTGCCGATGCCGACGCACCGCAACCCACACCGCATCCGATACCGGACATCGAAAAGACCGGATACCGTCGTCGACCACCAGCAGCGCTGATTCGGCGACCACGGTCATCGCGAACCACGCCTCCAGCCGCTGCCACCCGGGCGGAGCCGTCTCACGCAGCCCATCCGCGATCCGATCGGCCAATCCGGCAACACCCCCATCCCCCGCCTGCGTCACGGCACTCTCCGAGTTCCGGGAACGGCAACCGCGCCGAAGCCGTGAGAGGCGCCGATGCGCGACCTCGACCGCGAGCAGTTCCCACAAATCGCCTGGATCGGTTCGTCATCAGGATCTGAATTGTTTCAGGGTTAAGATTTCGCACTTCGCGTCCCGGCGCAATGCCGGTATTTACCAGCCATGGCAAGCCCATACGTCTGGCGTCGCACCGTGTGCTCGACGCCCGAGCCACACGATCTGTCCCGGCTGCGGCGGACGGCGTCTACCGGCCAGAACGTTCGGCAACGGCGGCGTCGAGGCGGGCGCCGAGCGCGTTGACCTGGTCACGCAGCCGGATGAGATGCTCGATCGGATAGCCGACCTCCGCCATGACCGCCTCGATCATCTGCCGGGCCCGCGGTTGCAGGGCGCGGCCGGCTTCGGTCGCGCGCAGTTCGACGGCACGGCGATCGTTGGTGCTCCGGATGCTCTCGACCAGACCATGTGCCTGGAGTCGCTGGATGAGCGGTGAGACCGTGCCGTAGTC
This sequence comes from Nocardia pseudovaccinii NBRC 100343, assembly GCF_001613225.1. Classification (GTDB taxonomy): domain Bacteria; phylum Actinomycetota; class Actinomycetes; order Mycobacteriales; family Mycobacteriaceae; genus Nocardia; species Nocardia pseudovaccinii. Next base: position 14,601 of record NZ_BDBY01000030.1, read on the forward strand.
CAGCTGCAGTTGTTCGCCGAGTTCCTTCATGGTCATCGCAGGCCGCCCCCACAACACCAGCAGGGCCAGATACTGCGGATAGGTAACACCCATCCCCTCGAGAAACGGCCGGTATGCCGCGGTCATCGATCGAGATGTGGAGTACAGGGCAAAACACAGCTGTGATGCGAGCGAGAGCAGGTCGGCATCGGTTCCCCCGACGGTTACGCCAGCACCATCGGACCCCGCGGCCGCTCCGACACGCACCACTGGTGTGGGATGCGCTTCTTCGGGCATTAGGACACTGTATCCCAGCGAATTCGCTGTACTCGCGCAGATATCCAGACCGCCCTGCTACTGCTCCAACGGCTTGGGGTCACCGTCGAATGTCGGCATACGCGAACTCGGAGCACGACACAGTATTCAGATGGGTTCGGGCTCGTGTGGTCCGTAGACGAGTGGTTCGAATGCCGTGGCCTGCGGATCGGCCGGAGGCGGGGTGCGGCGACGGATCCACAGTCCGGCAAGGAATGCCACAGTGGTGATGATCGCGATGTGCACCGCCATCAAGACAAGGAAGGGGAGGACGAATCCCTCGTCGGTGACCGCGCCGCGGTCGGTCACGCAGTAGAGGGTGTAGTCGACCGACGTGCCCTCGGAGTCGTGGAAGGTGTCGGATACCACCACAGGTTCGCGATAGGGGTCCGAACAGAACAGTGGCGCGGTGAGTTTCGCTTCCCCTGGCCAGATCGATACCGGCACCACGGTGCTGAACATGCCGACGCCGACACCGGTCGACAATGCGGTGGTGAGCAGTCTTGCCATGGCCTCACACCTGCTGGATTCGAAGAAAAGCGCCGACGCGGTCGAACTCGGCGACCATA
>NZ_BDBY01000031.1 GCF_001613225.1 Nocardia pseudovaccinii NBRC 100343
ATGTCCTCGATATGCGCGAGTCCCGGCACCTCACTGACCATGAAGCCCTCGCTGTCGATGTCGTCGAATGCCGAAACCCGCACCGGCTGTGGCGCACTCAGCGCACCGAGCGTGAACGAGTAGTCGTCGAGCCTGCGGGCACCATCCGGATCGCGCACCCGCAGTCGCACGGCCGCCTGCCGTGCGGTTGGATCCGGCCACGCGGAGAAGAATCGAGTCACCTGGTCCGGCTGATCGAACAGCACCAGGCGGAACCGCGTGGAATCCGGAGCGGTCAGCAGAATGACATTCGCCTGAAAATCGGTGGTCCCCAAGCGCTCTCGCACCGCGGTGACCGCTGAATCCGTCAACCCGTTCACCAGTCCCCCGCCCCGCGCCCGCAAACCCTGTTCGAAGTCGCCGCGCTCGACCGCCCCGAAACAGCCACCGGCGCTCAGTACGACCAAACACAGTGCGGCCCGTAGCCACCTCCAACGGCGCATACCGGAATGCTAAACGTTCACTGGTCGAATGCCACGTCGGTCTCGTTTGTCAGAGAATCGGGCCAAAGCAGGAGGCGGGATCTCACGTCACAGCTTCGAGTGCACATGCACTCTGGATGCGGTTGCCGTGCACGGGAATTCGAGGGGCTGGGCTGGTGGCGTCCGTTGCGTGGTCAGGAGCCGATGACGTCGCAAGCGCGCCCTACGAGGAGTGGGTCGGCCGGGGTGACGATCTCGGGGTCCTTGTTGTCGTAATCGAACAGACCCAGGACGTGGCGCATCGCGTTGAGGCGGGCGCGTTTCTTGTCGTTGCTCTTGACCACGATCCAGGGGGCGTAGTCGGTATCGGTGTGCTCGAAGTTCTGTTCTTTGGCGGCGGTGTAGTCGTCCCATTTGTCGAGCGAGGCCAGGTCCATCGGGGACAGCTTCCATTGGCGGACCGGGTCGACCTGGCGGATGGCGAAGCGGGTGCGCTGCTCCAGCGGGGATACCGAGAACCAGAATTTGACGAGGTGGATGCCGTCGTCGACGAGCATGCGCTCGAAGAGCGGAACCTGGGCAAGGAATCGCCGATGTTGCTCGGGGGTGCAAAACCCCATGACCCGTTCGACTCCGGCACGGTTGTACCAAGAGCGGTCGAACAACACGATCTCCCCGCCCGCGGGTAGGTGTTCGACATAGCGCTGAAAGTACCACTGCGTCGACTCGCGGGTGGTCGGCTTCTCCAGCGCCACCACGCGTGCGCCGCGGGGGTTGAGGTGCTCCATGAACCGCTTGATGGTTCCGCCCTTGCCCGCGGCGTCGCGGCCCTCGAATACGATCACCAGCCTGCGCCCCTCGGCCTTGACCCAATTCTGCAATTTGAGCAGCTCGATCTGCAGCAGGCGCTTGTCGGCCTCGTAGCTGTCGCGGGCCAGACGCTGCTCGTAGGGGTAGCCCTCACGCCAGGTGTCGACGGCGAAACCGCCCTGGGCGGTGATCAGGACCGGGTCGTCATCGTCGAAATCGTCGACGATGAAACCGGCGGTGTCGGAAAGGTCGACCACGGACTGGAGGTCGCCGATCGCACTGAAGTCGGGCAATGGCTGCCGTGTCGCGAAGTCGGTCATTTCCGGGACACTATCGACGGATTCTGACCGAAAGGTGAACAGCCGACGCACCTCATCGTGCGCGCATCACCTGCGGCGTGGGCCTTTCCCGGTCATGCGCAGACCCCATACCTCGAGGGTTGTCGCGATCGCCATGTATTGCAGGTAGGCGGCGATGACAAGCTCGGCGCCGTAGTCGTGCAGCCATCCTCGTAATGGCAGCAGCGCCGCCACACCGAGGCAGATCAGCAAGGCACCCAGCACCAGTGCCGGGATCCGCAGTGGCGCTAGCTGCTCATCGAGGAGAACACGGGCGGACCGCGCCGAACCTGTGGCGGACCTCGGGCCCGGCTGGGAGGCGGCGGGACTTCCGGTACGACGTGTCTCGAAGGGGTTGGGTATGGACGCTGGATTAGCCATAGCGTTCTCCGGGCCGACACTGCGATCGACCAAGGTAGCGATTCGATATGGAAATGGCGCAACACGGGTGATCACCGTGATCGGCGACCGATCCGTCCTGTCATGCGGCGCGGTTGCCGCTCCCCGACATTTATGAAGGCTAACTATTAGCCAGCGATAGCGTGACGGTAATTGAACGTCGAAAAAATACCGGCTGCTCACACAGCTTCGCGCGTACGGGCGTGACCGAATCGTGACCTAGCGCGCAGATATGGCCCTGAACTAGGGAAACAACTGTCCAACTGGCGGAATTCGGACCTGCCCGGGAGGGCACGCCGACTTACCGGCGTTACCGAACCGATATCCACTAGCGAGTTGACCGAGCGGTGACCTCGGATGATCGAGACCGATGTGGCACAGCCGAACGATCGACCACATAGTCGCGCAGAGCAGCATGCCGTTGCGGACCGTCAGCACCACCACACCCGGCCAGCTCCCGGTGGCCACCCGGTCGTAGACGAAGGGGAATTCCACCTGGCTCATCAACGCGGTCGCCAGCACCAGCAGCAGCACAGGCCGCTGTGTACTGCGCGAGTCGAGCGCGCAGACCGACGCGACCGCCACCGCCCACACCAGGTATTGCGGGCTGAGTACCCGGCTGGTCACCAGGGCGAGCAGCACTGCGGCCAATACCAGATCCGCCGCTGGAGGCCGCGCACGCCACCAGATGATCAGCAACACCACGCCGCCCACGAGCGTGGCCGCCACGCACGCCGACGCCACCGCGGACACAACTGGCCCGGATAACTCGTCGGCCCCATAACGATGCACGATGGCCCAGCGGCCGTTCAGCAGTCGAGCGATCAACAGCGGCGTGGCGGCCACGGATTCGATCTGCAATCCGCGCTTCGACTGGAACTCCAGGAACGACCACGCCCCCGGACCCAACGCCGTCAATCCCGCGATCGCGGCGATACCGACACCGGCCGCGCCCGCACTCATCCGCCGCAGCGTTCGCCAGCGCAAACCCAGCACAACCAGCACCGGCCAGACTTTCAACAGCACGCCAGCGGCAGCGGCCGCGCCCGCCGCCGCCGGGCGGCGCGTCGCCCACAGCAGTGCCGCGACCACGGTCGCGGCCACGATCAAATCGAATCGGCCATAGCAGACTCTGCCCAACAGCGCGACGCCCACCACCCATACCCACGGCCCGGTCTGAGCTGTCTCCCAGCCGTCGCGCCGCGCGGCCCGGATCAACAAGCCGAGCACGCTCGCATCCGCGGTGGCGACCAGCGCGAAAAACAACCAGTTGTAGCCTGCCCCGCCGCCGAGCAGCTGGGGCACCACCAGCAGTGCGCCGGCTCCGGGCGGATACTGCCAGCGCTCGTCCGCTAGCGGGAAAATGTTCTGGTACGCGAGCTGCTCGGCCCATCCGCGATACAGCGTCAAGTCCGCGGCCGAGGCATCCCAGACGCTGTGCGGCAGCACCGTCAGCCCGGTCAACACCACCATCAGCGTCCGCGTAACCACCCACACCAACCACAATTTCGACACCGACGACAGCCTGCGCACAAGGCCGCAGCCTAACCATCGCCACCCTCATCCGACACCGGGCGCGAACATCGTCACGCACAGGCACAGCGCCGGGACCGGTCCGGCGCTACCGCCGATACGCTGCCGCGCGCATGACGAGCACTTCGTCGCACGCGTGGCCGTTCGATCGAAACCGTCAGGCGCACAACAGGAATCACGACAGTCCCACGACAAACCGTACGACTACGACCGGAATCGACAGAACCACGGCGGATTTCGCCGATCCGGCGTTCACACGGCAGAGCCCCGACTCGTCCTGGCTATCCACCCGCCCAAGTTCCAGGGCTCCGCCGAGTCGGTCGGTCGGCGTGTATGGGCAGTCCAAGCAGTGAGCGGCAGCCTGGAATCCGACCTGTCACTGTGCGAGGCTGCGTGCGATGACCAATCGCTGAATCTGGTTCGTGCCCTCGAAGATTTGCGTGATCTTGGCTTCGCGCATATAGCGCTCGACCCGGAAGTCGCGGGTGTAACCGTAGCCGCCGAACACCTGAACAGCGTCGGTGGTGACCTTCATGGCCGCGTCGGTGGCGATCAGTTTGGCCACACTCGCCTGCCGTGAGTACGCCAGCCCCGCATCGCGTCGCCGCGCGGCATCGAGGTAGGTGGCGCGGGCCGAATCGACCGCGGCAGCCATATCAGCCAATAGGAACCCCAAACCCTGATGGTCGATGATCGGCCTGCCGAATGCCGTGCGCTCCTTGGCATAGACGACGGCTTCGTCGAGCGCGGCCTGGGCCAGTCCCGTCGCGACCGCGGCGATGCCGAGTCGGCCGGAATCCAGTGCGCTCAAGGCGATCTGGAGGCCCTGCCCCTCCGTACCGATCCGTCGCTCGACGGGCAGGAACGCGTCGTCGTAGTGCGCGGTCGTGGTAGGCACCGCGTGCAGCCCCATCTTCTGCTCGGGCTTGCCGAAAGTCAGGCCGGTGGTCTCACGCGGCACCAGGAAGCAGGAGATGCCGCGCGACCCCTCGCCCGTGCGCGCGAAAACGTTGTAGAAGTCGGCGATGCCGCCATGGGTGATCCAGGCCTTGGTGCCGTTGACGAGATATCCGCCGTCGACGGGAGCGGCCTTGCACGCCACCGCGGCGGCATCGGATCCGGCCTGCGGCTCGGACAGACTGTACGCGCCGATCGTATTGCCGCCCAGCATCTCCGGCAGCCAGCGCTGCTTCTGCTCCTCGGTGCCGAAGGCCAGTAGCGGATGACAGGCCAGGCTGTGCACGCTGACCGCCACCGCGATCGCCGCCCACCGCGCAGCGATCTCCTCGAGGACCTGCAGGTACACCTCGTACGACTGGCCACCGCCGCCCCATTCGACCGGGTACGGCAGGCTCAGCAACCCGGCCTCCCCCAGTGTGGCGAACACACCGCCGGGATAGGTCTCGGCCCGTTCGTGTTCATCGACGATCGGCGTGAGGACTTTATCGGCGATGTCTCGGGTGAGCTGGATCAATTCCCGGGCTTCGGTGGTGGGCAGCAGACGTTCGACGGCCACAAGACTCCTCGCCTACGAATAACAGTACTGAATTACCAATCACAGTACTGATCAGACCTCAGTACTGCAAGAGCCTCACCAGTACTATTCGCTGATATGGAGCAGCTCACGCGCGCAGGATTCGCCACCCGGCGGCGTACCGAACTCTTCGATGCGCTGGTCGAGCTGTTCCTGACCGAGGGATTCGCACACCTGACCCTCGACGAGATCGCCGCGCGGCTGCGCTGCTCCAAATCGACCCTCTACACCCTCGCGGGCAGTAAGGAACAGCTGGTCCGGGCCGCGACCGTGCACTTCTTCCGCCGCGCCACCGACGATGTGGAGACCGGCATCGCGCCGATCACCGACGCCCGCGAGCGCATCACCGCCTACCTGTCCGCGGTCGGCACCGCCCTGGCCGCTGCCTCCGACCGATTCATGGCCGACCTGAGCGGTTTCGCGCCCGCGCGGGAGATCTACGAGAAGAACACCAGGATCGCCGCCCGACGGGTCCGCGAACTCATCGACGAAGGCGTCGCGGCGGGCGAATTCCGTAACGTCCACGCCACCTTCGCCGCCGATCTGGCCGCGACCATGATGGTCCGCATCCAGCAGGGCGGCGTGCGCGAACACACCGGACTCGACGATGCCGATGCCTACCGCGAGTTGGCCGCCATCCTCACCGCGGGCATCAGCGCCTAGCCTCACCCAGGGCCGCCACAGCCGCTCCACCGACACCACCACCGGCGCGGTACTCGAATAGCGACGGCGCACAAGGGATGTGGATCTGTGCGACTACGACCCGAACTGTTCGCCGTGCTCGACGAGGTGACCGCCGTCGCGGGTACGGCCGTCGGCATCGACGACCGCGTCGGGGCTCAATGATGAAGCGCGATCTCGCACACGGCCCGGAGCCTGCCGCCGCTGCGATGTGGCGGCTGGGCGCGGAATCTGGTGTGATCGGTGCCGGGAGGGAGGCGTGATGCCCAGTTCAGCATGTGATCGCCGTCGGCAGATGATCGCGGCACTCGGCGGTCTCGTTGCTATCGTGACGGCGGCCGGATGCGCAAGTATCGACCCGGTCCCATCACCGGCACGGTCGTCGGGCAGCGTCACCACATCGCCCGTCGCGCCGCCGCCATGGACTCCGGCCGATCTGACCTACCATCCGTGCAGCGTGCTGACTTCGGACGATATCGCCCACTACCTGCTCGCATCCGATGGCAGCGCCGCGACGCCGCCACGGGAGCTGTCCCGCTGCTCCTGGTCCTCCATCCAAACCGCGATCGCCGGAAGTTTCACCGTCTCGTTCGCCCCACACAGCAGCGACCTCAGCGATCTCGAGCAGCGCCAAGTTCGTAATCCACTCGAGCGGACGGCCACCATCGGAGGTCAGCGCGCCGTCGTGCAGCCTGAACTTCGTCCCGACGGCCGCAATGGCAGTTGCTCGGTCTACGTATCGGTCCCGTCCGGCGGATCGTTTTACCTGGGGATCGCCGCCCCGGGCATTGCCACCGGAGTCGACTGGGACGTCTGCGCCAAAACCACCGACATCGCCACCACCATTGCGGCACGCCTGCGCTGACCCGCGCCGTATCGTACTGCGAGCGACCTGCCGCCGCCAAATCCACGGCCCGATCCGAATCCCGTTCCCCGGCAATCGGATCCGGCATCATCAGGAGTGGAGGCGAACCTCGGTAACGAGCTCGATGGCGCTCGAAGGCTTTCTCGAGTGGCACCAGCCGCAGCACGAGTGCCTCAGCCGCGAACGACGGGCACCAGATACCTGCGCGCGAACTCGGCGAGCTCGGAGTCGGACCGTAGCGGTGTTGTGCCGTGCGGGGCGAGGATGAGTGAATGGACCACGCGGCAGACGATTTCGGCGCGGGTCATCAGGTCGTCGGAGTCGGCGAGTAGTCCGCACTGGACCGCGCGTTCGAGCGTGGTGGCGGTTGCGGTAACGCACATGGCGAAGGTGGTGGCACCGTCGACCGTGAGTTTCATGATCACTCGCTCGGGCTCGATCGCCAGCATTCGCTCGACCATGGGATGCGTGCGCCAGCGCGTGACGACCGTGACGAATATGTCGGCGACGAGATCGTCGATGCTGTCGTGCCGTTCGGGCATTGCGGCGAGTTCCGTCAGCAGTGTCGCGACCTCGCGGCTGATCACGGCCTGTACGAGATCATCGCGTGAGCCCACCCGCCGGTAGACCGTGACTCGATCAACCCCGGCCTGCCGGGCGACGTCCTCGATCGTCGTCTTCTTGACGCCGACCTTCGCGAACTGCACGAGGGCGGCGTCGAGGATCCGGGTCTCGAGATCGTCCGCATCATCGCGGCTCAGGGCTGCCTTCGACGCCGTCTTCACCTATTCGACGCTAGCAGACAACACGCGCCGTGCAACAATCCAAGCAAAAATGTGGCTCGCAACATTGCAATGAAATTTGTGGCACTGTACGGTCGGGGTATGGCTGACACGGCTGGCGCGACGAAGCGCACCTACGGCGACGACGTGCATGCGATCAATGCGCGCGACGTTCATTTCCAGTTCGATTCCGTGCCGATGCACTACATTCCCGGCGAGGTGCTGGCCACCCACATCGTCAACGTCATGCATCTGGTGCTGCCCGAGGGTGAGCGAGCCATGGCGCAGGCGCTGTCCGAGGCACTGCCGCATATCCACGACGAGCGGCTGCGGGAGGAAGTGATCGGCTTCGTCGGGCAGGAGACCATGCACGCCAACAGCCATGAGGCCGCGCGCATACATCTGCAGTCCATCGGCCTGGACGTGGACTCTTATGTCCGCAAGGTGGCGTGGCTGGTCGACCGCATTCTCGGCGATCACGGCCTGACCGGACGAGCGAAGGACGAGTGGCTCAAGGAACGCCTCGGTCTGTTCGCCGGGATGGAGCACTACACCGCCGTGCTCGGCGAATGGCTGCTCAACGCGGACATTCTCGAGGAGAAGGGCATGCATCCGGCCATGCTGGATCTGGTGCGCTGGCACGGCGCCGAGGAGGTCGAGCACCGCAGCGTGGTCTACGACGCGTTCATGTACGTCGACGGCAGCTACGCACGCCGGGCGCGGACCGCGGTCCTGGCAAGTCTGACCCTGCTGCCCCTGTTCATCGTGTCGACGGCGTACATGTACCGCAAGGATCCGGAGGCCGATAAGGGCACATTCTGGTTGCGGCAGTTCGCCAGTGCCACCCGCCGCGGCGTGATCCCCAGTTGGACGGTGTTCCTGACCGAGATCCCGCGCTATCTGCGGCCGGGTTTCCATCCCGCACAGCTGGGCCCGATGGACAAAGCGCTGCGCTATCTCGGGCACTCGCCCGCCGCACGGGCGGCAGGTCACTGATGGGCGAGCCGACCGATCCCACGCCGGTGAGTCTGCGGATGCTCGGCGGGATCATGGACGCCTACAAGAGCATCTTCGTGAAAGGCGGCGCCGCGCCGCTGCTGTCACGACCGAAGCCGGTGCGGCGCACGGGATTCGAGCTGGAAGTACGCATCGAGAGCATCGAACGCCAGACAGACGATGTGGTGAGTCTGACGCTGCGCGCGGCGGCGGGTGGCACGCTGCCGACGTGGCGGCCGGGTTCTCATGTGGATGTATTTCTGCCCTCCGGACGGCAGCGGCAATATTCGCTGTGCGGGGATCCGTCGGATCGCTTCCGCTACCGGATCGCGGTGCGCCTCATCCCGGACGGCGGCGGGGGCTCCCGGGAGGTGCACGAGACGCTGCGCACCGATGACCGGCTGCGAATTCGTGGCCCCCGCAACGCATTCACCTTCGTCGACGCGCCGTCGTATCTGTTCCTGGCCGGTGGCATCGGCATCACACCGATCCTGCCGATGGTCAAGGCGGCTGGATCCCGTGGTCGGCTGGTGTACCTCGGCCGCTCGCGCGACACCATGCCGTTCCTGCACGAGCTGCCCGGCGCGGATATCCGTCCCGACGACGAATTCGGTGGCACCGACATCGCCGAACTCATTGCTCGCGCCGAACCCGGTGCGGCCGTATACGTCTGCGGACCGCCGCCCATGCTGGCGGCGGCGCAGCGCTGCATGTTCGAGCTGAATCCTACCGGGTCGCTGCACACCGAGCGATTCTCGGCGCTACCGGTCACCGATGGCCGCGCATTCGATATCTCCCTCGCTCGCACCGGCGGCACCATTCGCGTCGCGGCGGACGAGACCGCGCTGACCGCGCTGCGCCGCCAGCTCCCGGATATCGCCTACTCGTGCCAGCAAGGCTTCTGCGGCACCTGCAAGGTCGGCGTCGCCGCTGGATCGGTCGAGCACCGCGACCGCCTGCTCACCGAATCCGAACGAGCCGATCACATGCTGGCCTGCGTATCGCGCGCCACTGGCGACGCGCTCGTACTCGACCTCTGAACGGCCGGAGACCAACTGATGGCTACATCGATGAAAACCCCTGGAGCAGTGACAACCTTCGAGGTGCGCAATCCGGCCACCGGTACGACGGTAGGCCGCTATCCCATCCACCGGCAGACCGAGGTCGACCACGCTGTCGCCACAGCGCACCAGGCGGGAGTCTGGTGGGCGGCACTCGGATTCACCGAGCGCGGTCGACGACTCGACGCCTGGCGTGCCGAAATCGCCAAGGGCCGTGACGAATTGGCCCGGATCATCCATGAGGAGATGGGCAAGCCGGTCTCGGACGCGAAACTCGAGATCGCCATGGCGCTCGAACATCTGCGATGGGCCGCGCACAACGCCGAGCGTGTACTCGGCCGCCGCGGCGTGCGGTCGAGCCTGCTCACGCTCAACCATGCCGCGGAGGTCGAGTACCGGCCCTTCGGTGTGGTCGGGGTGATCGGCCCGTGGAACTACCCGGTCTTCACACCGCTCGGCTCGGTGTCGTTCGCATTGGCCGCCGGGAACGCCGTGGTGTTCAAGCCGAGCGAGTACACCCCCGGCGTGGGTGTGTGGCTCGCCGACGCCTTCGCCCGCACCACTGCGGAGCGACCGGTGCTGCAGGTGGTCACCGGCCTCGGTGAGACCGGAAACGCGCTGTGCCGCAGCAGGGTCGGCAAGATCGGGTTCACCGGTTCCACGGCCACCGGTAAGAAGGTCATGGCGGCGTGTGCCGAGAATCTGACCCCGGTACTGATGGAGTGCGGCGGCAAGGACGCGCTCGTCGTCGATGCCGATGCCGATCTCGACGCGGCCGCCGCGGCCGCGGTATGGGGCGGGTTGTCCAATGCGGGCCAGACCTGCCTCGCTGTGGAGCGCGTCTACGTGCATGCCGAGGTATACGACGCTTTCGTCGCCGAACTGGTGGCGCTCGCGAGCACGATCGACGCCGGTCGGACCGAGTCCAAGATCGGACCGATCACCATGCCCAAGCAGCTCGACGTCATCCGACACCATCTCGAGGACGCGATCACCCGGGGCGCTCGCATCCTGCTCGGCGGAATCGACACCGTGCCAGGGCAATTCGTGCAGCCCACGATCCTGGCCGATGTGCCCGACGACGCCGCGGCCATTACCGAGGAGACCTTCGGCCCGACACTCACGGTCACCCGCGTGCGCGATATGGACGAAGCGATCGAGAAGGTGAACGCGGGCGCCTACGCCTTGGGCGGCACCGTGTTCTCGCGGCGCAACGGCCGCGCCATCGCGGACCGCATTCGCGCCGGTGGGGTTTCGATCAACTCGTTCGTCACCCATGCCACCATCCCGACGCTACCGCTCGGCGGAGTCGGCGACTCCGGGTTCGGCGGGGTACACGGACCCGATGGGCTCGAGGAATTCACCTACGCCAAAGCGACCACCAGGCAGCTGTTTCCATCACCGCTGCCACTGACCACCTTCCGGCGCACCACCCGGGTAGACGCGGTGGCCGACCGGCTGGTGGCGCTGCTGCATGTAAGGAGCCGATAGGTGAACGCGGAACACACCCATATCGCGGTCGTCGGCGCGGGATTCGGCGGCATCGGGCTCGCGGTGAAACTGCGGGAGGCCGGATTCGAGAATTTCGTCATCCTGGAAGGCGCCGACGATCTGGGCGGAACCTGGCGCGCCAACACCTATCCGGGTTGCGCTTGCGATGTTCCCTCGCAGTTGTACAGCTACTCGTTCGCGCCTAATCCGGACTGGTCGCGCACCTACGGGAAGCAGACCGAGATCCTCGAATACCTCCGTTCGGTGGCCGTCGACCACGATGTGGTCCGCTTCATTCGCTTCGGCGCGGAGGTCCTCGACGCCCGCTGGGACGAGACCGCATCGTTGTGGCGCATCGATACCACGCAGGGTTCGCGTACCGCGGACTTTCTCGTGTCCGCGACGGGGATCTTCGCCGAGGCGAAGTACCCCGACCTGCCGGGTCTGGATACCTTCGCGGGCAAAAGCTTTCATTCACTGCACTGGGATCACGACCACGACCTCACCGGTGAGCGCGTCGCGGTCATCGGCACCGGAGCCTCCGCTGTGCAGTTCGTTCCCGAAATCCAGCCCCGGGTCGGCAAACTGCTGCTGTTCCAACGCTCCGCGCCGTGGATCGTACCGCGCATGGATCGCAGGACACTGCCCGCCGAGCGGTACCTGCTGCGCAGTGTTCCTTTGGCACAGAAGGCCGTTCGCGGGCTGTGGTACTCGGCCATCGAGGCTTTCGGACTTATCTCACTTGTGGACCAACGCTTCCGGCATCCCTACGAGCGGCTGGCACGGCTGCAGCTGTTGCGGCAAGTGCGAAACCCGCTGTTGCGCAAGACCTTGACGCCAGACTATGTGATCGGCTGCAAGCGCGCGATCTTCTCCGACGCGTATTTGCCCGCACTCGACCAGCCCAATGTCGAGGTCGTCACGCAGGGTATCGCCGAGGTGCGTCCGCATTCGATCGTGCTGCGCGACGGCACCGAACACGAAGTCGACACCATAATCCACGGCACCGGGTTCACCTCGATTCCCACCGCCTACGAACGGCTCATCGGCCGGGACGGGATCTCGCTCGCCGAGCTCTACCACAAGCAACCGCAGAGCTACCTCGGTGCGGCCGTCGCGGGATTTCCCAATTTCTTCTGCACGCTGGGTCCCTTCGGCGCGGCCGGAAACCAGTCGGCGATATACATGATCGAATCGCAGATCGCCTACATTGTCGATGCTCTGAAATCGTTGCGCCGCAACGGAGTTCGCCGCGTCGAGGTGCGGCCGGAAGCCCAGGAGCAATTCCTCGCCGAGATGGCGCAGCGCAGCTCGACCAGCGTCTGGCTCACCGGCGGCTGCACGAGCTACTACACAACACCCGACGGGCTCAATGCCGGGCTGTACCCGAACTGGAGTTTCGAGTACCGCCGTCGCACCCGCGCCTTCGACGCCGACTCTTACGAGGTGACCACATGACGATCGGAGCAACGCCGGGACGCCTCGATGTGGACGGCAAAGTCGCGTTGATCACGGGGGCCGCACAGGGGATCGGCCGTGAACTGGCGGATGTTCTCCACGCCCGCGGCGCTTCGGTCGTGCTGGTCGACATCGACGGCGCGGGCGTCGCCGCGGCCGCGGCTGCCCTCGGCCCGCGCGCCCTGTCGCTCGCTGCCGACGTGGCGGATCGAGAAGCCATACGCCAGGTGATCACCGACGCGGTCGATCACTTCGGCTCTCTGAACGTGGTTGTCGCCAATGCCGGTGTGGTGCCGCGCCCCGCTACCCTGCGCACCCTCGAAGGGCGCGACTTCGACCGCGTCATCGATATCAACCTGACCGGCGTGTTCAACACTGTGCGCCCGGCACTCGATCACATTGTCGCTGCCCGCGGCCATGTCGTGGTGGTGTCCTCGTGCGCAGCCTTCGCACCGGGGATGGCGGGTGCGCCGTACATGATCAGCAAGGCGGGCGTGGAGCAACTGGGACGCGCACTGCGCGTGGAACTTTCACCGTTCGGCGCGACCGCGGGCATCGCCTATTTCGGCATTGTCGAAACGGCCATGACCCATGACACCCTCGACGGCGACGATCTCGGTCGTGCCCTCGACGATCTGCTTCCGTGGCCACTCAACCGACGGATCACCGCGGCCGAGGCCGCGCGGTCGGTGGCCGACGGTATCGAACGACGTGCCCCGCGCACCATCGCACCCGCGACCGGCTGGAGCGCATACGCGCTGCTGCGCGGAGCGGTGAACGCGGTGCTCGACACCCGCCTCACCCGCGACGCGCGAGTGCACGCCCTGGTGCGCGCGGTGGAAGCGCGGGTTCGGATATGAGCGAGCAAACCATCGGCACAGCCGCCAAAAGAGTCATGAGCGCCGAAACCGCGTCCCGCCGGGCTCGCGCGCTACGGCAGATCTCGAGTCACACTCTGCGTCCGATGCTGGCCGCCCTGCCGGTCAACGCGCACACACTACCGGCGGCGCGGATGGTCATCGACCAGGTCATGCGCGCGGTCGCGCCGGTGCTGAACGGCACGGCGATCGAGGCAGTCGAGGACGGTCCGGTCCGCGCTGAGTGGGTGCGCGGTCCGCGCGCGACCCGCGACGATGCCGCCATCCTGTATGTGCACGGCGGCGGTTTCATCACCGGATCCGCACGCTCGTATCGCGGCGTCACCTCACGGCTTTCGACCGCGACCCGGCTGCCGGTCTTAACGGTGGACTATCGGCTCGCTCCCGAAAATCCCTACACCGCAGCGGCATCCGATGTCTCGGCGGCCTATCGCGTACTGCGCGAACAGGGATTCGCCCCGGACCGGATAGTTATCGCGGGCGACTCCGCGGGCGGCTACCTGGCCACCGATTTCGTGATCGGCAGCGCCGATCGCGGTCGTAGGTGCGCGGCTGCCCTGCTGTTGTTCTCGCCCATGGCCGACCTCGCGCTTGACCTCGCGCGCCGAGGTGGTCGCCGCGATGCCCTGCTCGACCTGGCCACCGCGCGCGCCGCCGTCGCCCACCTCGCCGACGCGCCGCGACAACTGCGTCCCCGCTCCGGAACACCATTGCCGCCCACCCTGATTCACGCCAGCCGAGATGAACTCTTCGCCGCCGACGCGATCGCACTCGCCGATCACTGGAGCGCCGCGGGCGCCCGCTGCGATCTGCGCTTGTGGGCCCGGCAAATGCACGTCTTCCACACCCTCGCGGCGCTGGTGCCCGAATCTCGAATGGCATACCGCGCGTCCGGCCGGTTCGTCATCGAGGCACTCGAATCCCCTGCCGCACAGGCAATCTGAAAGAAGTACGTCATGAGCTCTGATACCCTCTGCGCCGCCTTCCAGCACACCGCCGCCATCGATCCCCACGCTGTCGCGGTGCGCACCGTGGGCGGCACCCAGGACCTCACCTGGGGTGAATACGCCGCACAGGTGCGCCGCATCGCCGCTGGCTTCGCGGCGCTCGGCATCGGCCGCGGTGACACCGTGGCCCTGATGATGGGCAACCGGGTGGAGTTCTACCCGATCGATGTCGGCGCACTGCACGCCGGGGCCACGTCCTTCTCGGTCTACAACACTCTGCCGCCGGAGGGGATCGCCCATGTGCTGAGCAATGCGGGTGCGTCGGCGGTGGTGTGTGAGGCGCAATACCTCGACCGCATCAGACGCTCCGGCGCGGCCCCCGCGCACATCGTCGTACTGGACGGCGACCCGGTCGAGGGCACAATGACCCTGCAGGAGCTGCAGACGCTCGGCACCGGCGACTTCGATTTCGAGAAGTCCTGGAAAGACACGAAACCCGACGACGTTGCCACCCTCATCTACACCTCCGGCACCACCGGCAACCCCAAGGGCGTCGAAACCACGCACGCCAATCTGCTGTTCGAAGCCTATGCGCTGGCCCAGGTGCTGCCGATCGAATTCGGCGACCGGATCACCTCGTTCATGCCCTCGGCCCATATCGCCGACCGGTTGACCGCGCTCTACCTGCAGATAGTGTTCGGCACGCAGGTGACGGTGGTGGCCGAACCCGCACTCATCGCGGCCGCGCTGCCGGACTGCCGCCCGACCATCTGGGGTGCGGTACCGCGGGTGTGGGAGAAGCTGAAGGCCGCAATAGAACTCGGCGTCGCCAACGAACCCGCTCCCATGCGTGCCGCGGCCATGCGCTGGGCCCTCGACACCGCGCGCAAGCGCATGGACCTGCTCCGTGCCGGAGAGCCCGTTCCGCCCGACCTGGCCGCCGAATTCGAGAAGGCCGACGCCACTGTGCTGTCGGCTCTGCGCGCGAAACTCGGTTTCGACGAACTGAAATGGGCCGTCTCCGGCGCGGCGCCGATTCCCGCCGACACCCTCGCCTTCTTCGCCGCACTCGGACTACCCATCTCCGAAATCTGGGGCATGTCCGAACTCACCTGCATCGCCAGCATATCCCCGTATGCCCCAACCGAACTCGGCACCGTCGGGCGTCTCGTACCAGGTATGCAGATGCGGCTCGCGGACGACGGTGAGCTGTTCGTGCGCGGCCCGCTGGTCATGAAGGGGTACCGGGGCGAACCGGAGAAGACGGCCGAAGCCATCGACGCCGACGGCTGGCTCGCGACCGGCGATGTGATGACCCGCGACGACAACGGCTGTTTGCGCGTCGTGGACCGCAAGAAGGAACTCATCATCAATGCGTCGGGGAAGAATATGTCTCCCGCCAATATCGAGAACGCGGTACGCGCGGCCTCCGGTCTGATCGGCACCGTGGTCGCCGTCGGCGACGCCCGGCCCTACGTCACCGCCCTGGTGACGCTGGATCCTGACACCGCTGCCAGTTTCGCCGCCGAGCACGGATCACCGGTCAGCGCCAGCGCACTCGTCGAGCATCCGGACATCATTGAACGGGTCCGCGCCGCGATCGATGCCGCCAATCAGGTCCTGTCCCGCGTCGAGCAGGTAAAGCGCTTCCGGCTGCTGCCGACCTTCTGGGAACCCGGCGGGATCGAACTCACCCTCACCATGAAGCTGCGGCGCAAGCCGATCAACGAGATGTACGCCACCGACATCGGCCTGCTCTACACCGACCCGCAGCCCGCCGACGTACACACCCCCGCCACGAAGGAGACCGTCTCCCGATGACCCGCTGGTTTCCCCTCGCCGACAGCGACGACACCCTCATCGAAAACGGCCCGATCCGGTTCCGCCACAGCGTGATCGTGCCCGCCGAACCCGAACGCGTCTGGCAACTCCTTACCGCCGACGACGCACTGGTCTCCTGGGCTCGCGGCATCACCGGCGTCGACTGGATCACTCCGCGCCCCTTCGGAATCGGCACCCGTCGCGAGGTCATCGTCGGCCGCGGCGCAGCCGCACTACGGGAACGCTTCTACCGCTGGGACGAGAACAAACAGCTGACCTTCACCGTCGAGGCCGCCAACCGGCCCGGTTTCCGCCGCTTCGCTGAAGACATCACCCTCGAACCCCACCCCGACGGCACCAACCTGACCTGGACCTTCGCCGCCGAGGCCGAACCCTGGTTCGCCGCACTGCTTTTCCCGGTCCGACCGATCATCAACCGGGTGACACGGTCTTGGACCGAAGGAATCATCGAACAGGTGAAGCGCTAGCCCCGGAGACGACGAAGTCCTACAAAGCCGCGCGGCAAATCGTGCCGCGCGGGGACAGGACTCGGCCCCGAACTGAACAGCCAGCGTCTGATCACTTTGTGCGGGAACCGGTTTGGTAGGCGGTGAGGTCTACGCGGGCGGTGGCTCGGGCGAAGGCGATGTGAGAGCCGGGCCAGACGGCGACGACCTTGCCTGTTCCGGTGTGGTACCAACAGGGGCAGCCGCTGGTGAAAACATTCCAGATTGTGCTGGGCACGAGCCAAGCCGGGCAGGGTGCGCAGGAGTCGACGGCTCCGCGGATTGGACTTGTGGTTCCACTTATTGCCGACCCAGTTCGGTGAGCGCTGGATGACGTGCAGTTCGCGCACCCGATCGGCAATGGCGGGCACGATCTGCACCGCACTGGCCCCGCTGCCCACGATCGCGACTCGTTTGCCGGTGATATCCACCGAGTCGTCCCATTCGGCGGAGTGGAAGTGCTTGCCCGCGAAGGTTTTCAGCCCATCCAGAGCCGGAATCTTCGGGCGCGACAGTTGCCCGGTTGCGCAGATCAGCCCGTCGAACCACTGCTTCTCACCATCGGCCAGCTCTACCTGCCAGCGTCCGCTGCCCTCGTCGAAGGTCGCGGCAACGATCTCGGTATTGGTCCGGACCTTCGGTGCCACACCACATTTGACGGCGGTGCGCTCCAAGTAGGCCCGGATTTCTGCCTGGGTGCCGAAGCGCTGGGACCACTCGGTCTCCAGTTCGAACGAGTAGGAATAGGTCGGCGAAGGCACGTCGCAGGCCGCGCCCGGATAGTGGTTGGCCCGCCACACGCCGCCGACGCCGTCACCCTTCTCGAAGACGGTGTAGTCGCGAATGTCGTTGCGCTCCAGTTCGATGGCCGCGGCCAGGCCGCCGAACCCCGCGCCGATGATCGCGACGGATACGGACGTGGTTTCGTTGCTGCTCATGCGAAGTTCAGTTCCTCCAGTTTGCGGCGCAGCACCTTGCCGGTGGCGTTGCGCGGTAGTTCGTCGATGAAGACCACATCACGCGGCACCTTGTAGCGGGCCAGGTTCGCCTTGACGTGGTCTTTCACCGTTTGCGCATCCAGCTCGGCTCCGACGGCGGCAACGATGACGGCGCGCAACCGTTTTCCGAATTCCGGATCGTCCACGCCGATCACGGCGACTTCGTCCACACCGGGCAGTTCGGCGAGCAGATTCTCCACTTCCAGCGGGTAGACGTTCTCGCCGCCGGAGACGATCATGTCGTCGTCACGGCCGTCGATGAAGAGCAGTCCGTCGGAATCGAAGTGGCCCATATCACCGGTGGACATATAGCCGTCGATGATCTGCTTGTGGCGACCGTCGGTGTAGCCCTCGAACGGCGCGCCCGAGCGGACGAACACCCGGCCTTTCACCTGCGCCCCCTCGATTCGGCGATCATCGTCACCGAACAGCGCGATGCGGGTGGTGACCGGTGGCCTGCCCACAGTGCCCGGGCCCTGCGCAATTCGTGCGGCTGCACCACCGAGGCGATCGCGACTTCGGTCGAGCCGTACAGGTTGTAGAGCACCTCGCCGAAGGTGTCCTGCACCCGAGCAGCCAGTTCCGGCGACAGCGCGGAACCGGCCACAACTATCACCCGCAGCGCCGAAAGATCGTATCGAGCGAGGACTTCCGGCGGCAGCGACACCATGCGATGCAGCATGGTCGGTACCGCGACAGTATTTCGGCACGGTGGTCGGCCAGCAGCCGCAGCGTGGACTCGGCGTCGAAGCGGCGCGATGTCACCGTCTGGTTGACTAAAGCCGTTGCGACGCTCCACATTTCCGAAGCCCGTGGCATGGAACAGCGGGGAGACGATAACCACCGCGCTGCGACGCGGGAAGGAGATACGGTCGACGAACAGCGCGCTCACCAGCGGCGTCAGCTTGGTACGCGGGGCGCCCTTGGGCAGACCGGTGGTGCCGGAGGTGAGAATGATGAATCCGCCGGGCCGCGCGGGTGACGGAGGCAGACTGGTATCGCCGCCGACGATCAGCTCATCGAGCGTGCGTGCGCCCGCCGGGACGCCGTGGCCATCGTCCAGCCAGGTCAGTACGCACGGGAGTTCGGGTGGCAGGGCGTCGAGCAGGCCGTTGAATTCGCTGTCGTGCAATACCGCTCGCACGTTCTCGCGCTTGCACACCTCGGCGAACTGCGGTTTGGCGAAGCCGGTGTTCATCATGGCCAGCCGGAACCCGGCACGGCCCGCAGCGCTGATGGCAAGGATCAGGCCGCGGTGATCGCGAGCCAGCACGGCGACCACCGAGCCGGGGCGCAGCCCCTGCGCCAGCAGCGCATTCGCCAGGGCGTTGGACTGTTCGTCGAGCTCGCGGTAGGTGAGTACGCCGCGTTCGTCGGCCACCGCCGGAGCATCGGGATGTTCGAGCGCGGCCTTCATGATCAGCGTGGCCTGCGGACCGTAGGTCTTATTGTTCCTGGTGGTCCGCAGCACCCGGTCGGGCCGGGTCAGATCGATGACGCCGCTGCGGTGCAGCCGGACGACGGCCCGCGCATCCTCGGCAGCGATTTCGAGGCGATTCAGGATCGCGGCAGCAGACAAGGTCATTGTCGGTTCTCTCCTCGATAGGTCGGTGACATTCAGGCCCGTGGCCCTGCCACACGATCCAGATACGCCGCCCGCTTGACGGTGTCGGCCTTGCCGATGGTGTCGTGTGTGCCGAGCAGGCAGCCGATGCGGTTGGCCAAGTTCTCCGGTAGCGGGCTCAGCACCCGCGCCGTCACACCGGTGAGTGCGGGCACCACCCGTCGTCCGCCGCGACCGCTCGCCACCGCGGCCACCACCGCGCGGGCCACATCGGCGGGCTCGACGAATCCGATGCGCCGTGCCAACCAGTTCGGCGTCAGGCCCTCGATCCTGCTCACCCAAGGCGTCACCGCGAGCCAGGACCAGATCGCCGCCCAATTGCGCCTGAGCGTGCGCACCCTGCGTCGCCGCCTGGACGCCGAGGACACCTCTTTCCGCGAACTCACCACCGAGACGCGCCAACTATTGGCCGAGGAACTGCTCACCATCGGTACCACCGTCGATGACGTTGCCCAGCGCCTCGGCTGTGCCGACGCCTCCAGCTTCACGCACGCCTTCACCCGCTGGACCGGAACCACACCGGGCCGCTTCGCCCGAGCCCGCCATTGACCGAGTCCCGCCCACCGCAATCGTGAGCATGCGCTCTCCGGAGCGTCAGCGCTGGGCGCGCAGCCTGCTGAACCACCGACCTGCGGAGCCCTGGCACAGTAGTACAACGATGACAAGTGCGGCACACAAACCGAAAGGCCCTGGAGAAAATCGCACGATATGGAAGCCGGAACTGTCGTCGTCGGTGACATCGAAATTGGCCCCCATGGAGCCGAGAGCCACGAACGCTTCCAGGATCGCCAGAAAAATTGCTGCGATACGAACACCGTTGCCGCCGCGCCGGAAGAAGGAAGCGACGATGGCCAGGACCCAGAAGAAGAAGTAGCCCACCGTGTTGACGCCTGCGGTCTCAGCGTCTTCGAAGACGACAAGGACTACGGTGCCCATCCCGCCGATAACGGCAAAGATATTGGTGATCCACAACGCTGCGCGGATGCTTCCAGGCATTGTCAGTCGACTCCGAGCCATGCGGCCGTCAACAGCGCGATCACACCGACATACGTCAGCACCTTCGCGAGCCCCGCTTGGCCGTCAATTCATCCCCTCCGATTCGCGCAGCCGGGTCGAAACCGTCCCCCGCTGACACAGACAGACATGTACCGATCGGCCTCGAGCCGATCAGTACCAGCATCGCCGTATAGGTATGCCGATGACATCGGTAGGTCGGGTAGATAGCTGTCGTCGAGGACTTCAGCGAGGGGCACACCGATGTGCCGCATCAGTCCCGCTCAGCCCGGTGAAACTCCAAGGGGGCACTAGCGTTGTGCCTTTCCCCCATCGTTGTCGCGGGTTTCGATAGCCTTGACGGTCTTGTCGAGGGCCTGTTTCAGGACGCGTTTGCCGACGGTCCCGACCACGACTCCGAGGACCCGGCCCTTGAGGTTCTTGCCCTCGCGCACCACGACCACATCCACATCGGTCTTCCCGTCGGTCCGGCGCGTGAAGGTATAGGTGTGACCCGAGTGGCCGCCCCATACGTTCGAGTCGGTGGTGGTCATGACGACGCGGTCGGGGTTCGACCAGTCGTAGTGCAGGCGTTCCCAGATGCCGCGCGAGCCCTCCGTGACGTCGGCATCACGCCGGCCCCGGTCGTGCACCTCGAGATACGCGTCGGCGCTGTTGCCGAACACCTGCGAGCGGCCCGGCCCGAAATCGGTCAGCGCCGCCACGAACTGCTCCGGTGTCGAGGTCGTGGTCTCTTTGAAGTGGAGGGTAGACATCGTTGCTCCTTTGCTTTGGGGTGACGGGTCGCGGTTCGATCAGGAGGTGAGAACTATCTGAGCGAGGTCCTCCTCGGGGTATTCGCGCACGCCGTGGAGCACGCTGGCACCAGCCGCTAGCACCGTCCGCCGGAGTCGACTCGGCGAATGATCGCCCTCAACGTGCGCGGTGTTCCTATTCATGAAGCATGAGCTTCGGCACATGCTGGCGCAAGGCCGTCCGCGAGAGACATCGAGCCCAGGATGCGACGATGCCACCGTCAGGGGCCGGTCGGCCCGTCGTGCCGGTCAGCGGTCGGCGGTTGTCGAATCGCCTCCCGCGGCACGCACTCCGCGGACGGGGTCGAGGCGTCGAAGCTGCATCGGAGGCACGGATCCGAATAGCGGCGGGCCGCCGCGGCTGCCTCCCCTACACGGTGGAATCGAAATTTACGAGTGCCACTAGCGGCACCGCAAGTCCGTCATGGGGCCGAAAGTCCCTGCCTCGGGTGAACTCGGGCCACACTCCCCGGCCACCGGGCTCAGCGTGACGCGGCAAGCACCGCATCGGTCGCCGCGGTATCGCCGACCGTAATCCTGATACCCGTACCGTAATGCTTGACCGCGATGCGGTCCCGCGCGAAAGCCGCACGGAGCCGGTCGATTTCGGCGGCACGGCAGCGACCGAGGTACACGAAATTCGCCGCACTTGTCGGCACCGAGAAGCCGAGCGCGCGCAACCCCTCGGTGAGCCGACCGCATTCGCGGGTGATCGCGGCGGTGCGCACCGCCAATTCCGCCTCGGCGTCATAACATGCCCGCACACCGGTCTCGGCCAGCGCGGTCACCCCGAACGGCAACTGCCACCGTCGAATTCGCGCGATCATCGGGACCGCCCCGATCGCATACCCGACCCGAGGCGCCGCCAACCCGTGCGCCTTCGAGAAGGTCCGCGTCACAACCAGATTCGGATACCGCACCAACAGAGCAACCGTGTCCACCCGATCCGCCACGGCGACGAAGTCGATGTACGCCTCGTCGAGCACGACCGTGACCGACGGATCGATCCGATCGAGCAACCCTTCGAGTTCGGCCTGCGCTATACAGGTGCCGGTCGGATTGTGCGGACTGCACAGCACAACCACCCGCGTGCGCGCATCGACGGCATCACCCATGGCGTCGAGATCCTGATGACCGTCCGCGGTGAGCGGAATCTGCACCGTGCGACCGCCGATGGTCTCGGTCAGCAACGGAAATCCGTCGAAGGTCGGCGTCGCCATCACGACGCCGTCGCCGGGGGCGACGAACTCCCGCAGGACATAGGTGATGACCCCGGTGGCACCCGCTCCGGCTACCACTTGGTCGGGCGGCACGCCGAGCCGCTCGGCGATCATCCCGGGCAGCCTGCGCGGCAGGTATTCCGGATACCGGTTCGCCGCCATCCGTGCGCCACGCAGCGCGGCACGCACGGATGGTAGAGGGCCATAGGGGTTTTCGTGGAGCGCGAGCCGATGCTCCAGTTCCGAGGTCGGCGACATATCGAATCCCCTCGCTCAGCGTCGATGAATGCGCCCGCACGACTATTCGTGCGGGCGCTCGATTCGAACGGAAACTGCGCGGTCGCTAGAGCACGGCATTCATGATCGTGCCCGCACTGGTGGCCACCGCGCCACCGGCCATCGCACTGGCAATCATCTTCGGCGACTGCAGCCCGCCTCCGGACCATTTCTCCCAGGCGAACCGTCCGCCGCCGTAGGTAATAGCGGTAACCCCGGACAACTGAATCAGCCAGGTGAAATACCGGCCCATTTGCATCAGTTTGTCCGCCATCGGCGGCGCCTCCGGTTCCGGATTACTGACCTCGGCTAGCACAGTGTCGTGTAACGCGGCGAGAATCATGCTCACTTCATGCTCCTTGTCGCATGCCGATGCTGGGAGAAGAACAGACTTCGCAATGGACCGCTGCAGCGCGTTGACCTCATGATTCAACCTCATCAAGATCACGTGATGCAGCCGACACACCGAAATCGATCCCCTAATGCAGTCCGAATCCCGGCCTGCCGGACGTTCGCCGCCCCTATCCTGAGCGAGGAAAATTCGACGGAACGGGCCGCCGACCGTGGGCGGCTCGGCGGTCGCGGGCACCCGACGGCCCGCCCGCCACAGGAGGGAATCGTCATGCCGGATAGCCGGGCTGAAACCGCCACTGGATTGCCGACCAAAATCGACACGAGTGTGGCTCATGAAGCTCGTGTTTACGATTATTGGCTCGGCGGAAAGGACAACTACCCGGCCGACCGGGCACTCGGCGATGCGATAGCCACCCATATTCCGGCAATCCGCAGTATGGCCCGCGCCAACCGGGCCTTCCTCGGTCGCGCGGTGCGCTACATCGTCGATGCGGGCGTCACTCAGTTCCTCGATATCGGGACCGGTATCCCCACCGCGGGCAATACCCACGAAATAGCCCAGGGCATCGCCTCGGATGCGCGCGTGGTCTATGTGGACAACGACCCCATCGTTCTCGCGCACGCGCGCGCACTCATGTCCAGCACCCGTGAGGGCAAAACGGCCTTCATTCATGCGGATCTGCACGATCCGGCCTCGATACTGCGCGATGCGTCCCTTACCGCGACCCTGGACCTGAACCGTCCGGTCGCCATCATGCTGGTCGCGATCATGATGTATTTCCGCGACAGCGACGATCCGCACGCCATCATCGAGAACTTGCTGGAATCGGTTCCCCCGGGCAGCTTTATCGTGATCACCCATCCCACCGCCGATTTCGACGCCCGCGCCATGGCCAGGGTTGTGGCCTCGGCCGAATCCGCAGGCATCACCTTCAATCCGCGCAACCGCGCCGAAACCGAAACTTTGTTCGCCGGAACCGAAATCGTCGAACCGGGCGTCGTCCCCGTCGTCACCTGGCATCCGGAGTTGATCGGCGACCTTTCGGGTCGAATGCAAGCCATTCCGGCCGATCCGGAGTCCGCGTGGTACTGGGCGGGCGTGGGACGCAAGGCCTGACGTTTGGGTCCGCGTCCGTCGGCAACTCCACCCATGAGGTGATCGATCATGGTCAACGATCTGGAGAAGCGGTGGACGGCGGACGAGCGGACCTTTCGCCGGGTAGCGATCTATGTGGCGGCGGTGCTCGCGGTGGCCGCGCTCGTCTTCGTGATCACCGCGATATGGGCGGCCGAACGGACGGCCTGCGCGGCCGCGGAGACGATGCTCTGTGACACCGCGGCGAAAACAGCGATCCTGACCGGACCGACCGTGGTGCTGATGCTCGGCGGCATCTGCGCCTTTGTGCAGACCTATCGCGTGTGGCGGCGCGGCCGCAGTTGGCCGATCTGGCAGGGCGCGGGCTGGTTCCTGTTCACCATGATGATCGTCTACCTGGGCATCGGCGGCGGCAGCGTCGCCGCCTGAGGGCAGGCTCCGATCGGGTGTGACGTGAAGCACAGCCGATTTGATTGTGCACAATTTAATTGTCCACTACCGTTACGGACATGACCGATCACCTCACCCTCGACGAGCAGTTGTGCTTCCGGCTGTATGCCGCGTCGCGGGCGATGACGGCGGTCTATCGCCCGAAGCTCGAACGCCTCGGGCTCACCTATCCGCAGTACCTGGTGATGTTGGCATTGTGGGAACGTGACGGTCGCAGCGTCGGCGACCTCTGCGAAGCGCTGCTACTCGACTCCGGAACGCTGTCACCGCTGCTCAAGCGGCTGGAGGCGGCAGGCCTGGTCGAACGGCGCCGGGCAGCGGCCGACGAACGTCGCGTCGATGTCCAACTCACCGAACGCGGCCGCGAACTGCGGTCCGAAGCCCGTTGTCTGCCAACGGAAATGGGCGAGGCCAGCGGCCTGACCCACGACGAATTCGTCGCCCTGCGCGAAACCCTTCGGCGACTCGCCGATTCGCTGATGTCCCACCCCTGATCGAAAGAGAGTCAGACATGACCGTCCTGTACACCGCCGAAGCCCTCGCGACCGGCGACGGACGTAACGGCCACGCCCGCACCTCCGACGGCAAGGTCGACGTCGCACTGGACATCCCCAAGGAGATGGGCGGTAGCGGCGTGGGCACCAACCCGGAGCAGCTGTTCGCGGCGGGCTACGCGGCCTGCTTCCACAGCGCGCTGCGCCTGGTCGGCAAGCGTGAAGGCGCGAATGTCGACGATTCCGCGGTCGGCGCGAAGGTGGGCATCGGCCCGAACGACGAGGGCGGCTTCGAGCTGACCGTTACCCTCGAGATCTCACTGCCGCATCTGTCCCCCGCCGAGGCGCAGACCATCGCCGACAAGGCCCACCAGGTGTGCCCGTACTCCAACGCGACCCGCGGCAACATCGACGTCCAGGTCACCCTCGCCGACGACTGAGAAAGGGAATCCACCATGCGTGCCGTAGTCATCGAAAGTTTCGGCGAGCCGAAGGATGTGCTCACCACCGCACAGCAGCCGACGCCCGAACCCGGTGCCGGACAAGTGCGGATCGAGCTGATCCTCGCGCCTATTCACAACCACGACCTGGCGACCATTCGCGGGGTCTATGGCTACAAGCCGTCGCTGCCCGCGATTCCGGGAACCGAGGCGGTAGGCCGGATCGATGCATTGGGATCGGATGTGCGCGGCCTGGAAGTCGGTCAGCGCGTGAGCGTTTCCGGTATCCACAATGTGTGGGCCGAGTATTTCCTGGCCAAGGCGACGCAGGTGGTTCCGCTGCCGGACAGCATTTCCGATGAGACGGCGGCGCAGCTGCTCGCGATGCCGCTCAGCTCCCTGATGCTGCTGGAGGATCTGCGGGTTTCGCCGGGCGACTGGATTGCGATCAATGCCGCCAACGGCGCGGTCGGTCGCCTGGTGAATGTGCTTGCGCGGCAACGCGGCCTCAATGTGCTCAACCTGGTTCGCGGCCCGGCTTCCGTCAAGGCGTTGCAGGAGTTGGGTTTCGAACCGGTCTTCGATACCGAATCCGATGGCTGGCTCGATCGAGCCGTCGCGGCCACTGCGGGTGCGCCGATCGTGCGCGCCGTCGACCAGGTCGGTGGGCGGGCTGCGGATGCGCTGCTTTCGCTGCTCGGCCAGGACGGTGAGCTGATCTCCTTCGGTGCGCTGTCCGGTCAGCCGCTGTCCATCAATCCCGGTCCGCTGATCTTCAAACAGGCTGTGGTCAAGGGCTTCTGGGGTTCCAAGCGGGCCGAGCAGACCAGCAGCGAGGAGATGCGGCGCCTGATCGGTGAACTTGTGGGGATGGCGGCGACGGGTGCACTGCGCCTCGATGTCGAGGCCGTATATCCGCTGGAGTCCGCCGCCGATGCCGCCGCCGCGAGCGAAACACCGGGGCGGTCGGCCAAGATCGTGCTGTCGCCGCGGCCGGTGTAATCCGATCCGGGTCGGCTATCCGACCCGCACCACGAGTTTGCCGAAGTTACGGCCCTCGAGCATGCCGATGAACGCCTCGGGTGCATGCTCGAGGCCGTCGACAACGTCCTCGCGGTAGCGGACCCGGTCCTCGGCGATCCAGCCGGACATCTCGTGCAGGAAGTCCTTGTACATCTCCCGGACGAATTCGGTCTGGATGAATCCGCGCACCGTGAGACTCTTGGTCAGAATGCGGCCGTAGAAGCCGGGCAGACGATCCGGTCCCTCCGGTGCGCCGGTCGCGTTGTAATTCGCGATGAGTCCGCAAACAGGCACGCGCGCATAGGTATTCAGCAGCGGATACACCGCGTCCGCCACCGCGCCACCGACATTTTCGAAATAGATATCGATGCCGTCGGGCACCGCGGCGCGCAGTTGATCGGCGAAATCCGGTGCGCGATGGTCGATTGCGGCTTCGAAGCCCAATTCTTCACGCACATAGGCGCATTTCTCCGGGCCACCCGCAATGCCGATCGCCCGCATGCCCTTGATACGGGCGATCTGGCCGACGGCGGAACCGACCGGTCCACTGGCCGCGGCGACCACCAGGGTCTCCCCCGCCTTCGGCTGCCCGATTTTCAACAGCCCGGAATACGCCGTGAACCCCGGCATACCGAGCACACCCAGCGCGGTCGAGATCGGCGCTTTGTCCGGATCCAGCGTGCGCAGCCCCGTCGCAGACGCGACCTGATGCGTCTGCCAGCCCGAATAGGCCTGCACCACATCACCTTTCGCGATCGACGGAGCCCGGGATTCCAGCACCTCGGCGACGGTGCCGCCGACCATCACATCGCCGACCTCTAGCGGCGCCGCGTACGACTTGGCGGCACTCATCCGCCCGCGCATATACGGATCGAGGGACAAATACAGGGTGCGCAGCAGCACCTCGCCCTCGCCGGGCTCTGGAAGCGCCGCGGTCTCGATGCGGAAATTCGCCGGGGTGGGTGCGCCCTCCGGCCGGGATGCCAGCACAATCCTCGTCGACTCGA
>NZ_BDBY01000032.1 GCF_001613225.1 Nocardia pseudovaccinii NBRC 100343
TGTCGCTTTACCATCCGCACCGACCATCACCTCACCGTCGCGGTTGGGCAGTGTGCAGCCGAGCAGGCCGCTGAGCTCTTCCTCACGTGCGCCGTCGAAGACCGGAGTGGCGAGATTGCTGTCGGCAGGCGCGGCCCGCATGTCCTCGGGCAGCGAAATCGCCCAGTCGGGTGTGCCCTGAATCTCCCAGCCCGCCTTGCCGATCCAGCCGAGATGGGTCTCCAAGATCTGGCCGATGTTCATACGACGCGGCACACCGTGACTGTTCAGGATGATGTCCACCGGCGTGCCATCGGGCAGGAACGGCATGTCCTCGGTGGGGAGGATCTTGCCGATGACACCCTTGTTGCCGTGGCGTCCGGCCAGCTTGTCGCCGTCCTGGATCTTGCGCTGCTGCGCCACATAGACGCGCACGAGTTCATTGACACCGGGCGGCAGATCGTCGTCGTCCTCGCGCGAGAACACCCGAATACCGATAACTTTGCCCGATTGACCATGCGGCACCTTCATCGAAGTGTCGCGCACTTCGCGCGCCTTCTCACCGAAGATCGCGCGCAGCAATCGTTCCTCCGGGGTCAGCTCGGTCTCACCCTTGGGAGTGACCTTGCCGACCAGGATGTCACCGTGACGCACCTCCGCACCGACGCGGATGATGCCGCGTTCGTCGAGATCGGCGAGCACTTCGTCGGAGACGTTCGGGATATCGCGGGTGATCTCCTCGGCACCGAGCTTGGTGTCGCGGGCATCGACTTCGTGCTCCTCGATGTGGATCGAGGTGAGCACATCCTGTTCGACGATGCGCTGCGACAGGATGATCGCGTCCTCGTAATTGTGGCCTTCCCACGGCATGATCGCCACGAGCAGGTTCTTGCCGAGCGCCATCTCACCGTTCTCGGTGCACGGGCCATCGCCAAGCACTTGACCGGACTCGACGCGCTGACCCTCGTCCACGATCGGGCGTTGATTGACGCAATTGCCTTGGTTCGAGCGGGCGAACTTGCGTAACCGGTAGCTCTTGCGGGTGCCGTCGTCGGCCATCACGGTGATGAAGTCGCCCGAAACCTCCTCCACCACACCGGCTTTCGTGTTGACGACCACATCGCCCGAATCGAGTGCGGCACGAAACTCCATACCGGTACCGACAATCGGGGATTCGGAACGGATCAGCGGCACGGCCTGGCGCTGCATGTTCGCACCCATGAGGGCACGGTTGGCGTCGTCGTGCTCGAGGAACGGAATCATCGCGGTCGCGACCGAAACCATCTGGCGCGGCGAAACATCCATGTAGTCGACCTCGTCGGCGGGAACCGATTCGACCTCCTCGCCGAGGCGCCGGGCCAGGATCTTGTCCTCTACCAGGTATCCGTCCGCGTCGGTCAGCGAATTGGCCTGCGCACGCACATATCGTTCCTCTTCGTCCGCGGTGAGGTATTCGACGTCATCGGTCGCCCTGCCGTCGACCACCTTGCGGTACGGCGTCTCGATGAAGCCGAACGGATTGACCCGCGCGTACACCGAAAGGTAGCCGATCAGGCCGATATTCGGGCCTTCCGGGGTCTCGATCGGGCACATCCGGCCATAGTGACTGTGGTGCACATCGCGCAGTTCGAGGCTGGCGCGTTCCCGGGACAGACCACCCGGGCCCAGCGCCGAGAGCCGGCGCTTATTTGTCAGACCCGACAGCGGGTTGTTCTGGTCCATGAACACCGACAGCTGCGAAGTCCCGAAGAACTCCCTGATCGACGCGGTGACCGGACGGATATTGATCAACGTCTGCGGGGTGATGGCTTCGACGTCCTGGGTGGTCATCCGCTCGCGGACCACCCGCTCCATCCGCGACATGCCGACCCGGATCTGGTTCTGGATCAGCTCGCCGACCCTGCGCAGGCGACGGTTGCCGAAATGGTCGATGTCATCGACCTCGACCCGAACCTCGACACCACCGGGCGCCGTCATAGTCCGTTCGCCCGCGTGCAGCCGGACCAGGTACTCGATGATCGCGATGAGATCCTCCTCGCTCAGCACCTGGTCCGTGGTGGTGCTGATGCCGAGCTTCTTGTTCATTTTGTAGCGACCCACGCGCGCCAGGTCGTAGCGCTTGTCCTTGAAGAACAGGTTCTCCAGGAGCGCTTGCGCGGACTCCTTGGTCGGCGGCTCACCCGGACGCAGCTTGCGATAGATATCGAGCAAGGCGTCGTCGGTGCCGACCGTATGGTCCTTCTCCAGGGTCGACATCATGACCTCGGAGAAGCCGAAGCGCTGCGTGATCTGCTCGGAACTCCAGCCGAGCGCCTTGAGGAAGACCGTCACGGGTTGGCGGCGCTTGCGGTCGATGCGCACGCCGACGGTGTCGCGCTTGTCGACATCCAACTCCAGCCAAGCCCCACGCGACGGAATGACCCGCACGCTGTGCAGATCCTTCTCCGTACCCTTGTCGACGCTGTGATCGAAATAGACACCCGGCGAACGCACCAGCTGCGAAACAACCACGCGCTCGGTGCCGTTGATGATGAAGTGCCCTTATCGGTCATCATCGGGAAATCACCCATGAAGACCGTCTGGCTCTTGATCTCACCGGTGTTGTTGTTGATGAACTCGGCGGTCACGAACAACGGCGCCGCATAGGTCATGTCCTTGTCTTTGCACTCGTCGACGGAGGCCTTGACCTCCTCGAAACGAGGATCAGAGAAAGAAAGGGACATCGACCGGGAGAAGTCCTCGATCGGCGAGAGCTCCTCGAGCACCTCCTGCAGTCCGCCTGTCGAACTACCCACGCCGAGCTCGGCGGCGCGGGCTTCCCATTCCGGTCCGCCGATCAGCCAGGCGAACGAATCGGTCTGCACGTCGAGCAGGCCGGGGACCTCCAGTGGCTCCCGGACCCTGGCGAAGGAAATCCGCTTCGGTGCACCGACCGTCCGGCTCGATTCTGACAAGGTGCGTCCTTCCCCTCACGCAATGCGCGAACATCGCTTGTCTACTGACGAATTCCGCCCCGGCCGCGCACCCGAACGAAACTCGCGCACCACGAAGGAAACATCACCACAGCGGATGATGTTTACAACGATTGGTTCGTGAGGTGGACAGGAGGCAACCAGCGCAACGTCCAAAATTACACTCGCACCCACTGAATGTCGAGTGCGGAATCAGAATAGGAGTCAATGTTTTTGGGCTACGTCGAACCCGCGCTGAATTGCTTCCCATTTATAGAATAACTTGCGGAACCCGCCTACGTCAAGCTTTTCGCCACATTTCAGGCGATGGGCCGGTCCGTCGGCAGATTGACGAAGCTGGGTGCATCCGGATCGAGCTGCAGGTATTGCGTCTTGAGTTCGGTGGCGTTGAGCATCGGCCGAAAAGCCATTGCCTTCGGCACGTTTCCGGCGAACACATCCACCCGCAGCCGGTGGCCGGGCGCCAAGACGGCCTGCGTCGGGATGACTGCGATATCCAGCGTCATCGGCTTTCCCGGCACGACGGGCAGCATGCTGTCCAGGGTGATCGGGTTGTACGGTGCGGTGTAATCGCCGCTCGCCGAGCGCATACTCCGCGCCTCGTCCACCGCGCGCAGCGACGCGGTGAGCTGGCCGGTGGTCAACACGGTCGACGTGCCGTCGGGCGAGACATCGTTGACGGTGACGTCCCAATAGCCGTCCGTCGCATCGTGAACCGCATTGAGGTGCACATTGATCGGTCCGGAGATCACCGTCGGCTCACGCATCTCCGCACTGGTGAAGGTCAGCCCGTTGCTCTCGGCGACGCGAGAGTCCTTGGCGCAGATATCGAATGGCGCGGCCAGACCGGCGGAGCCCTGAGCGGCATCGCGTGAGCACGCCATGGTCACCCCCGGCGACACCTGCAGCGCGATGCGCTCCTCCGGCTTCGTCGAGGACAGCGAGCCGTCGTGTACCGAATGCTCGGCGGTATCGCTCGACGCCGAGGACAGGTAGACACGGCGATGCGTGACACCGGATTCCGGGAACTGCCCCAAGGTCTTCCAGCCCGAGCCCTGCTCCCACAGGGTGATC
>NZ_BDBY01000033.1 GCF_001613225.1 Nocardia pseudovaccinii NBRC 100343
GCTTTTTCGCCTGTGGCAGTGGGATCACGTTGTAGAGTTTGGCCGCACTATTGGCGAAGATGTCGTGCCAGCCGCCATACATGAAGGTGGGCACCGTGATTCGGTCGGGATGTCCGAGAATCCCCTGCCGGAATTCACTGTCGTCGTCGAGTGCGGCGGCCAGTGTCGTCGGTACCCGGTCCAGCGACGGGGTCAGCAGCGCCTGGGCCAGCAGGTCGGAATTGGTTGCCGGGTCGGCCATCCTGGCCTGGAGCCATTTCCAGTCGAAGGTGCCGTTGAGCATGGACTGCACGTCGGGAATCAACTTCGTCTGGTTCACATTGTTCAACCACAGTGGCAGGAAGGTCGTGCCGATACCGCCGCCCGGTGCGACGACATCGCGCATCAGATCGCTACCCGCCTCCACCGGGAAGATGGCTTTCAGTGCGGCAGGGGCGTTTTCGGCCGCACGCAGTTGATTGATGCCCGCGTAGGAGCCGCCGCTCATACCGACGGCGCCGTTGGACCACGGCTGCTTCGCCGCCCAATCGATCACCTCGCGGGTGTCCAATTGTTCACGCTTGCCGAGCGTGTTCCAGTTGCCCTGGGAGAAGCCGGTGCCGCGGACGTCCGTGACGACCAGCGTGTACCCACTGCGGATGAGATTGCGGTCGATGCCGAGCACGGTCTGGATCATGCCGCCGTCCAGTGCTTGCATCAGGTCGCCGAATCCGCTGATCGGTGTGCCGGACAGATTGAGCCGCCGGACCATATCCATGGTGAACGGCCGCAGTCCGGGCGCGGCGAACGCCGAATCGACCAGATTGCTCATGAGTTTGGTGTACGGTGTGAGATTCACGATCGTCGGCAACGGCTGGCCGACCACCTTGTTCGCCGCATCGACGGGCCGATACACATTGGCCTTGAGTACGACCCCATCGCTCATGCGAATCGGGACGTCCCAGTCGATATGGACATCGGGATACTGCTGCGGGCCGTCGTGCATAGCGGTCCATCGCTCGCCGAGGGTGCTGTCGATGCTTTGCTCGGCGGTCGCGGAGCCGCCGCCGCTCGAAGCCAGTGCCACCACGGCCGCGACCACGGTCGCCAGTCGAATCAAACACATAAACGCAGGTGCCACTCCATGCCCCGACAACTCGTGATCCCCTCTCGACTGGTACGCAGCATGCAGACAAGATCGACCGATTCGACGCCCGACGACCTTAGCAACCTGTTGGCGAATGTTCCGCTAGGTACGGTGCGTTCGGTTCGTCGAATTTCCCCGCAGACTCGCTGGACCCACGACACTGTGTGACCGAACCGTGACCGATCTACGTCGAACGACCGATCCGCGCTCCGCCCCACGAGGACACGCCACCACTTCGAACGCCCGGGCGGCAAGGTCATCTAATTCGGCAGTTCGAGGCGATCCGTGATGCCGTCGAGCAGGCTGGTCAGCGTCCACTCGACGGGGTCTACGCCGCCAGTGGTGGTGCGCGCGGCGAGCCAGCGGGCGAAGGCCGGATAGCGACCGTCGGCGAGGATCGGCGCCAGCATCGGTTGCGCGGCGGCGGCCAACTCGTCGTCGGTGCGCAGTCCGGAACGGGCCCGCATGCGGTTCTCCTCGGCGAGTTGCAGTGCGGCGCCGATGAGATGACCGTCGACGGCGGCGGTGATCAGCGTCATATCGTCGGCGGCGATATCGAGGGGCTCCAAGAGGGCGAAGCGGAAGTCGAAGTAGCGCAGCGCATTCGGCCCGAGGGGCGGGCGCGTGTGCACGAGTTCACCGAACCAGAGGTGGCGCTGGATCACCGACCAGGTAGCCAGCGAAAGCTCTTCGAGCGCGGCGCGCCAATGGCCCGAAGGTGTTGCGGGTAGCGGAATCTCGCCGTAAACGGCGTCGATCATCAAGTCGACCAGCCCGTCCTTGCTGCCGACATAGCGATACAGCGACATCGGCGTGGACGCACCGACCGCCGTGGCGATCCGCCGCATGGTCAGCGCCCGCGCGCCCTCGGCATCGGCCACGGTCAGTGCCGCACGCAGGATGCTCGCCCGGCTCAGCGTCGTGGTCGGTCGACCCGGCGGTTCGGGTAGCGACCAGATCAACGGTCCGGGCGGCGACGGATCCTCACTCATTTCCACCTCCTTGCCGGGCATTCAACCATTCGTGTACAAAGTACATATGATGTACAACGTACACGAACCTCGTGTTCTCATAGTCGGCGGCGGATTGGTCGGACTGTCGGCCGCGCTGTTCCTGCGTCACCACGGCGTGGCAACGGCGCTGGTCGAACGCAGGCCGACCACCTCGCCACAGCCCAAGGCCCGGCGCATCAATATCCGGACCATGGAACTGTTCGGCCAGCTCGGCATTGCCGAGGAGGTGCTGGATGCGGCCCGCGACCTCGCGGCGTACCAGCACTTCGCGGCCGGTCCGACGCTCGCGCAGGCCGAACGGATTCCCTTCACGTTGCCCGGTGGGGTGCCGGACTGGCCGACCATCACCCCGGCCACCGCCTGCCTGTGTGCCCAGGATCTGCTGGAGCCGGTGCTGCGGCGCATCGCCGTGGCACGCGGCTGCGATGCGCGGTTCGGCGTCGAGCTCACGGACTTCGTCGACGAGCCCGAGGGCGTCACCGCCACGATTCGTGCCGCCGACGGCACGGTCGAGCGGTTGTGCGCGGACTATCTGATTGCCGCGGACGGCGCCTCGAGTCCGATCCGCGAGCGGCTCGGTATTCCGCGCGATGGTCGTGGCACGCTCGGCCGAGCCGTCAATGTCTACTTCCGCGCCGAACTGGCCGAGCTGGTGCGCGGCCGCGAATTCAACCTCTGCCAGATCGAGAATGCCGATGCGCCGGGAGCTTTCGCCTCGATCGACGGCTCACAGCGTTGGATATTCACCACCACCGAAGGTGTCGACCGGCCCCTGGACGAATGGCCGAGCGTATTGCGAACGGCCATCGGTGTTTCCGAAATTCCGATTCAGCTGCTCAGTGTATTGCCTTGGGAGCCGGGGATGTTCGTCGCCGAGCAATACCGTGCGGGCCGCGTCTTCCTGGCCGGTGACGCCGCTCATGTCATGCCGCCCTTCGCCGCCGCGGGCGCGAATACCGGCATCGAGGACGTGCATAACCTCGCCTGGAAGCTGGCGGCCGTCCTGCGCGACGAGGCCGATCCGGCATTGCTGGACACCTATCACACCGAACGCCGACCGGCAGGCTGGTACATCGCCGACCAGTCGAGCATCCGAACCGCCGACCTGCGCACCATGAATCGCGAAGCCACCGACGCCACACCACTCGCCGATCCGATCGCCCTGATCCTGGGCAATCGCTACCACGCGGGGGCGCTCGTCGACGACGGCAGCACGCATACCATGGCGCATCTCGATCTCACCGGCCAACCCGGCACTCGACTGCCGCATCGCCGCCTGCCCGACGGTCGCTCCACACTCGACCTCATCGGAACGTCCTGTGCTCTCCTGGTCGGCCCGGCGGGCACCGCATGGAAGACCCGGCTACCGCTGGAAATCCATGAGCTGGACCAGGATTGGCCCGACACCGTCGGCCTCTCCCCCACCGGCGCACTGCTCGTACGCCCCGATCAGATCATTGCCTGGCGCATGCCGAGCCTGCCGAGCGATCCGGCCGCCGAGCTGCACGCCGCCCTGGATCGCATAATGCGATGACGTTATCTCGGCGGAGTCCCGATCGTCTGGACTTGCTTTCCATCCCAATGGAATTGGACCGGCGTGGGCGTACCGTCCGGGCAGGCATTGCAGCTGCCGGGCGTCTTATAGACCACGCCGACGGTGTCATCGGTCGTATGGCCCGGATCCAGCGAAGTGAACCCGAGACTCTCCCGTGTGCCGGTGCCGACGAAATCGCCCTTGTGGAACAACAGCACTTGATTCGGCGAACTACCGGTCGCGCCTTCGACCGTAATGATCACGGCCGACAGCGTGACGCACGGATCGAAGGTGCCCTCGAATCCGGCCGGATCAGTGGACCACGGCACCTTGGTGATCGGATC
The DNA here is from genome assembly GCF_001613225.1 of Nocardia pseudovaccinii NBRC 100343. GTDB lineage: Bacteria > Actinomycetota > Actinomycetes > Mycobacteriales > Mycobacteriaceae > Nocardia > Nocardia pseudovaccinii. The sequence continues at coordinate 4,018 of NZ_BDBY01000033.1, forward strand.
GACGGGCAGCGTGGCGATGGCGGCACCGATCACCGGCGCGGTCAGGTCGACGCCGCATTTCGCCGTAGGCGCGGCACTCGGCGTGGTCGCCGCCGTCGGGGTCGGTCCGTAATCGGTTATCCGGCCGCTGTTATCGCCCGAGCCGCATCCGGTCACACAGGTGAGTCCGATACCGAGGGTGAGCAAAACGAGCCGATAGATCTGCATGACGTCCTCTCCACGGATTGATCCGGGGATTCCAACTGCTATTACGTGGGTTGGAGCAGTAATTCCTCGCGGTTTCCTGCTGGTTCCTGCTTCACGGACCGACCAGCGTCGAGGTCTCCACAGGCTGTGACCGCAAGCCCTGCGGCCAGGATGTTTCGAGCCGCATTCACGTCCGCGTTCATTGTGTGGCCACAGTGGGTGCACCGAAACCGCGCTTGGCCCTCACGCGATCCCGGGTCCACCGCCGCGCACGCCGAACACGTCTGCGACGTGAACCGGGCTGGCACTTCAACAACTGTTGTCCCCGAATAATGGGCACGGCCCTTCAAGGCGGTCGCGAGCTGCCACCACCCCCTTCCCAGGATGCTCCGGTTCAACCCGGCTTTGGCTTTCACATTCGAGCCGGGCTGCTCCACCGTGCCTTTCGCGTTGCGTGTCATGTTTCGGGTGCGCAGATCCTCGAGCACCACCAGCGCATTCCGCTCCGTGAGCCGGTGCGCGGTCCAAGCGCAGAAGTCGGCGCGCCGGTCTCGCTCTCTGCCACGGATACTGCGCATCGCTGCCAGCGTTTGACGACGGCTGGCCGAGCCCTTCTTCTGGCGAGCGAGTTTCTGCTGCAGTCGCCGGTGGCGCTTGATCTCACCGCGGGTGGTGAACCTGCGGTCACGCATCCAACCGTCCGAACATGCCACTGCAACTACGACACCCCTGTCCACACCGGGATCGGGCCACGCATGCTCCTTGGGGGTGGTCTTCCCGTCGTCGACGACAAACGACACGTACCAGTGATTACCGTCCCGCGAGACCGTCGCACTCCGCACGACACCGCCGAGCGGATGCGATATCCGGAAGGTGACCCACCCGAGTTTCGGCAACCGCACCCGACCCCATCGGCGGTTCAGCCGCTCGATGAGCATCTTGTTGCCTTCTGGGAACCGGAACGACGGCTCCCAGCGCCGCGCAGACCGCCACCTGACCTTCCGAGTCCCATGGGTTCGGCATGCTTTGTCCAGGTCCATCAGGATCTGCTGCAGGCAATGCCCGGGTGCAGCATTCAGCCACTCATGCTCGGATTCCGACTCCGCAAGTTCCGCAGCTTGCTGCCGGTAATTGACCCACGCACCCCGACGTCGGTAGGCGCGCCGCTGCTCGAGTCCGGTGTTCCGAACTGCTCGACACACCCGCCCGAACTCCTCACACCGAGCGGCCTGTTCGTCGCTCAGGTTGAGGCGATACCCGCGACCGGTCAACACGACACGATCACCGCTATTCCTGCTGCTCGATATCGTGCTTGATCACCGACAACGAAGCCCTCGCACAATACGGTCGCGACGTGATACGAGTTTGCCCACAGTGACGGCAGCAGCGATGTCAGCTCCACCAGCCACGCCCCCTTCTTCTCGACCGCCTCGGCGATCACCGGCTCGAGCCGCCTGCTGCCCGGAACCCCCGATCGGCTTCCGCCGACACTTCGGACATCGGATTGGAACGCACAACGAAACGCGTCATCTGAGTTCTTCAGCAACGTAGCACCCACCACCGACAACAGAAGACAACCACAGGTTGCCGAACATCGGAACAACCACCCCGTCCGTGTCTCAGCGGTCAACAACTCGAATTCGACATGCTCAGTCCCACAGCTGAAACCGGGCCCCACCGCACAGCTATCTCCTGATCGCGCTCCGGGCATCAGGCCGAGCATCGCCGCGTCGGGCGATCGCCGGATCGGGCTCCCACGGGTGGGGTCGCCGCCCGGACGGTGAGTCGATAACGTCGACATCCGTCCGAGTCCTGATGAGGAGATCTGAATGGGTTCAACGATTTTCGCCGTGTTCCTACCGCTGGCCCTGGCGCTGGTGATGTTCGGGCTCGGGTTGACCTTGACCGTCGACGATTTCGCCAGGGTGCTGCGGTATCCCAAGGCGGCGGTGGTCGCGCTGGTGTGCCAGATGATCGTGCTGCCCGCGATCTGCCTGGGTCTGGTCTACCTGTTCCGGCTCGAGGGTGCGCTGGCCGTCGGGGTGATGTTGCTCGTCGCCTCACCGGGCGGGCCGTCGGCGAATCTGTTCAGCCATATCGCCGGTGGCAATGTGGCCCTGAATATCACGCTGACGGCGATCAATTCGATTCTCGCCGTGTTCACCCTGCCGCTGGTGGTCACTCTGTCGTTCACGCTGTTCATGGACGACGACGCCGCGATCGGGCTGCGGCCGGATAAGTTCGCCCAGGTGTTCGCGATCGTGCTGGTCCCGGTCGCGGTGGGGATGTGGGTGCATCGCCGGTTCACCGATTGGGCCGAGCGGATGCGCAAGAACGTCAAGATCGTCTCGGCGGTGGTGCTGCTGCTGGTCGTGGTGGCGGCGGTGGGGCGCGAGTTCGACACGCTGACCGAGAACATCGGCAAGCTCGCCACCCTCAGCCTGCTGTTGTCGACGCTGAGCTTCGTCATCGGGTACATCGTGCCGCGGTTGTTCCGGGTGCACACCGATCAGGCGATCGCCTCGGCGATGGAGATCGGCATCCACAACGGCGCGTTGGCCATCGCGGTCGCCTCCAGTGTGCTGCACAATTCGCAGATGGCGGTGCCGCCCGCGGTCTACGGGGTACTGATGAATGTTCCCGCCGCCATCGCCGCATACTTGTTGGCGCGGCAGCTGCGCCGCGCGGCTCCCACACCGATTCCGGCCGCCACCGGCTAGGGCAACCGAGCGCGGCCTGGGTAGCCTTTGCGTGTTCGACGTCAGGTGAGAGGACCCCAGTTCGCGATGCGACCGCTCGGCACAGACGATCCCACGCGGATCGGGGACTACCGGCTACTCGGCCTGCTCGGTGCGGGCGGTATGGGCCGGGTGTACCTCGGGCGCAGCGCGGGCGGCCGCACCGTCGCGGTGAAGGTGATCCGGCCGGATCTGATCGGCAACGAGTTTCGGGAGCGGTTCCGGCGCGAGGTCACCGCGGCGCGGCGGGTCGGCGGGAAGTTCACCGCGCCGGTGCTCGACGCGGATGTGGATTCGACGCCGCCGTGGCTGGCCACCGGCTATGTGGCCGGATTCTCGTTGACCGATGCGGTCGAGCAGTTCGGCACGTTCAGCGAGAACACGCTGCTGGTGCTCGCGCACGGTTTGGCCGAAGCATTGATCGCCGTGCACGGTACCGGGATCGTGCATCGCGATCTGAAACCGTCCAATGTGCTGCTGGCCGTGGACGGTCCGAAGGTGATCGACTTCGGCATCGCGCGCGGCGCCGAGGACAGCGCATTGACGACCACCGGAAATGTCATCGGCTCACCGGGATTCATGTGTCCGGAGCAGGTGGTCGGACCGACCATGGGACCCGAAGGTGATGTATTCGCACTCGGCGGCGTGCTCGTCTACGCGGCGACCGGGCAGGGGCCGTTCGGCGCCGGTGAGACCGTGCAGATGCTGTATCGGGTGGTGTACGAGGAGCCGCGGCTGACGGCCGTGCCGGACCGGCTGCGCCCGCTCATCGCGGCGTGCCTGAACAAGGATGTGGCGGCGCGCCCGACACCGCAGCAGTTGCTCGATCAGCTTGCCGAACTCGGGGTTCCGGAACGCGGCGGCTGGCTGCCCGCGCCGGTGCTCGAAGAGGTGAGCAGGCGGGCGGTTGCGCTGCTCGATCTGGAATCCGGGCCGGTCGAGGCCGTCGGACCGGATCCGGCGCGGTCGGCGGCGACGATTTCACGGCCGTTGCCGCAATCGAATTCAGGGCCGCACACACCATTCCATACGCTGCCCCGGCCTGCGGCCGATACGGTGGCTTGGCAATCCGGAAATACCGCATGGCAATCCGGACCCCCTGGGCCGCAAGCCAATTCGAGCCGCGTGTACGCGCCGTATCCGCCCGCGCAGGACCAGTCGGAGCCGCAACCCGCCTACTATTACCCGCCGCCTGCGCCGAAAAGTCGTTCACGTCGGACCGCATGGATCGTCGCGGCCGTAGTGGTCGGTCTCATCGTCGCGGGCGGCGCATTCCTCATCGGGACGCAGCTGACCGACAAGTCCTCCGATTCCGCCGCGACGGCCAGCACTTCGGCGGTGGTCACCTCCGTCGCTCCCACGACCACCGCGACGACGCGGGCCTCCGTGACGAGCACTTCGGCAGCGGCGACGGACTCGGCGGTATCCGAAGCGCTCGTCGGCAAGTGGACCGGCACCGCACGGGATGCGCTCGCCACTTTCGATATCGAGCTGACCATCCACGACGGGAAAGTCGGCGAAGAGATCGCCACCTCGGCCAATACCGGCCAGGCGTCGCGCAGCCGGTGCGAACGCGCCGAACGTCTGACCAATGCCACCGACACCCAGCTCACCTTCGTGGCACGGCTCAGCGGCGGTGCGAGCGGGTGTATGGACGAAGGGTCGACCTCGAAGGTCATCCTGCAACCGGACGGTTCGGTCACCTACAGCTTCAGCGGGGGTTTCAGCGGTGTGCTCGGCGATGTCACCGGCAATCTGCACAAGAACTAACGGGAGTGCTTCAGCGGGCGCGCCTTCCGACGCTTCCGATACCGATCGTCCATCCTGTGGACCGACAACGAGCCGTATCCGCGTGAAGGGATCAATCGAATGCGCGTAGTAGCCGAGGTGCTGGTCGGCCTGGTGGCGTTGCTGCACATCTACATCCTGGTCATGGAGATGTTCCTGTGGACCACGCCGCGAGTGCGCGCGTCCTTCGGCAGCACCGCCGAATTCGCCGAGCAGACCAAGGTTCTGGCTGCCAACCAGGGCCTCTACAACGGCTTCCTGGCGGCCGGTCTGATCTGGGGCATCATCGCCTCGGACCCGGTCGGATTCGCCGCGATGATCTTCTTCACCGCATGCGTTGTCGTCGCCGGGATCTACGGTGCCGCGACCGCGAACCGTCGGATCCTGTTCGTCCAAGCGCTGCCCGGAGCGATCGCCCTTGTCGCGGTGCTGATCGCGGGCAGCAACTAACGCTTGCCGAACCGTCGACGCGCGCGAGCTCGCTCGATGGCCGCCGCCCAGGACAACTTCGCGATGGCACTCGCCTCCCGCACCACGGCACGCGGATCGGCGGTGAGCAGATCGGCACCCTCCCGACCGACGAGCCCGGTCACCTTGCGCCGCGTCGCCGAACTCGCCTTGCTCATATGGCCGCTGTCGAAAGGTGGCTGGGGATCGTATTCGATCATCAGCTGGATCGCCTCGGCCTGGTCCTTGCCCGCGATCTCACCCGCCAGCCACAGCCCGAGATCGATTCCAGCGGACACGCCCGCAGCGGTCACGATCTTGCCGTCGCGCACGACGCGCTCCTCGGCGCGTGGTTCGGCACCGAGCGCCTTCAGCATCGGCAAACCGGCCCAATGCGATGTCGCGGGCTTGCCCTTCAGAATCCCGGCGGCGGCGAGGATGACCGATCCGGTGCACACCGAAGTAGTCCAGGTCGAGGTCTCGTGCACCTTACGCAGCCAGACGAGCAGCTTTTCGTCGGCCGCCGTGGCCGCAGTCGCGGGCCCCGAGCCGCCGATGAGCACAATATCGGGCGATGGCGTCTCGTCGAGTGAGTGCGTCGCGCCGAGTAACAGCACGCCGCTGTCGGTGGTGATCGGTCCCGGCTCGTGCCAGACGAAACGCAGCCGTGCACCCGGCAGCATCCGCAGCACCTCGTACGGCCCGATCACATCGAGCGCGGTCATACCCGGATAGACGACGATGGCGATCTGCATTGATCTTCCCTCCCATGGTGGATCCCGCCCTCGACAGTAGCCCGTGACGTCGTGGGGGATGGCGGGCCGACGCAAGAGCGGGCACGATCGAGACAGCACCGCCGAATGATCAATCGGAGGGATACGCATGCGGAGATTCATCGGGATCGCGATCGCCGCGCTGATGATCGGCACGGTGGCCGGATGCGGCAGCGATTCCGGCGCCGGGCCGGACATTGTCACGAGCACCGCCCCCAGCACGCCATCGGGTGTGCCGGATCTGGCTGCTGGGGAGGAAATCGTGCACGGTATCAATGTGCCGTGGGGACTGGCCTTCCTACCTGACGGTGGTGCCCTGATCGCGGAGCGGGATACCGGCCGAATTATGCGGGTGGCGCCTGGACGCGAGCCCGAGCAGGTGTACGAGGTTCCAGGTGTGGTCGCGCGCGGCGAGGGTGGTCTGCTCGGGCTTGCCGTCGCGGCGGATTATGCCGAAACACGGTATGTCTACGCGTATTTCACCGCTGCCGACGACAATCGGATCGTCCGGTTCCGGCTCGATGGGCAACCGGAGGTCATCTTCGCCGGTATTGCCAAGGCGGGGAACCACAATGGCGGCCGGATCGCGTTCGGACCCGACGGCATGCTGTATGCCGGAACCGGAGATGCGGGGCAGGGCGCCAGTTCTCAGGATCCGGCGAGCCCCAACGGCAAGATCCTCCGGCTGACACCCGATGGCGCTCCGGCACCGGGCAATCCGACGTCTGGTTCGCCGGTTTACAGCCTGGGGCACCGCAATGTGCAAGGTCTGGCTTGGGATCGGGCAGGCAGACTCTTCGCGGCCGAGTTCGGCCAGAACGCCTTCGACGAGATCAATCTGATCGAGCCCGGTCGCAATTACGGCTGGCCGATCGTCGAAGGCAAAGGCGGCGCCGATCGGGGATTCACCGACCCCCAAGTCATTTGGAAACCTTCGGAGGCATCGCCGTCGGGCATTGCCATCTCCGGCGACACCCTCTATGCCGCGGCGCTACGCGGCGAACGCTTGTGGACGGTTCCGCTACACGACGGCACGCTGGGCACACCACAGGCCCAGTTGCCCGACCTGGGCCGCCTGCGCACGGTGGCAATTGCCCCGGACGGTGCACTGTGGCTGACCACCTCCAACACGGACGGCCGCGGTGACGTCCGTGCCGGTGACGATCGGATCATCCGCTTCCCGGCGCGCTGAGTTCCCTTATTTGACAACCTTTCCGACTGAGCGCAGATCGCGGCGCAGCAGTGCGGTCTCCCTGGCGTAGCCACGGCGACCGAACACCCGATACAACAGCCGGACGGGAGCCGGGATGTGCCCGGCGAATTCCGACCACTCGCGCTCATCGGCCTCCTCGGCGATATGACCGAGGAATACCAGGGCCCGCCCCTTCGAAAACGACGCCATACCGCGCTTGCCGAGTTCGGCCCACTCCGACTCGGTCAAGGTCTCGGCCACCATCGGCAGGACCGAATCTTCCTCCAGGCGAAGATGTTCGGTGAGCGCCTCATGTAGTCGACGCAGCCCCTCCACCAGCAGATCCGCCGTTTCCGCACCGCCCTGATGTTCCCACTCGGACAGTTCGGAATCGACGCGGCGCATGAGCGCATCGACCTCTTCGTGCTGGGTCCGCATGAGATCGATCAGCGTCGAATCCAGCTCCGCCCAACGCAGTTTCGGCCACACCAGCTCGTCCTCATTGCTGTGGTGATGATGCAGGGCGGCGAGCATCTCGCGCGCATGCGCGCTCACCCGCGCTACCTGTTCGCCATCCATGGGCGAGGTCGCCTCGACAATGTCTGCCAGCAAACCGAATTCGCGTCGAAACACCCGGTGCACCAGCACCATGTCGTGGGTATCACATCCCGGCGACTCGGCCGCCCGGCGGCTCATAACACCTGCTCCAGCGCAGACAGAAGATCCCCGATAGTCATTTAGTTCCTCCCGATACTAAATGCACTCCTGTGCAATAAGTGCAACTTAGTATAGTTTTGGCCGAGGTAACACTGTCAAGATGTCACTCGGAGGACACGCAGCGAATGACCGAGCACCGCGCCCGGGTCAGCGAGACCACCCAGGTCGAGGAAACCGCCCAGCTCACTTCGGGACGCGTCGCCCAGCGCCGACGCACCCGCAAAGCCATCGTCGACGCCTCCATGACGCTGCTGAACCGCGGCATCGAGCCCTCGGTCAACGACATCGCCGCCGCCGCGGACGTGTCCAGACGCACTGTCTACCTGCATTTCCCCACTCTCGACCAGTTGATGCTCGATGCCACCATCGGCCTGCTCAGCGCGAATACCGATGAGGCGCTGACGAATATCGATTCCGCGGACCCGCGCGTGCGTATCGCCGAACTGGTGCGGGCGATGGGCGCGGAGATCACCGAGCTGCTGCCGATGGGACGGCGGTTGGTGAAGCTCACCGTCGACCCGCCCACAGAGGACGCACCACGACGTGGGCATCGCCGGGTGCGCTGGATCGAATGGGCGCTCGAACCATTGCGTGACCGCATGTCCCAGCGGCCGTTCGACGATCTCGTGTCGAGTATCGCGCTCGTGGTGGGCTGGGAGGCGTTCATCGTGCTGATCGATGTGCGCGGGCTCGAGCCCGATGCGGCCGTCGAGGTATGCGCCAGCACCGCGACGACTCTCGTGGATGCCGCCCTACGCTCGCTCGAAAACTCATAGGTGGCACCGAGTCATCCTGCGGCACCCGGCCATTCGGCCATCGGTATGCGTTGGCCCGAACGCCAGACGGCCAGCGTCAGTGGGACGCCCGGCCGGTAGGCAATATGGGTGACCGAAGGGGCGTCGAGCACCTGAAGGTCGGCTCGGGCACCGACCTCGATGACCCCGACATCGTTGCGGCGCAACGCTTTCGCGCCCGCCGCGGTGGCCGCGTACACCGCTTCGGCGATCGAGAGGCCCATCTGGAGCACGGCCGTTGCGACGCAAAAGGCCATCGATGTGGTGTATGAACTTCCCGGATTGGCATTGGTGGCCAGGGCGACGGTCGCACCCGCGTCGAGCAGTGCGCGTGCGGGAGCGAGGGGTTGGCGGGTGGACAGGTCACAGGCGGGCAGGACGGTGGCGACGGTGTCCGAGGCGGCGAGGGCCTCGATATCGGCGTCGGTGAGGTAGGTGCAGTGATCCACGCTGGCCGCGCCGTGGCGGACGGCCAGTTGCACGCCGGGGCCGGGGCCCAATTGGTTGCCGTGTACGCGTAGACCGAGGCCGCGTGCGGCGGCGGCGCGCAGGACGCGATCGGACTGATCCTCGTCGAAAGCGCCTGTCTCGCAGAAGACATCGGCCCAGCGCACGTGCGGTGCGACGGCGTCGAGCATATCGCCGCAGACCAGGTCCACGTAGGTTTCGGCATCGGCACCGGGCGGCACCAGGTGTGCGCCGAGGTAGGTCACCTCGTCGGCGATGGCGGCGGCGATGCGCGCAGAGCGTGCCTCGTCGGGCACGCTGAGTCCGTATCCGGTTTTGGTCTCCAGGCATGTTGTGCCCTGGCGGTAGGCCTCGGTGACGTGGCGACGCAGGTTGGTCGAAAGTTCTTCGTCCGAAGCGCTTCTGGTGGCGGCGACCGTTGTCGCGATACCTCCGGCACGGTAGGGCTGTCCGGCCATTCTGGCCTCGAATTCGGCGGTGCGGTCACCGGCGAAGACCAGGTGGGTGTGGCTGTCGACCCACCCGGGCAACGCCGCGCGGCCGCCGATATCGACCCGATCATCGGCGGGGGGTGCGGACCTCGCCGGGCCGATCCAGGCGAAGCGTTGATCCTCGAGCACCACTGCGGCATCGCGCAGCGGGCCGTCCGGCGCGTTGGTCGTCAGCTCACCGATTCCTGTGATCAGAGTCGACACGGTGCCCCTTCTGTGGGTGCGGATATGGTCGTCGCGGCAGGCGATCACGGTGGGTACAAGAACCGAATCTCTTCTCGTAGAACAATTTCGGGACTTTCCACTACTACGTGACGGCCTTCGGAGACCACCTGCCGACCGGCGATCAGCACCTCGCGGATATCGGTGGCCGAAGCGGCGAACAGTGCGGCCGCGGGTTCGGTGCCCGCGGTCCGGATCGAGTCGAGCTCGACGGTGACCAGATCGGCCGCCGCACCCGCTTCGATGTGGCCTACCTCGGGCCAGCCGATGGATGCGTGATCTGTTGCCGCACCGAACAACTCCGCAATCTCGAATCGTCCGCGCGTGTGGGAGGCGAGACGTTCGTTCAACTCCAGCGCACGCCACTCCTCGAAGCCGTCCACGACCGCGTGACTGTCGGTGCCGAGGCACAGCCGGACTCCGGCGTCGAGAAGTTCGCGGGCGGGACCGATGCCGTCGCCGAGATCGCGTTCGGTGGTCGGGCAGAAGCATGCCCGCGCCCTTGCCTCGGCCAGCATCTTGATATCGGCGGTGCTCATATGTGTGGCATGCACGGCCACCGTATCCGGCCCGAGCAACCCGTTGTCCGCCAACAGCGCGGTCGGCGTAAGCCCGTGTGCGGCAAGGCAATCACGATTCTCGGCGGGTTGTTCGGACAGATGGACGTGCACCGGCCGACCACCGGCCTGTCGGGCGACAACGGCCAGTGCTCGCGGGGGCACCGCGCGCACCGAATGTGCGGCCACACCGGTGCGCACCAGTTCCGACTCCGGTTTGAACGCGGCCGCGCGCTCGGCCCAGGCAGCCGCATCGCCGTCGCTGAAGCGACGCTGGTGTTCGTCGGGCTGCTGACCGAAACCGCCACTGAGGTAACAGGTATCGAGCAGAGTGAGCCGTATTCCAGCGTCCTGTGCCGCCGCGGCCAGAGCCGCGCTCATCGCATTCGGATCACCGTAAGCCACGCCGCCGGGTGCGTGATGCAGGTAGTGGAATTCACCGACGCTGGTATATCCGGCGAGCACCATCTCCGCATATACCCCGCGTGCGAGCCGGTAGTAGGAGTCGGGATCCAGTCGATCCGCAACCGCGTACATCCGTTCCCGCCACGTCCAGAACGAGCCCCGGCCATGGTGGGTACGCCCGCGCAGGGCGCGATGGAAGGCATGTGAGTGCGCATTGGCGAAACCAGGAATGGTCAAGCCGCGCAGCACGTTTCCATTCGGTTCGGTTCCGCGGGCCACCGATCGGATCGTCGATCCGGCGACATCGATCGTCACCCCTTCGGCCAACCCGTCCGGTAGCCAGGCATATTCGGCCCAATAGACGCTCATTCGGACGAGCTCTCGCACATCGGATTCCGGTCGCGCCGATCCGGCATCCGAACCTGCACCCAGCGCTGCGCGCTCATTTCGCCAAGTCCTCGAGCACGCGAGCCAGGCTCTCCGCACCGAAATCCACGTCCGCGGGTTCCGAATATTCCTGCGGCGCATGGCTGATACCGGTCGGATTGCGGACATAGAGCATGCCGGACGGCACGTGCGCGGCCAGAATGCCCGCATCGTGCCCCGCGCCGGTCGGTAGGGCGGGCACCCCGCCGAGCACCGCATCCATTCGGCCCCGCAAAGTCTCGTCGAAAACGACATCGTCCGAATAGGACTCCTCGGCCACGCTGACCTCGCAACCCTCGGCTGCCGCCGCCTCGCGAGCGAATCCGGCGATATCCTCCACCAATGCGGCGGTGCGTCCTTCTCCGGCGACGCGCGCATCCAGCCACAGATCCACCGTCGAGGCAATGACATTCGTGCCGCCCGGTGTGGGTATCAGCTTGCCGACGGTGGCTCTGGCATCGTCGGTGGCCGCGGCTACCCGGCGGGCAGCCGCGATCACCGCGGCCGCGGGCAACATCGGATCGTGGCGGTCGGGCATGCGGGTCGCGCCCGCGTGGTTGCCCTGTCCGATGAAGGAGAACCGGTAGCGGCCATGCGCGATGATGCTGCTACCGGTGGCGACCGCGCTGTCGAGGTCGATCAGCCCGCGTCCTTGTTCGACATGCAATTCGACGAAACAGCCGATTCTGGCGAGCGCTTCGGGATCAGCGCCGAAGCGCTCCGGGTCCTGCCCTGCTTTGGCCGCGGCCTCGGCGAAGGTGATCCCGGCGGCGTCGCGCAGTCCGCGAGCGCGGTCGGCATCGATGGCACCGGTGAGCAGTCTGGATCCCAGACACGGCACCCCGAAACGTCCGCCCTCCTCCTCCGCGAACACCAATAGCGCAAGCGGCTTCGCGGGAGTGAAACCCTCGGCGCGCAAGATATCCACCGCGGCGAGTGCGCTCGTCACCCCGAGCGGGCCGTCGAACGCGCCGCCGCCGGGCACCGAGTCCAGATGACTCCCAGTGACCACCGCGCCGGAACCGGGCCCGCCCCACCACGCCCAGATGTTCCCGTTGCGGTCGGTCGTCACATCCAGACCGCGCCGGGCCGCCTGCTCGATGAACCAGTCACGCAATTCCAGTTCGGCACCGTCGAAGGCGTGTCGGGAGTATCCGCCGCGCCGCGTATCCCGGCCCACATCGGCGATTTCGGCGAGCAGTCCGTTCGCTGTCATTTGTTCTCCTGCATCGGGATTCGCACGCCACGCTGCTCGGCAACCGCACCCGCCCGCTCGTACCCGGCATCGACATGCCGAATGACGCCCATACCGGGATCATTGGTGAGCACGCGCTCGATCTTCTGTCCGGCCAGCGCCGTTCCGTCGGCGACACAGACCTGTCCGGCGTGGATGGACCGGCCCATGCCGACGCCACCACCGTGATGGATCGACACCCAGCTCGCGCCCGAAGCGGTGTTGACCAGTGCGTTGAGCAGCGGCCAGTCGGCAATGGCATCGGATCCATCGGCCATGGCCTCGGTTTCGCGATACGGCGAGGCGACACTGCCGGAGTCGAGGTGGTCACGGCCGATCACCACCGGGGCCCGCAACTCGCCGTTGGCGACCATCTCGTTGAAGCGGAGTCCGGCCAGGTGCCGTTCACCGTAGCCGAGCCAGCAGATGCGGGCCGGAAGTCCCTGGTAGGCGACGCGTTCTCCGGCCATGGTGATCCAGCGGCGCAGGGATTCGTGCTCCGGGAACAGTTCCAGCATGGCGCGATCGGTCGCGGCGATATCCGCCGGATCACCGGAGAGCGCGGCCCAACGGAACGGCCCCTTACCCTCACAGAACAGCGGCCGGATGTAGGCGGGCACGAATCCCGGGAAGTCGAAGGCCCGTTCGCAACCACCGAGTTTCGCCTCGCCGCGCAGTGAATTGCCGTAGTCGAAGACCTCGGCACCGCGGTCGAGAAAGCCGAGCATCGCATCGACGTGTTCGGCCATGGATTCGCGGGAGCGATCGGTGAATTCGTCGGGCTTCTTCGCGGCGTAATCGGCCCAGTCTTCGAGTGCGATACCGCGCGGCAGGTACGCGAGTGGGTCGTGCGCCGAGGTCTGGTCGGTGACGATATCGATCTCGACACCGGCCGCCAGCAGCCTCGGCAGCACCTCGGACGCGTTGCCGATCAGCCCGACCGACAATGCCTTTCGCTCCTTGCGCGCCTTCGACACCCGCCGCACCGCATCATCGAAATCGGTGGCGATCTCGTCGAGATAGCGGTCGTGCACCCGGCGCTCGGCACGCGCCGGATCGCATTCGACGACCAGGGCAACACCGCCGTTCATGGTGACGGCCAGCGGCTGCGCGCCGCCCATGCCACCCAAACCCGCTGTTAGCGTGAGGGTTCCGGCGAGCGTGCCGCCGAAACGCTTATCCGCCACAGCGGCGAAGGTCTCGTAGGTGCCCTGCAGAATGCCTTGGGTGCCGATATAGATCCACGAACCCGCGGTCATCTGCCCGTACATGGTGAGGCCGAGCGATTCCAGTCTGCGGAACTCGGGCCAGGTCGCCCAGTCCCCCACCAGATTCGAATTGGCGATCAGCACCCGCGGCGCCCATTCGTGCGTCCGGAATACGCCGACGGGCTTACCCGACTGGACCAGCAGGGTCTCGTCGGCCTCGAGTGTGGTCAGTGTGCGGGTGATCGCATCGAAGCTTGCCCAGTTCCGCGCCGCCTTACCGGTACCGCCGTACACGACCAGGTCGTGCGGGCGCTCCGCAACCTCGGGATCGAGATTGTTCTGCAGCATCCGGAGTGCGCCCTCGGTCTGCCAGTTCTTGGCCGTCAGTTGCGTGCCACGTGCCGCGCGCACTGTCCGTGTCATCGGATTGCCTCCATATCGACGAATTTCCCGTCCACCCCGCAGACCGGATAGCGACCGGTTACCTCGTATGACCATGTGCGCGAGCCTGATTCGCTATGCGGGAGCCGGATTGCTTCGGGTGTTGTCAAGGGAGCTCACTTTCCTGAGGTGCCGAGGTGGGGTGTGACCGCGCCCAGCAGTTCGCCGGAGCGGATAAGTTCCGTTGCGGCAGCGATTTCCGGGGCGAGGTGTCGGTCCGGTCCCGGGCCGTCGACCTTCGTGCGAAGCAGCGCGCGGGCCGCCGCGGTTGCCGGGCCCGGACACAGCGGTGCTCGCAAGTCCAATGCCCTTGCGGCCGTGAGATATTCGATGGCGAGCACGGTAGCCAGACCGTCGACCGCCCTGCGCAGTTTGCGCGCGGCCGACCAGCCCATCGACACATGGTCTTCCTGCATCGCGCTGCTCGGAATCGAATCCACCGACGCGGGCATCGCGAGGCGCTTCAGCTCACTGACGATTCCCGCCTGGGTGTACTGCGCGATCATGTGACCGGAATCGACCCCCGGATCGGCCGCGAGGAAGGCCGGAAGACCGTGCGAGCGTGCGACGTCCAGCATCCGGTCGGTGCGCCGCTCGGCCATGCTCGCGACATCGGCGACCGGAATGGCCAAGAAGTCCAGGACATACGCCACCGGAGCACCATGGAAGTTGCCGTTGGATTCCAGCCTGCCATCGGCGAGCACGACGGGATTGTCGATCGCCGAGGCCATTTCGCGCTCGGCGACCAGTTCGGCGTGCGCGAGGGTGTCGCGGGCGGCTCCGTGCACCTGCGGTGCGCAACGCAACGAATACGCGTCCTGCACCCGGTTGCAGTCCGGCCCCCGGTGGCTGGCAACGATTTCCGATCCCGCGAGCGCGTCCGCCATACGCCGTGCCGAGAGGGCTTGTCCCGGATGCGGTCGCAGCGCCTGTAGATCATCGGCGAAGACCCGGTCGGTGCCGAGCAATGCCTCCACGCTCATGGCGGCGGTGATATCGGCGACGTCGAGCAGTTGGCGCAGGTCATTGATCGCGAGCGCGAGCATGCCGAGCATGCCGTCGGTGCCGTTGGTGAGCGCGAGCCCTTCCTTCTCGGCAAGGGTCACCGGCTTGATTCCCTTGGCGTGCAGGGCTTCTGCCGCCAGAACCACGTTTCCAGCGGAGTCCGTGACCTCGCCCTCCCCCATCAGAGCCAATGCGACCGCGGCCAGTGGCGCGAGATCGCCGGAGCAGCCGAGCGATCCGAACTCGTGCACCACCGGCGTCATGCCCGCATTGATCAAGGCAGCCAAAGTGAGCGCCGTCTCCGGCCGCACACCGGTATGTCCGGTGGCCAGCGTGCGCAGCCGCAGCAACATCATGGCGCGCACCACCTCGGTCTCGACCGCGGCACCCGCGCCCGCGGCATGCGAGCGGATCAGCGACCGCTGCAGCGCCGCCCGGCTCTCCGGCGGAATGTGCCGGGTGGCCAGTGCACCGAAGCCGGTGGAGACGCCGTAGGTCGGGACCGTGCCCGCCGCCAGCGCGTCGACATGCTGACGCGCGTAGGTCAGCCGCTTCTCGGCGGCCTCGCTGAATCGAACTTCCGCGCCGTCGCGGGCAACGGCGACGATGCGTTCGACGGTCAGCGGCCCGTCCAGCTCCACGGGCGGTAACTGCGTGGTTTCCGGCATAGGCCCATTCCACCGCCACGGAGGCGGGTGGAGAATGAGGCTGGGCCAGGTTCTGTCTGGTATCCGAGACAATCCGAGGAAGTGGCATGGGAACGAGCAGCGACATCCCGGCGCTGCGGCGCGGCTTGGCCGTGCTGCAGCTGATGGCGACCCGGGCCGGACCGGTCTCCGCATCCACGATCGCGCGCGAGCTCGACATCCCCCGCTCGACCACCTATCACCTACTGGCGGAGTTGGAGCAGGCCCGCTTCGTCACCCGGCTGCCCGCCGAACGGCGCTACGGCCTCGGTATCGCCGCCTTCGAACTCGGCTCGGCCTATCTGCGTCACGATCCGCTGGAGCGGGTGGCCGGACCATTGCTGCGCGAGTTGGCCGGACGGGTCGGGCACAACGCGCACCTCGGGGTCCTGCACGGCAATGAACTGCTGTATCTGATCAAAGAACGCCCAGCGCGTCCCGAAACGCTGGTGACCGATGTCGGCGTCCGCCTGCCCGCACAGCTGACCGCGTCGGGGCGGGCGATCCTGGCGCACCTACCCGCCGCCCATGTGCGTGCGCTGTTCCCGTCGGCGGCAGCCTTCGTACGCCGCACCGATCGCGGGCCGACCAGCCTCGCGGCGCTGCGCACCATCCTTCCCGCCGAGCGTCGGCGCGGCTGGGCGAGCGAGGACGGACATGTCACCGCCGGATTCGCCTCGGTCGCCTATCCGGCGTTCGATCACGACCATCGGCCGATCGCGGCGATCAGCGTGACGCTGCGGCACCACTGCGAGCAGATCCCCTGTGCCGCCGATTGGTCCGGTCTCGCCGCTCAGGTGCGGTCCACCGCGGACGATCTCACTCGCCGCATCGGCGGACGGGTGAGCTGACGAAGCGAACAGATAGCAATCGCGCCGAACTCCCAGGTGTTCCGATTCCATTCGCGACACACCGACGGGCTGCTCAGATGTCAGCAATCACACAGTTACGCTGACGGATCACTTACCGGGCATTGCCCCGCCGGGGTGACGCACGACCAACAGTGCCGGATGGGGACAGGAGCACGATGCGAACACCGATGCGCCGCCGCGCCCTGGCCGGGCTCGCGATCATCGCGAGCACGCTACTGCTGCCGAGCCTCGCCATGCCGACCGCACAGGCCACCGTCGCACCGTTCGGCCGGGAATTCCTCTGGGGCGTCGCATCATCGGGCTTCCAATCCGAAGGCCGTGCGCCGGACAGCAATTGGACCCGCTATATCGAAACCGGCAAGGCCGGGGACGACTACGAGAATTCGGTCGACTTCTACAAGCGCTACATCTCCGATATCAACCTGGCCGCACATCTCGGGGTCCGGGTGTATCGGATCGGGATCGAATGGGCGCGGGTACAGCCGCAACCCGATACCTGGGACGACGCGGCATTCGGCTTCTACGACAACGTGATCGCGCGCATCCTCGCCGCCGGTATGCGGCCGATGCTCACCCTGGATCATTGGGTGTATCCCGGCTGGGCCGCCGATCGCGGCGGCTGGCGCAATCCGGGCATGGTCGAGGATTGGCTGGCCAATATGCGAAAAGTGGTGAAACGCTATGCCTCTCGCAACCCACTGTGGGTCACCTTCAACGAGCCCGCCGCCTACATCGGCACCGAACTGCGCATAGGTGCGATCACACCGGACGAGGCGCCCGCGATGCTGGATCGAATCGCCGAGGCGCACAACGCAATCTATGACACCATCCATCAGAACCTGCCCGACGCACAGGTCACCAGCAATCTCGGCTATGTCGCAGGCGCCGAGACCGAGGTGAATCAGCCGATTGTGGACCGGATCGCCGATAAGCTCGACTTCATCGGCGTCGACTACTATTTCGCGCCCCTGCCGGAAACGAACAAAGCGGTCCAGGGTGGTGCGAACGAGGGTCCGGCGATCTGGGAACTCCCGATTCACACCGAGGGCATCTACTACGCACTGCGCCATTACACGCAGTTGTTTCCCGACCGCCCACTGTATGTCGTGGAGAACGGCATGCCTACCGAGGACGGCAAACCGCGCGCCGACGGCTACACCCGCTCCGACCACCTCCGCGACACCGTCTACTGGCTCCAGCGCGCCAAGTCCGACGGCATGAATGTCGTCGGCTACAACTACTGGAGCCTGACCGACAACTACGAATGGGGCAGCTACACACCACGTTTCGGCCTCTACACCGTCGACGTCCGCACCGACCCCACCCTGGCCCGCAAACCCACCGACGCAGTCGACGCCTACCGCGGCATCATCCAATCCGGCGGCGTCCCCACCAGCTACCGCCCGACCCGCCCACCGGCCGAATGCGGCTTGGTCGACCCACCCGACAGCTGCGACGAAACCGTCGCCGTTCCCTAGATGCTGGATCGGGGTTCGCCCGAGCCGGATTCGAACGACTGATCAGCCTGCCGTCGCCGAATTCCGCCGTCGACGCGACAGATGGCTATTCGTCCAGCATCGGTTGAGCGTCATCATGCCACGAGCGGGTGTACGCGAGACTCGCCGCCGATGCGATCAGGGCGGCGGGGATGACGAAACCCCAATGGACACTTATGGAATAGAGTGCGACAGCGGCGGCGGCGCCGAGAATGACGGCGGCGATTCGGGCAATGGCCAGCGGGTCGACCCGGCGGTTCGCGGCGAGGTCGCTGACCAGGCCGGTGAACGTGCTTGTCATGTAGGTGGTCGGCGATCCGCGATCAATAACGAGAACTGCGGCGGACTGGACGCCCATGGCCAGTGCCGCCACGGCCAGCAGGACGATACGGATGGCACCGAGCGCATCGGCGAATACGGCAACAACGACCACCAACGCCGCCTCACCCGCGAGGCAGTGGCGGATGCGTGCGGTGCGCTGCATCCCCGGTATTGCGCGACACCAGCGCGCGGCCACCGCCACACCGATGAGATAGGCAACGAGCACAGTGAGCGGCGGTGTCAGTTCGATGCCGGATAACCCGACGGCGGCGCCCAGCAGCACCAGATTGCCGGTCAGGATGCTGGCGAATACCTTGCCGAGTTCGGTGAAGACCAGGGCGTCGGTTGCGCCCGCACCCGCGGATAGCAACACCAGGACCACCGGCCCGACCGGTAGCCAGCGCAAGTCATGCGTGATCGGCATGACCGCGACGGTATCGGTCGGGCTTCGGCATCCTGCGGTCGGCTATTTCTTGTCGGCGGTCAGCTGTCCGGCCGCGCCCCAGCTGTCGGCGGGGGTCTCGTGGATCCACACCTGTACGGTTTCGGCCGAAATCTGGTACGCGTCGACGAAGGCGTCGGTGATCCGGCGGACCAGATCCCGCTCGAGTTCGACGGTGCGCGGACCCTGCTGGACGGTGACGATGGGCATGACTGATCTCCTGAATGAAAAGGGGTGGGACAGGCCATATCCGGGGGGATTCCGGCTTGTCTGGCGGCCTGTTATCAGTTCACCCGAAGGAACAGCATCGACCAAGGGCCAGTTCGTTCGCACAGCGATAACGAATGCTCATTGTTCGCGGTTACTCGCCAGAAGGTCGCGCAACAGCGTCGAGCTCGGCGAATCGGTCCGGCTCGCAGGGCTACGGCAATCGGCAGGCTCAGCCCGCCGTCGCCGGACGGACGGAAGGCCACTCGCGGATTGTGCACCTGGTCGGCATTGGCCGCGTAGATCACCGTCCACATCGCGGCACCGGTGCCGATCGCGGCCAAATTGTCCTGCAGCGTGGTGGCGGTCGGGGCCGGAACAGGCTCGAAACCCGCACGTTGACAAGACATCAGCACCAGATCCACCAGCGCCGGACGATTGCGCCGCTCGGTCATCCGCAGTGGCACCGAGGCCAGATCGGCCAATCGCACTGTCTCGTGTGCGGCCAGCGGATGCCGGGCCGGGAGCACCGCGACGAGCCGGTCGTCCCAGGCGCGCAGATACTCCAGCTCTGGAGTGTCGTCGGCGGTCGGTGCACGCACGAAGGCCGCGTCCAATCGTCCGTCGGCCACCTGCGCCAACCGCTCGCGCACCGGCAGCGTGACCAACTCGATCCGCACCTGCGGAAGACGCTCGGCAAAGGCATCCAGGATGGCATCCAGCCGCGCGCCGAGACCGGTGACCGTGCCGAGCCGGAAGACCTCGGCCCGCGCCCCCGCCACATCGGCCACCGATGCCCGCGCCTGATCGGCCGCGATCAGCACACCGCGCGCCGCGGGCAGAAACCGTTGCCCAGCCTCCGTCAGCCGCACTCGCCGCGGCGACCGATCCAGCAGCTGAACCTTCAATTCCCGCTCGAGCCGCTGCATCTGCTGACTCACCGCTGGTTGCGCGATATGCAGTCATTCGGCCGCGCGCCCGAAGTGCAGTTCCTCGGCCACGGTGACGAAATAGCGCAATTGGCGCAGCTCCATGGCGCGGGCCCCGCTAGGTAGCGGTCGTTGTCGATCCATGAAACCAACTTCGGAACCGACAGAAAAAATCGGCGGGCGCTCGGTGCGAGCGCCCGCCGATCGGTGTGCCGGGTTTACTTCGGTGCCGTGAAGGGCTGGTTGATCGTAGTGAAGTACTGGATCGCGGCGGCGATGGCGACCGGGGCCGTGACGAAGATCTGTCCGGCCAGGGTGCCGAGCGCGCCGACGGCGATGATGCCGCCGATGCAGCCGACCGCGGCGGCGGGGAGGAAGGGACCGAACAGGCCGACAATGGTGGCCGCGGCGACAGTGGCGCCCGCGATGCCACCCAGGACGCAGCCGACGGCGCCGCCGCCGAGACCGCCGACCAGGGTGCCGATGGTGGCGCCCATGGCGATGGTGTCCTTCATACGGTTGAACGCGGCTTGCTCACGGTCGTATTCGGACTTCCACGGCGCCTTGTCCTCGTACGGCAGCGCGACCGGCTTGTACACGGCGTGGGCCATATCGAACTGCGGCGTCAGCGTCGCGGTGTGATCCTGGATATCGGCCGCGATCGGGAAGACGTAATCGTCCACCCGGAAGGACAGATCGGTGCCCGCGAGGGTGGTGCCGTCGACGGCCTTGATCTTGAAGACGCCGTTCTCGTCGACCAGCGAACCGGCATCGGTCTTGATGATGGTCGAGGACGGGGTCGTGGTGGCCGTGTAGTTCACGACGCCGCTATCGGTTTCGGGAGCGGCATTGACGGTCCCGGCCGTGACACCGAGCGCCGCGATCACCAGGGCCGAGGTCGCGGCGAATTTCCTCATCAACATGCTTTGGTTCCTAACGGGGTGGACTGCGGAAGCAGCCCAATAAAAACCGCTGCATGCAAACGGTTCGTGACCTAATCGTTAATGTTTGCTCATCGATTGCCACCAAATAATGCCGAAGTCGATCACGATGAGACCTACACCACATCGACCGGATTCATTTACCCCATCGCCATCCAACGGACACCCGATGCGGGAAACCCGAACGCCGCAATCGGATTCCATCATGCGCCGACACAAATCAGCCAGCGAAATCCGCAACAACACATCCAGCTTCGGACGCCCCGCACAAAACAGTAATGCGATATCGGGATGACACAATCCCAAACGTGACGCCCCCCATATTGGCGACCAACGCGTAGTCAGCGCGTTTCGAGAACTGCCATGGCGGCATTGTGGCCGGGGATGCCGCTGACACCGCCGCCGCGAATCGCGCCCGCACCGCAGATGAAGACGTTGGGCACGTCCGTAGCCACACCCCAGCGAGCCGCCGGAGTATCGGCTGCGCCGGAGCGATAGGGGAAGGCCAGGTCTCGGTGGAAGATATGCCCGCCGGGGAGGGCCACCTCACGTTCCAGGTCTACCGGCGACTTGGCCTCGATACAGGGTGCACCATCTTCGTCGAGTGCGAGACAACCGATAAGCGGTTCGGCGAGTACCGCATCCAGTTGGGCCAGTGCGGCTTTCACCGCCATCGCCTTCGCCGCCTCCGGATCGGACTCGAAAAGCCTTGCCGGAGTGTGTAATCCGAACAGCGTGAGGGTGTGCAGATCGGAGCCGGGCGCGAGAATCGAGGGATCGGTCAGGGTGTGACAGTAGATCTCCGACGGCACGGCCGACGGGATCCGTCCGCCGGACGCCTCGCGATATGCCTGCTCCAGTTGCGAATATGATTCGGCGATATGAAAAGTCCCGGCGAATGCCTCGCGCGGATCTGTCGAAACGTCGCGCAACCGAGGTAACCGCCGCAGCACCATATTCACTTTCAGTTGGGCGCCTTCGGGTTTCGGCTCCTCCGGTATGCCGAGCAGCTGCGCGAGCTCATGCGGTGCCGCATTGACGAGCACATGCCGGGCGCGGATCACACCGTCCGCATAGCGCACTTCGGCGGTGAAATCGTCGGATTCGACCTCGGTCACGGCACAGCCGGTGATCAGCTCGGCACCGGCGGTGCGAACCGCGTCGGCGAGTGCGTCAGTCAGCGCGCCCATACCGCCGATCGGTACATCCCAGTCGCCGGTGCCGCCACCGATCACGTGGTAGAGGAAGCACCGGTTCTGCCGCAGTTCAGGATCGTGCGCATGGGTGAAGGTCCCGATGAGCGCGTCGGTGAGCACGACCCCGCGCACGGTGTCGTCGGCAAAGGTGGACTCGACCGTCTCCCCCAGCGGCCGCTCGAACAGCGCCGACCAGATGGCGGGATCGTCGACAACCCGCTCGAGCTCCGACCGCGTCGGCAACGGTTGCGTCAGCGTCGGAAACACCCGCTGCGCGAGCCGCCCGGTCGCGCCGTAGAACTCCTGCCACGCCCGGAAATCCCGGTCCGATCCGGTGAGCCGCACGAAGCTGTCCCTGGTCCTGGCCTCGGAACCGGTATCGACCAGCAGTCCACCGTCCCCGACCGGCGTATACGACGAGATCCGCCGACGCCGCGTCGCGAACCGCAGCCCGAGTTCCTCGACGATCTGCCGCGGCAGCAGGCTCACCAGATACGAATACCGCGACAATCGCGCATCGACGCCCGGGAACACCCGCGCCGAAACCGCGGCCCCACCGGTGTGCTCCTGCCGCTCCAGCACCAGCACCGACCGCCCGGCTCGCGCCAGGTATGCGGCGGCCACCAGCCCATTGTGACCACCACCGACCACCACCACGTCATAGGAGGAGCGCATCGGTCGCATCCGTCCTGCCTACCACGGATTCCGCGGAGCCAATCTCCGAATGTGCGATTGCCGAGAGATTACGGCCCGGTTTCCATATTTCCCTGCGATTGACCAGCACTCACTTCACACTTAGCTTCTGGCAAACGCTGTATGAGGGCGGCGTTTTCACCCGGGAGCGATCATGACCGAAGCCACCACACCATCCGATGACGAACGGCGCCTGGCCGAACTCGGCTACAAACAGGAATTGGCGAGATCCTGGTCCGGGTTCTCCAACTTCGCCATCAGCTTCACCATCGTGTCCATCCTGACCGGCGGATTGGCCAGTTATGGCATCGGTCTGGCCAACGGCGGCCCGATCACCATGGCGTGGGGCTGGCCGCTGGTCTCGGTCATGGTGTTGTTCGTGGGCCTGGCGATGGCCGAATTGGCCTCGGCCTACCCGACTTCCGGCGGTCTGTACTGGTGGGCATCCGAATTGGGCGGGCCGGTCTGGGGCTGGTTCACCGGTGGTTCAACCTGATCGGCCAGATCGCGGTGACCGCCGCCATCGACTACGGCGCGGCCATCTTCACCACCGCGGTGCTCAATGTGATCGGCATCGATATCGGAACCGACCGCACCGCAATCTTTTTGGTCTTCACGGCGATCCTGATCCTGCACGCCGTACTGAATGCGATCGGCCCGCATCTGTCCGCGGTCATCAACAATATCTCGGCCTGGTGGCATGTCGGCGGGGTGGCGATCTTCGTCGTGGTACTCGGGTTCGGCGCGAGCCACCATCAGAGCGTCGGCTTCGTCTTCACCGAAACCGTCGACAACAGCGCGGTCGGCTTCGGCGGGGTGGCGTTCAGCTTTCTACTCGGGCTGCTGCACGCGCAGTACACATTCACCGGCTACGACGCATCGGCACACATGTCGGAGGAGACCCACGATGCCGCGCGCACAGCGGCCAAGGGCATCATCAACACCATTGTCGTCTCGGCCGTCGCCGGTTATCTGCTCATCATGGCGGTGACCTTCGCGATTCCGAATCTCGACGATGCGCTCGATCCGACGAAAAACAAGGGCTACCCCGTGATCTACATCCTGGAGAACTCGCTGAATTCGTTCTGGTCCGGGCTGCTGCTGATCATCGCCGCGGTCGCGCAGCTGTTCTGCGGCTACGCCTCGGTCACCTCGGCCTCACGGATGCTGTTCGCCTTCTCCCGTGACGGCGCGGTGCCGGGATCGGCCTACTGGTCGCGACTTTCGGCCCGCAAGGTGCCGGTGCACGCGGTGCTGTTCATCTCGTTCTTCTCCTTCGTCCTGCTGATCCCGTCGATGCTGGTGCCCGCGGAGAACGCGCCGACCGCATACGCGGCGGCCACCTCCGTCGCCACCATCGGCCTCTATATCGCCTACGGCATCCCTATCCTGCTGCGCCAACTGCACGGCGGCCGATTCCACACCGGCCCTTGGCAACTCGGCCCCTGGTATCGCCCCGTCGGCATCATCGCCCTGATCTGGATCGTGCTGATCAGCCTGCTGTTCATCCTGCCGACCGATGACCGCGGCTATCCGTGGAACAGCGAATTCACTTGGAACACCGTCAATTACGCACCGATCACCCTGGTCGGCGTGGTGGGCACGATCGGCGTCTGGTGGCTCGCGTCGGCCAGACACTGGTTCACCGGACCCAGGCGAACGGTCGTCGAGACCGGTGAGTCCGAGGCGCCGGTACAGGCCTGACCTGCTCATATCGGTGGCCGCACGTTCGGGATAGAGTCGACGTGTGTCCGTGGAGATCGATTTCCGCGCCGTTTTCGAGTCCGCACCAGGTCTGTACCTGGTACTCGACGCCGACCTGTGCATCGTCGCGGTGACCGACGCATATGCCACCGCGACGATGACCGAACGACAGGACCTCCTCGGCAAGCACATTTTCAAGGCATTTCCGGACAATCCGGATGATTCGTCGGCAGAAGGTGTCCGTAACCTGCGGGTATCGCTGGAACGGGTGCTGCGGAACCGGGTCATCGATGCGATGCCGGTTCAGCGCTACGACATCCGC
This sequence comes from Nocardia pseudovaccinii NBRC 100343, assembly GCF_001613225.1. GTDB lineage: Bacteria > Actinomycetota > Actinomycetes > Mycobacteriales > Mycobacteriaceae > Nocardia > Nocardia pseudovaccinii. Next base: position 28,919 of record NZ_BDBY01000033.1, read on the forward strand.
AAGCCCGACGGCACCTTCGAACCGCGATTCTGGAGTCCGACCAACTCCCCGGTCCTCGGTGCCGACGGCGAGCTGCGCTATGTCATCCACCGCGTCGAGGATGTCACCGATTTCATCCGGCTCGAAGCATCCGACGCGGCGAAACGAGAGGAAACGGCCGCGCTGCGGGCTTCGAGCCAGGAGATGGAACAGGAGGTGTTCGCCCGAGCCCGTGATGTCGCCGAAACCAGCAGGCAGCTCAAGGAGGCCAATATCGAGCTGACTCAGTTGTACGCGCGCGCGAAGGAACTCGACGAACTGAAGAGCCAGTTCGTCGCCAATATCAGCCACGAGCTGCGAACCCCGCTCATGTTGATCTTGGCGCCGACCCAGAAGTTGCTCGACCGGTGCACGCCCGCCGACCGCGACGACCTCGAGCTGATCCTGCGCAATGCGCGCATACTGCAGCGTCAGATTGATGATCTGCTCGACGCCTCGAAGCTGGAGTCGGGCGCCATACGACCCGATTACGCCTGGATCGATGTCACCGAGCAGGTGCGGCTCGGCTCGGCCTTCTTCGAGTCCATGGCGGTCGACCGCGGCATCCGCCTGGCCGTCGACGCGCCGCAGCCCGTCCCCGCCGCACTCGATCCCGAGCACCTGCAGCGCATTCTGCTGAATCTGCTGTCCAACGCCTTCAAATTCGTCCCCGAAGGCGGCATTATCCGCTGCACCGTACGCCCTGCCGATGACGATGTGATCATCGAGATCGCCGATAGCGGCCCAGGCATACCGGCGTCGTATCGCACCGCGGTCTTGGAGCGGTTCCGTCAGGTCGATGGCGCGGCGACCCGCGCGGTGGGCGGCACGGGTTTGGGCCTCAGCATCGTCCGTGACCTGGTGCGCTTGCAGCGTGGTGACATCACTATCGCCGACGCACCGGAGGGCGGCGCGATGATCGTGATCGAGCTGCCGCGAGCCGCCCCACCGGGCACCCCGGTCCGCCGCTCGGCCACCGAGCCCACACCGACTCGCGCAGGTTACGCCGCCGACGCGCTGATTGCCGAGCTGACGCCCGAGAGCCGCGAACGCACCACATACGCGGATACCGGATCGGATGAGTCGGAACCGAAACCGTCGGTCATTGTCGTCGAGGACAATGCCGACCTCAACGCACTGATTCGGGAGGCGCTCTCCGAGTCCTATCGGGTCATCGCCGCCGACAACGGTGGCACGGGACTGCGGCTGGCCCGAGCACACAAGCCGGATCTGATCGTGTGCGACCTCATGATGCCGGGCATGAGCGGCGACGAACTTCTGCACGAGGTCCGCGCCGACCACGAGTTGCGCAACACCCCGGTACTCATCGTCAGCGCACGCGCAGACGAGCAGTCGCGGCTGGATCTGCTGCGTGCCGGGGCCAACGACTATCTGCGGAAACCTTTCGAGGTCACCGAACTCCGAGCACGGGTGGACAATCTGGTCGACCTCCGGCTGGCCGAGAAACGACTGCGGGCCTTGCGGATCATCCACGAACGCGACCGCATCGCCCACGAACTGCACCGCACGGTGATCGATCAACTGTTCGGCATCGGGATGCGATTGAGCGGGATCCGTCCCTTGGCCCGTGTGCCCGCCGTCGCCGACCGCATCGACGACGCGGTCCAAGAACTCGACGCCGTCATCGATCACATCCGCGACACCGTCGCGGAACTCGCCTCGGACCTCGAAATCGAGACCCCATTCCGCACGGAGGTCATGGAACTCGCCAGCGAGGCCGCCGAGGCGCTCGGCGCACAGTCCCAAGTCGGCTTCGCCGGACCGGTCAACGACCTCGATCCGGCTCTCACATCCGCTGCGCTCGAAGTCGTGGAACGGGTACTGCAGACAATGCGCCAGCGTGCGGTCGCCGAGGACATCCGGGTAAACGTCATCCTCGACGACCGCCAATTCGCCATCGTCATGCACGAAATCACGTGGACACCAACCGATCTCGCGATGGCGGAGCACGAGCCCGAACCGTTGTCGGAAACACTTGTCGGCTATGGCGCAGACCTGACAGTCACTACGCCCATACCCACCGAAACCGCTTGGTCCCTGACGATCCCGCGCACCGGCAGGTGCTGACCGAGTAGCGCGATCAGCGTGCAACGCCCACCGCTGGGGAGTCGAGATGCGAAAGCGCCCAACCGACTGTGCGAGAATTCCGCGGATGGGCTCCCAGTACGACCCCATCTCCGGTGATCCTTGGGCGGGAGCGCAATACGGACTGCTACCGCCGAAAGGACAAAAGCCGACCGTATCGCCGATAGTGGCGGGCGCACGCGCGCAGATCGACAAGCTCGCCGCGCCGCCGGGTGTTTCGGAGACTGTCCGACGCGCAGTCGAATTCGCTCGAACCGCATTTCGATTGATGGTCGATCAGCTCGGCACCGGAAACCCCTCCGATATTCCGGATCTGACGGCGTTGCTCGATGCGGCGAACCTCTACGACGTGGCCAACAAATCCGTGGTGACCGCGCATTACAACACGAAATCTGCAGAATTGTCGGAGCTGACCGCGGGTTTGAAAGAGCGGGATGCCGAGCTCTCCGGCAAAGTTGGGGATGTCGCGGGCGATAACGCGAAGATGGCCAAGGAGATCCGCGACGAGGCGCAAATGCTGGGGCTGGTACTGCAAGCGGCCTCGCTGGCGGTCTCCGCACGATCGGGCAGGTTGACAGCGAGTGAGGAAAAGTCGCTGTTGACCGACATTGTCACGAGAGTCCTGCATGTGGAGAAGGACTTCGTCGACATCATCGGAACCAACTCGGAACGGGCCGGGCAGATGAGCCCCGTGACCTTGGCACAACTCGAAAAGATCTTCCCCCACACCCCCGAGTCCACGCTGAAAAAATACCTCCCCTACCTCGATCAGGCGATGCGTGACTACGGGATCGATACGCCCAAACGTGCGGCCGCTTTCCTTGCGCAGGTCGGAGTGGAGACCGACAATCTGAAGACCCTCGAAGAATACGGTGACAAGGCCTATTTCGAGAGGAACTACGGGACACGCAAAGACCTCGGAAACGAGCAGTCGGGTGACGGCGCCATCTTTCACGGCCGAGGCGCGCTGCAACTGACCGGGCGTGCCAACTACCGGAAGGCAAGCGACGCCCTCGAGGTCGATTTCGTCAAAAACCCCGACCTGGCCGAAGACCCGAAGTACGCCTTCGCTACTGCTGGATGGTATTGGGATTCCAAGGATTTGAACGAAGATGCGGATAAATCGGACATCGACGCGATCACGCATACGATCAACGGCGGAAGCAACGGAAGCGCAGAGCGCAACGAGAATTACAGCCGCGCACGCAAGGTCCTCGACGCGGAATGATCGAAGCGAAGACCATAGTTCCGCGGTTGCGACGCCCGAGTGGCATATGCCCACAGGGGCATATGCCACTCGACGTCTTTCTAATCCTCTTGGGGCAGGAACTGTTTCGCGTACTCGTACTCTTCGGTACCTTCGGCCGCCGCCTTGGCGTACACCAGATGGACGACGCCGGTTTCGAAAGTATTGGACGAAAGCAGTTGCAGCGGAAGCGCAGCGCCGGTCTCCTCGAACAATCGCAGGCCCTTGCGCACCGCGATCGGGTGCACCAGCAGGTGCAGCTCGTCCAAGAGCCCGACCTCGAGCAGTTGGCGGACAACCGATACCGATCCGCTGATGCCGATGGGTGCGTCGCCGGGCTCATCCTTCAGCGCCGCGACGGCCTCCGCCAGATCACCTTTCAGCACTTCGGAATTGCGCCAGGTGAAGGTGAGATCCTGATGCGTGACCACGATCTTGCGCGCGTCGCCGAGCTTCTTTGCCATCTCGGCGTCCACATCGCCCGCGGCCTCCCGCTCCGGCCATGCCCCGGCGAAACCCTCGTAGGTCTTGCGGCCCAGCAGCAGCGTATCGGCCGCGCCGAGCTGACTGTCGACGGCCGTGGCCATCTCCTCGTTGAAGTACGGGAAGTGCCAATCCTGGGGGTTCTCGACGACGCCGTCGAGTGCGATGAACAGTCCGGCGGTGATTTTCCGCATCGGTATCTCCTTGGTCGGTTATTGATGCCGTGTCACCAGATCAGACGGACCGAAGCCGGAAAAATCATCGCTCGCGTGCGCGCCTATTCGGGCGCTCGGCGACGCAGGGCGAGTTGGAGTTCGAGCAGCAGGCGATCGGCGGGATCGGTCAGGTCCATCCCGAGGATGTCCTCGACCCGGCGGATCCGGTATCGCAGGGTATTCGGATGCACCTGCAGCGCCGTCGCGGCATTGCGCACATCGCCGTGTTCACGCAGATACGTCTCGACGCTCTCGCACAGATTCGCGGAATGCTTGCGGTCGTAGTCCAGCAACTTGCGCAGGCGCGGATCGTGCAGTTCCGGCCGTGTGCCGACGAGGTCGAGGATTTCGCCGAGCAGTACCGCGGTGCGCGATTCGGCCAGCGTGGTCACCCGGCCGCGCGGATAGGTCGCGGCCGTGCTGTCGAGGACCCGGTCCACCTCGGAGCGCGCGCCCGCGACATGGGCCAGATCCGGTATGGGACAGGCGATGGCGGCGCGCAATTCGAATTCGGCTTCGAGCTGTTCGACCAGCTGACGTGTCCACGCCGTCACGGCATGCGCCGAACGGTATTGCGGCAGTAGCACATACACCCGATCACCGAGGATGGTCGTCACCGAATCGCCGCGAAATGAGCTGGCGCGCAATCGAAGCATATTGCCGAAGGCGGCGGGCGACTTCACACCGGGCGCGACCGCGAAGCCGACCACCGCGGCCGGACCGGTCAGCGACAGATTCAACGCACTCGCCACGGCGGGCACATCGGCGGTGCCACCACCCGTTCCGAACAGCCGCTGAATCAGCAGCGCCTCGGTGGACGGCGCGTCCAGACTGCGCGAAATCAGCCGGGCGGCAATGGCCGACGCACCGCGCAGGATCTCCGCGGCATCCGGTTTGAACGGCCGGTCGCCCTGCTGCAACCAGATCGAGCCGAGCACCCGCGGCGCACTCCCCTCGGACTGCTCGCGAATGCTCACCACGAGGCGGCGCTTGATGTCCAGCTCCTCGTGCGCCGGTATGTCGATGACATCGTCGGTACCGCGCAGCCGATCGAACACCCCCCACGTGCGCAGCACCCGCAGATAATCGCGCGGCCCCTCCCGGCCGAGGATCGAAAGCACCCGCAGCTGGTCGGCCGCCTGATCCGAGGCCGAATACGCGAGCACATGCGATTGCGGGTCCTCGATGGACACCATCCCGCCCGCATTCTGGGCGACCATCTGCGCCAATCCGAACAGGTCCAGGTCCGCGGCCACCAACTCACCCTCGCTAGCCACGACCACTGCCCACTTTCATACGACTCGCCAATCCGGTCATCCCATCTTTGTCCGCTTGTCCGATTCTGCGGGCTGTTTTGCCGTGTTGACTTCGGCTCACCGTCATATACCAGCAAGGAGGACTCATGGACGCCATCGTGTCCACGCCACGCCCGGCCAACGAGCCGGTCGGCACCTTCGCACCGGGCAGCGCCGAACGCGCACGACTGCGGGCGAAACTGAGCGAACTCGCCGCGACGCCGACCGAGATCCACCATGTCATCGGCGGCGAGCACCGACGCACCTCGGGTAAGAGCATCGACGTCGTGCAGCCGCACAATCATGCCGCCGTACTCGGCACCCTCACCACCGCCGAGGCCGGCGATGTCGCGGATGCGATCGCCGCCGCCTCCGCCGCCGCACCCGGCTGGCGGGCGCTGTCCTTCGAGGATCGCGCCGCGATCTTCCTGCGCGCCGCCGATCTGCTGTCCGGTCCGTGGCGCGAAACCATTGCCGCCGCAACCATGTTGGGGCAATCCAAGACCGCCTACCAGGCCGAGATCGACGCACCGTGCGAACTGGTCGACTTCTGGCGCTTCAATGTCCATTTCGCCCGGCAGATCCTGGCCGACCAGCCGATCTCGACCCCGGGTGTATGGAACAAGGTCGAGTATCGCCCACTCGAGGGCTTCGTCTACGCGATCACCCCGTTCAACTTCACCGCGATCGCGGGCAATCTGCCGACCGCGCCCGCCCTGATGGGCAATACGGTCCTGTGGAAGCCGTCGCCCACCCAGGCGGTGGCCGCGTATTGGACGATGAAACTGCTGGAGGCCGCGGGTCTACCGCCCGGTGTCATCAATATGGTGCACGGCGCGGGTCCGAAGATCTCCGATGTCGCGCTGACCGATCGACGGCTGGCGGGCATTCACTTCACCGGTTCGACCGCGACTTTCCAGCATCTGTGGCGTTCGGTGGCGATGAATATCGCCGACTACAACACCTATCCGCGGCTGGTCGGTGAAACCGGCGGTAAGGATTTCGTGCTGGCGCACAGCTCGGCGGATCCGGATGTACTGACCACCGCGCTGATCCGCGGCGCGTTCGACTATCAGGGCCAGAAGTGCTCGGCCGCCTCGCGCGCGTTCGTCCCGAAGTCGGTGTGGGCAAAGATGGGCCGCGATCTCATCGATAAGGTCGGTGCGCTGAGCTACGGCGATGTCACCGATTTCGCGAACTTCGGCGGCGCGGTCATCGACCAGCGTGCCTTCGATCGCAATGCCGATGCCATCGCCCGCGCCAAGGCCACCTCGGGTTTGACCATCGCGGCGGGCGGACATACCGACGACACCGTCGGATATTTCGTCGACCCGACCATCCTGCTCGGCGACGACCCCACTGACGAGGCATTCAGTACCGAATACTTCGGCCCGATTCTCGCGATCCACGTCTACGACGATTCGATCGCCGGATCCTTCGAGGCGGCACTCGAACTGGTCGACGGCGGTTCGGCCTACGGCCTGACCGGCGCGATCATCGCCGACGACCGCAATGCCGTGGCCGAGGCGACCGAGACTCTGCGATTCACCGCTGGCAACTTCTACATCAACGACAAGCCCACCGGCGCGGTCGTCGGTCAACAGCCCTTCGGCGGATCTCGGGCGTCGGGCACCAATGACAAGGCAGGCTCGCCGCAGAATCTGTTGCGCTGGACCTCCGCCCGCACCATCAAGGAGACCTTCGTCCCGCCGACCGAGCACACCTATCCGCACCAGGCACCCGAGGAGATCTGATGGCCATTTCCGGTCTGCTTCGCCCCGCCATGCTGGCCGCCTCGCGCTCGCCGCGCATGGAGCGCACCGTCACCCGCATGTCGACCACCAAGAAGCTGGTGGATCGCTTCGTCGCCGGTGAATCCGAGCCGAATGCGGTTGCGGCCGTGGAGAATCTGCTGAGTTCGGGTCGCTACATCACCGTCGACTATCTCGGCGAGGACACCACCGATATCGAGCAGGCGCGCAATACGGTGACGCACTATCTGTCGTTGCTGTCGTTACTCACGTTGCTCCGCGATTCCGGAGGCGTTGGGCCGCTGGAGGTTTCGCTCAAGCTCTCGGCGCTGGGACAGTCTCTGCCCGCGGACGGTCACGCGATCGCTCACGAGCACGCACACCAGATATGCACTGCCGCAGCGGATGCGGGCGTGCTGGTCACCATCGACGCCGAGGATCACACGACCACCGATTCGACTCTGTCGATCGTGCGGGAGTTGCGCGCCGACTTCCCGTCGCTCGGTACCGTCCTACAGGCCTATCTGCGGCGCACCGAGGCCGACTGCCGATACTTTTCCGGTCCCGGCTCGCGAATTCGCCTGTGCAAGGGCGCATATCGCGAACCGGCGTCGGTGGCGTATCAGAGCCGAGCCGAGGTCGACCAGTCCTATCTGGACTGTCTGCGGGTGCTGATGAACGGTAACGGCTATCCGATGGTCGCCACCCACGATCCGGCACTCATCGAGGCCGCCGAGGTGTTCGCCACAGCAACCCGCCGCGGCTCCGACGATTTCGAGTTCCAGATGCTCTACGGCATCCGCGACGCCGAACAGCGCCGACTCGTCCGCGAAGAGCGGCACGTTCGGGTCTATGTGCCCTACGGCGATCAGTGGTACGGCTACTTCATGCGCCGACTCGCCGAACGCCCGGCCAATGTGGCGTTCTTCCTGCGCTCGCTGCGACCGGGCAGCCAGCGCTGATCCCCAGCTCGGCGGCCTTGTCTGTGCAGTCGGACAAGGCCGCCGAAGTTTATTTATCCAACTCGCCGATCACAGCGCGTTTGTGGTCCGATTAGCTGAGTGCTGCTCAGAATGTGATCTGCGTTACTGCACTGTCGGGTATCGCAGAGGACGAAAGGAAGACCCATGTCCCTCGCGGAGTTGCGCAGCCAGATGTTGCGCCGCAAACCCCTCGAGCAGATCGAGGAGGAGACCGGGCCCGCGGACGAGCAACTGAAGCGCTCACTCGGACTGTGGCAGCTCACGGCGATCGGCGTCGGCGGCATCATCGGCGCGGGCATATTCGCCCTGGCCGGTTCGGTCGCGCATTCCGTCACGGGCCCGGCGGTGCTCATCTCGTTCCTGATCGCCGGTGTCGCCAGCGCCTGCGCGGCACTGTGCTACGCGGAATTCGCCGGGATGGTGCCGAAGGCCGGATCCGCCTACACCTACGGCTATGTCTCCCTCGGCGAGATCGCGGGCTGGTTCATCGGCTGGGATCTGCTGCTGGAGTACATCGCGGTGGCGGCGGTGGTCGCGATCGGGGTCTCCGGATACTTCAAATTCCTACTGGGACAAGTCGATATCACGCTGCCCGATTGGATGATGGGCGCGCACGGCACCGGCGAGGGCCACGTGATCGACGTCTTCGCGGTGCTGTTCTGTCTGGGCACCGCGTGGTTGCTCTCGCGCGGCATCAAGAGCGTCGGCCGCTTCGAGACAGTTGCCGTCGGCATCAAGGTCGCCCTGGTCGTACTGATCATCGTGCTCGGTGTCTTCCACATCGACAGCTCCAACTACACCCCGTATTTCCCGTTCGGCGTTGGCGCGGTGTGGACCGGTGCGGCAACGGTCTTCTTCGCCGTCTTCGGCTACGACGCGATGAGTACCGCCGCTGAGGAATCCGTCGACGGCAAGAAGCATCTGCCCAAGGCGATCATCTACTCGCTGGCCATCGCGATGGTGCTGTACGTGCTGGCAACGCTCGTGCTGACCGGGATGCAGAAGTACACCGAAATCAGCCCGACCAGCGGTTTCTCCACTGCTTTCGAATCGGTCGGCATGCCGGGCGTAGCGAATGTCATCGCGATCGGCGCCATCGTCGGCATTGTCACCGTGGTGCTCACCTTCATGCTCGGGGTGACCCGAGTGTGGTTCGCGATGAGCCGCGACGGGCTGCTGCCGGAGTGGTTCGCCAAGACGCATCCGGTCCGCAAGGTGCCGACGCGGGTGACCTGGATCGTCGGCATCGGATCCGCGACCATGGCCGGACTGCTCGATATCACCGTGGTCGCCGAGCTGACGAATATCGGCATTCTGATGGCCTTCATCGTGGTCTCCGTCGCGGTCATGGTGCTGCGCCGCACCCGACCCGATCAGCCGCGCGCGTTCAAGTTGCCGCTCATGCCGGTCGTGCCGCTGGTCGGCATCGGCTTCTCGATCTACCTGATCTGGTCGCTGCCGTGGGAGACGTGGCTGCGCTTCGCGGTGTGGCTGGTGATCGGCCTCGCGGTGTACTTCGGGTACTCGCGGATGCATTCCAAGCTGGAGCGCGACGGGGACGTCTCGCTGGTGAAGTAGGCGATCGACCGATGCCGCTACGGCATCGGTCGATACAGAAACGGTCTTGGACACGCATCAATCCAGCGCAATACCCTTCTGACACGTTCGAGCGGAAGTGACCTACCCCACACTTCCGCTCGCACACAGGAGGACAAATGTGCGAAACCAGCATTTCTGTCGGCATTTCCGGCTATATGAGCGAGACCGATGCCGCATGAATGATCACCGAATTCTCATTACCGGCGCTGGCGGCGGAATCGGCACGCTCATCCGGCCCCGCCTACGGCGTCCCGATCGCGTTCTGCGGCTATTGGATCTGGCCGGGCTCTCCGCGCCTTTCCCAGGTGAACGGGTCGAACTCGTCACCGGATCGCTGACCGATCCGGCCACCATGGCCGCGGCCTGCCGGGATGTGGATGCGATCATCCATCTCGGCGGGATCAGCCGAGAAGACAGCTGGGACAACGTGCTCGCCGTCAATATCGATGGCACGCATACGGTTCTGGAAGCGGCGCGGCAGGCCGGTGTGCCGCGGGTCGTGCTCGCCTCGAGCAATCATGCCGTGGGATTCCGCGCCGTGGGCGATGACCCGATTCCCGGTGACGCCTCACCCCGGCCCGATACCTATTACGGTGTCAGCAAAGTGGCCGTCGAGGCGCTCGGCAGTCTCTACCACTCCCGCTTCGGCATGGATGTGATCTGCATCCGGATCGGCTCGTGTTTCGAGCGCCCCCATGATGCGCGCGGGCTGTCGATGTGGTTGTCCCCCGATGATTGCGCGCGACTCTTCGAGGCCTGCCTGGCCGCCGAGCGTCCCGGCTACCGGGTGATCTGGGGCGTCTCCCGCAATACCCGCGCGGTCGTATCTCTGGCCGAGGCCGCAGAACTCGGCTACCACAGCCTGGATGACGCCGAACAGTTCGCCGCCGATATTGCGGCTGTCGGCGATCCCGGCCCGTGGCTTATCGGTGGTCCGTTCGTGGAAACGCCACTCGGCAAACCGAATCCGCTCTGACCGCCGCCGAAAACGCATCACCCGATACCCAGACGGAATCGTCTTTCTCCGAACTTCGCACCATCGGCATGTGACGCTGATGGCACTTTGCTCCACCGCGAAAGAAGTGCAGCACAATGCAATTCAAAACAATGACGACGGCACCGAAATCGGCGCTCGCGTCCAATGTCAAATTTCTCTATTTCTTCGGCGCTCTCGGCGGCATTCTCTTCGGTTACGACCTCGGGGTCATCTCCGGTGTGCTGTTGTTCATCAAGAAGTCCTGGCATCTGTCCTCGGTGACACAGGGTGTGATCGGTGGCTGTCTGGCCGCCGGTGCGGTGATCGGCGCGGCCATTGCCGGACGGATCACCGATCGGCTGGGACGGCGGCGAACCATCATGTCGGCGGCCGCGGTTTTCGCGGTCGGCGCACTTGGCTGCGCGCTCGCGCCCAATGTGACGGCGCTGGTGATCGCCCGTTTCATTACCGGTATCGCGGTGGGGTGTTCGTCGGCGACGGTGCCCACCTACCTGTCCGAACTGGCCCCGACCAGGGCACGCGGTGCATTGTCGACGTTGAACCAGCTGATGATCGTCTCGGGCATCCTGATCGCCTACATCGTGGACTGGGCACTGTCCGGCAGCGGTAACTGGCGCATGATGTTCGCGGTCGCGGCGATTCCCGCTGTGGCACTGCTGGCGGGCATGTCGGTGCTGCCGGAGACGCCGCGCTGGCTTGTCCATGCCGGACGTGAGGAGGAAGCGCGCGCCGTGCTGGCGGGTACCCATCGCGCCGATGAGATCGAATCCGAGATCAGCAGCATTCGTTCGGTCATTCGATTGGATGAGCGGCAGAAGGGGCGGCTGCGCGATCTGTTGGCACCGTGGGCGCGGCCCGCTTTGGTGGTGGCGCTTATTCTGGCTGTCGGACAACAGTTCTCGGGCGTCAATGCCGTGAATGTGTACGCGCCGACCATGTTCAAGGACCTCGGCTTCGGAAATTCGACATCACTGCTGGCGTCCATTGTGCTCGGTGCGATCAAGGTCGCATTCACCGCCTGGGTGATCTTCGTCGTGGACCGTTGGGGCCGAAAGCCTTTGCTGCTGCTCGGCAATGTGTGTATGGCCTCGTCCCTGTTCCTGCTCGGCGCCATCGTGCTCGGCGTGCACAATCACACCATTACCGGCCTCACCACGCTGATTCTGCTCAATGTCTATCTCGCGGGTTACGAATTGGGTTGGGGCGCGGTGGTGTGGGTGATGATGGCGGAGATCTTCCCGCTGCGGGTGCGTGGTGTCGGCATGGGCGTCGGCAGTGTCGTGCTGTGGAGTTCGACCTTCGCCATCACCTTCCTGTTCCCGGTGATGAACGATCATCTCGGACTGGGCTATTCGGCCTGG